>SYJV01000363.1 GCA_005798335.1 Planctomycetaceae bacterium | reverse complement strand
CGATCGAGTCAACGCACCACTCAACGAAAGAGAGTTGGGAGCTTTGCGGGCTTGCGTCAATCGAGGGAGGCCGTATGGTGATGCGAGATGGACAGAAAAGGTTGCAGAACAACACGGCGTCTGGCATACTCTCCGTCCAATTGGCCGCCCGAAAAAGCTTGAAATGAGCAAAAAGTGACGCATATTACCCCCGTCCCCTTTTTTTCCACGTCCCCTTTTTTTCCATATGGTGATGAGAGATGGACAGAAAAGGTTGCGGAACAACACGGCATCTGGCATACTCTCCATCCAATTGGCCGCCCGAAAAAGCTAGAAGTGAGCAAAAAGTGACGCATATTACCCCCGTCCCCTTTTCTTCCAGCTCTCTTTCGATTTCGCGAAGCCCAGCGTATCGGAAGAATCGAAGGAGCGCGGCGAGCTGGGTTGGACGAAAATGTCAAAGCCCGGGACAGATCAGGTTTCAAATTCGGTTCGGGGTACTCCCGATTGCCGAATGATTGACCTTAGCGTACCTACTCGAAGCTCATCATGATCGGGTACAGGAACTGGCTCGTGACGTGAAAATGGGACGGGGGTTGTTTGGGCGAGGTAGGCGACATTTGAAAAACGCAGGCTGCACTGTACGGAATGGATCAACGAGCGGCTCACGGGACAAGGGCCAAAATACCTACCCGCCAGTTTCTGACCAGCAAGCTTCCCATACAAATCGACGGACGATACTCCTCTCAATTCAAGCCTACCGATCACAATCGGGCCTGTCTTTGATGTACACAACTGTTGCAATCAAATTATGAGTCGGCGTCCCTTCGCGTCCTTCCAGATGGTAGAACTGGTTGATTCGAAATCCCATTCGAAAGGCAGCCTATGAGGCCGATTATTTTGGCATTTGCGTTGGTGATGAATGGGAGGTCTACCCCTATCGGTCAGCCTTTGGGCGCGTCCGGCTCGCGCTTGGAGATTGGAATAAATTTCTGACAGGACACTCCCAGCCCGCTGATTCTCGGTAGAGCTCAATTCGGAAAAAGTGCAATTTGTAGAGTTTATGCGTGCCGTTTCGTCAGAAACCTACATTACATCTATGTTGGCCGGCATGCTTGCCAACGCTTACGCATTTCCCCGGCAAGGTTAGTCTTCATAAAACTGGAAGAGTGTCATTATTACAGCTACGGAGAAATCACTAAAGAAAGACCTCGCTGAGATTGGCAATCTTGATGATCGAGAGCTGCTGGGTCGATTCAACAGCCATCACGACGAGCACGCTTTTGAAGTATTGATTCAGCGCCATGGTCCGTTGGTTCAGAGAGTCTGCCGAAGGATGTTGCGGAATGAGCAGGATGCTGAGGACGCTTTTCAAGCAGTGTTCCTCGTGCTGGCCAAGAGATCCCACAACGTCCGTTGGCAAAATTGCATTGCAAACTGGCTTTACGGGGTAGCTCTTCGAATCGCTCGTAGGGAACAAAAACGGGCGGCAAAAATTAGCCGAATGCGTGAAAAGATCATGATCGAAATTGCCGTTCCGTCGGAGGATGAGGCCCGGTTCGAGGAACTTGAGTGTCAGCTTTATCAGGAGCTAGAAAAACTCCCGGACAAATATCGCGCTCCGGTGGTCCTTTGTGATTTGGAAGGAAAAACTCGGCTTCAGGCTGCGGTGGAACTTGGGGTCAGCGAGCTGACTGTCAAGGGTCGCTTGGAGCGCGGTCGCAAGTTCCTTCGCAAACGGCTGGCCGGTAATGGTGCTGCCGCATTAACGCTTCTTTCCGGCGGAGTATTTTCGAGCAAGATTTCGCAAGCGGCGATCACCCAACCCACGATCATTGCATTGACAAAAGCAGCGACGAGCGCTGCTACAGCTTCGACTGTCGGACTTTCGTTAGCTTCTACTCAGCTCGCCAAGGGAGAAATCATGAGAATGACGATTGTCGCACAGGCCAAAGTTGGCCTGCTCGCACTTTGCGCCGCAACAGGAATTGGAATGGGCGCATTCTTAATTGCGCAAACCAAGGCTACGCCACAAGCAAAAGCGCCTTTGTTCGAAGGACAAACCGAATTGGAACAACGCGATGCGCAGACGAAGAGGAATTTGCATGCGATTGCGTATGCTATCCATGCTTACGTAGATGAACATAACGGCGAATTGCCTCCGGCTGAGATTCCCAATGTAAACCTTTCACCGGAGCGTCGACTCAGCGGCCTGGTGTTGCTGCTGCCGTACCTTGGCGTACGTCCGTCATACTTACCCGAGGACGATCCCGACTGGAAGGCTTGGCACGCCGATAACCAGCGGGCGCGGGCGATCTACGCAAGCATCGATCTAACTAAGGCCTGGGATGATCCAGCAAATGCGGAAGCCAGCAAGACGATCGTCCCTGAGTTCCTATCACCAAGTGTCAAGGTAACTCGCGATGATCGGGGAAGAGCTGTCTCCCATTTTGCGCTGGTTCGTGGCAGCCTCGGCCGCGATAACGGGATGTTTCCCTTAGGAACGCAGACTAAGATTTCGATACCAGAAGTCCGAGACGGAACTGTGAATACCATCGCGGTCGGGCAGATTAACAGCCAACTCGGGCCCTGGATTGCCGCTGGGGCCTCGACTGCTAGATTTGTCAATCATCCGTCGACTGCACAAAACACGCCGGGATTCGGCAGCGAGCACAAAGGTGCCGCGTATTTTGCATTTGGCGATTCGTCCACATATTTTTTGGACATGCAAGCGACCGATCAGCGAATCCTCCACGCCATTGCTGGCCGTGACGATATGATTTTGGTTGCCAGAACTCAGATTCAAACCCATTCAAGCGCAGTAGAGTGGTCCAAGCACAAGAAGAAGACACGTAAATGAATCTCCGAAGACATTTCGCCATGCCTCACGAAATAGTGAGTGGCTTTTGGGCAGTCGTCGTCGTTCTGTCAGTTTGCCGGCTATCACATATTGCAAATGCACAAGTCAACAATCCAGACGCGCAAGCTTCGAAGCCTGTAGAATCGCCCACTAACATCGACGACCTTCGAAAACTGCAAGCTCGCGTTACTGAGATTATTCGGAAGTCTCTTCCAACCGTTGTAGCTGTGGGCAACCGTTTTGGCTCACCGAACAGTACAGCATCCATTACCGAGCGTCGTCTGGCGTCTGGTGTGATCATTCGCGCGGATGGTCTAGTGCTCTCTCAGTATCACGTGTCGCACGAGGGACGTTATGAAGAGAAAACTGGATTGGTAGCATACGGAAAACCAGGAGACGTCGTGGACGTCGTGCTGCACGATGGCCGAGAGGTACACGCAGAACTGCTCGGCGGTTCTAAGCATCCGGATGTCTCAATGCTTCGCATCCTAGAACCAGGCCCCTATCCGTTCATGGAATTGGCCCAGGACGGTCCGCGATCACTCGGTGACTGGGTGATCAAACTTGGCCATCCATTGGGATACCAACCGTCGAGGTCTGTGGTATCACGGCTGGGTCGGATCGTTTACATAAATCCAATAAACTTAGTTCCCGATTGCGCAACGACAGGCGGAGACTCTGGCGGACCGTTAATCAACTTAAATGGTCAACTGATCGGGATTCCCCTTGATAGTTTAATGCCAACTGCTGTGGTGCATTTGGCAAAGGATTCTTCATGGAGACGTTTTCATTTGTCGTACATCTCCAACGAACAGATTCGCACTCTGCAAGGGACAATGCAAGCGAGTGTCGTTCCGCGTGATACGTTGTTTACGAACCATTTTGAACGAAAGAAACAGTTCGAGTTGGTTCAAGAAGTCCTTCCTCCCGAGCACTGGCGATCGGGAGTCAGAATGATCGAGGTTTGGAAGAACGTTCAAGCCGAATTGCGCGGCAGCGTAGTCGAGATCATCCTTGGCGGGAAAAGAGTTGCGTACGGAACAGTCGTCGGACAAGAGGGTTGGATACTCACCACAGCCAGCGCAGTAAAGGATTATCCGCAGTGCCGTTTGCCAAGCGGAGCGATCCGGCCAGCCAGAATTGCCGCAGTCGACCACGACCACGATCTAGCGATGTTAAAAGTGGACACAACGGAACTTAAGCCCCTGGGCAAAAGTACCGCTCTGTCACCTTTGGCTGGAACATTCGTAACAACCATCTCTCTCGATGGCTCTCCGATCTCAGCAGGGATAGTCAGCGCACCAGTGCATGAGTTTTCCGTCGCTAGTTCCCTCAAGGAGAAGTTTACAATACGCGATGGCGCGACAGTATTCGATCACGACATGCCGCTTGAAAAGAATGAACTTGGTGGCCCAATTATTAGTCTCGACGGTCGAATCATCGGAATGACTGTTGCCAGCGCAGGCCCACATGGCAGCGTCGCGGTTCCATTATCCTCGATGTTGTCCATCGCCGCCAGGCTCAAGGGAAACGTTGACATTCCGTAGCCTAACAAACTAACCAACGAGTGCACTGCACTAAGGCAGGAAGATGAATTCGTTGCCAGCAAGGAGTGCATGTGACAACTGCTCCCAGCGACTTAACTGTTCAGTCTCCGTCGAGGCGGTCGGAGCGTTCAGAAATTCCATCGCTACATTGATCTCTTCGTCTGTTGGTAGGCGAGAGTTGGCAAGCTGCCAAGCGAGTCGAATTCGATCTTGATCCGCCGACGCCGCATTTTCCAGACGTTTCGCAAACTCGCGGCTCATCTCGAACATGAACGGGCTATTCAAAACGAACAATTGCTGTTGTGGAACGGTCGTAGCAATTCGCTGGTCGCTGGTCACGTTCGGTTCGGGGAAATCAAAGAGTGATAGAGTCGCGTTGGGTGCGTATCGGCTGACGACAGTGTACAACGTGCGTCGGCGTCCAGCCGGATTGTCGGCTTCAAACCCGTTTAGGCGGCTAAAGAAATTGAACCCTTCCACCTCTTTGATTCCGGGAGTAGTCTGATCGATAGATGGTCCACCCACTTGAGTATCCAGCTTGCCGGAGACACTCAACAGTGCATCTCGCCAAGCCTCGATATCCAGCCGTCGCGGCGTCGTCCGCCACAGATATTCATTGCCAGGATCAATGGACATATTGTCTGCGTGTTGATCGCTGCTGAGTTGATAGGTTGCAGATCGCATGATCTCGCGATGCAGCCATTTGATGGACCAACCCGATTCCATGAATTGTACGGCGAGCGTGTCCAACAGTTCTGGGTGCGTTGGTGGTCCGCCAAGCTTTCCAAAGTTGCTCAACGTCGGCACAATGCCGCGACCAAAGTGATAATGCCATACGCGATTGACAATGACACGCGCGGTCAACGGGTTCTGAGGACTCACAATCGCGTTGGCTAGTTCAAGCCGAGAAAATGTTTTGCCTCCAGGCGAATTATCGGAACTCAAGATTCGAAGGAAACCGGGCGGTGCCTGCTCGCCCAGCCGTGCAGGATTTCCGCGGACGAAAACTTGCATTCCCTTTCCTCCGCCCTGAATGCTGGGGGTCATCGGGCCGGATGGAGGCCGGTTTTTAGTCAGAGTGTCTAGCTCGAACTGAAGGCTTGCAAGCTGTTGTTTTTCGGGTTCTGTTAGCATACCAGCCAACTCGTTCTCGGCCACAAAGAACGGTGCATGGGCGTCCTTCAAGAGAGCCTTGAGCAAATGTTCGTGCTCCGGCGGCACGGGCGTTGGTTTTTTCGCTGGATCGCCGGCAGGCTGTTCGCTCGCCTCGAGGGATTCCAATGCGGCGACCGCCGAATTCTTCAACGCAACTGCCTGTTGACGCAGCGCATCAGACGTTGCCACTGTTGCTGAGTCACTGGCTTGTTTGGCTGCTTCGCGAAGGCCCTTGAGTAGCGGTTCATCGCTCGACTCACCTAGAATTTTTACCCAACGATTCAGGAAGTAGAGCTCGAGGCTTTCCTGCTTTGCAAATGCAGAACCATCGAGCGGAAGCTGGTGCTTTTGCAGCACAAGCATTTTACAGGCTGCGATAGCATACGCATCGGCTCTTTCGAGCGCTTGCTTGCCGCGCTGTCGCGACTGTTCCTCTTTCCATTTCTTCAGCCCCGCAGTCTGCTGCTCGACCTTGACAGTCCATTGTCGGTGAATTTCGACCGTCTCAGGTGCTGCCAGCATGCGCATTGGCCACTCCGCGCCATTGTAAGCAGCGGCGAGTGAGTAATAGTCGCGAGTTGGAATCGGATCGAATTTGTGATCATGGCATCGAGCACAGGAAACGGTGAGTCCCAGAATTCCCCGCGACAGCGTGTCGATTCGGTCCTCGAGTTCATCCGCTTTGGCCTTGGCTTCTCCGGCAGCGCCTTTGCGGAACTGTGGCCCCAGTGACTGAAAACCGAGTCCTGCCAGTCGAGTCATATAATCAGACGCTGGTCCTGGAATTTCGTCGCCTGCAATCTGTAGTCGTACAAATTCGTCGTAAGGCATGTCGTCATTAAGAGCCTTCACGACCCAGTCGCGATACAGAAAGGCAGCAGGCGTCGGAGTTAGAAACGAATTGCCCTGATCGTCCGCATAACGCGCGACGTCAAGCCAATATCGGGCCCAGCGTTCACCATAATGGGGCGAAGCCAGCAGTCGATCGACGACTCGTTCCCAAGCTTGCAGCTCTGGATCGTTCACAAACGCGTCGACCTCTTCAGGTGTCGGAGGCAAACCGATCAGATCGAAGGTCGCTCGACGGATCAGTTCCTTTCGTGTCGCCGATCGAACGGGTCGAAGCGATCGATGCTCGAGAGCGGCCAAAACAAAGCGATCAAGAGTCTGCTTCGGCCAGTTGACGTCAACGACGCTTGGTATTGCCTGCTTAACGGGCGATTGGAATGCCCAGAGTTTGCGTCCAGCTTCAAAGTCGATTTCGCGTTTTACGGAAACAATCGCCTTTCCCTCGCGCGGATCTGGTGCTCCCATAGCAATCCATCGTTCCAAGATTGCAGTCTCCTCGGAGGAGAGTGGTTGCTTAGGCGGCATCTGAAGCGCTTTATCGGAGTAGCGAACCGATTTGATTAGCAGACTCTCGTCTGGCTTTCCCGGCACAATGGCTGGTCCAGACTCGCCGCCTTGTCGAACTCCTTCGCGATGATCGAGTCGTAAACCGCCCTGAAGTCTCTCTGTTTTAGCAGCCTCTTCGCTGTGGCATTCGTAGCAACGAGTGACGAGAAGCGGCCGCACCTTGGCTTCGAAGAACTCGACACTGCTTGCGTCGAGTTCGTCGGCAATGGCGGGATTCGCGAACCACAACAAGAATAGCAAGCCGATGATAAAATCTTTGATTGTTCCGCGATTCGACGCTTCACCATCCGTTGGGGCGACAAAGATAGTCGCCTTTTGCTCCGCAAAAGGAGTGCTATGAGAGGCGGCTTTCGCGAAGCGAAAGGCGACCAACTTAAACTCACCGCCTAGGAGCGATTTGTGACGATGGATCCTATTGGCTCTCACACGATGATCTCCTGAACAATCTTTCCATGAACATCCGTCAGACGAAAGTCGCGACCGCTGTAACGATAGGTCAGCTTTTCGTGGTCTAGCCCCATCAGATGAAGCATGGTGGCGTGGAGGTCATGCACATGAACTGGCTTTTCGACAGCCTTGAAACCAAATTCATCCGTTGCTCCGTAGGTCATGCCGCCTCGGACACCACCTCCAGCCATCCAGACAGTGAAACCGTGATGATTATGATCGCGGCCATCATTGCCCTGTGATGTCGGAGTTCTACCGAATTCGCCGCCCCACAACACCAGCGTTTCGTCCAGCAATCCTCGTTGTTTGAGATCCCCAAGCAGCGCTGCGATCGGGCGATCGACAACTTTCGCATGATTGCGGTGTGACTCGGTGTTGCGCGAGTGATGGTCCCACGGCTGGCTCTTGCCACAATAGATCTGCACTACGCGAACGCCTCGTTCAACCAGCCGTCGAGCCAGCAAACAGTTGCGGCCATATGTCAAACGCTTGAAGCCTCCATCACCGCTGGTTGCCACCAGTTCCGATTCTGGCCCAGTCAGTCCGTAAGTGTCTAGTGTGTCAGCAGATTCCTGACTGAGATCAAATGCATCGGCGGCGGTGCTTCCCATATTGAACGCCATTTCAAGTGATTGAATTCTGGCGCTCATTGCATTTTCCGCTCCACGACGTTCCAGATGCATAGCATTCAATCGTTGGATTAGATCAAGCTCGCGACGTTGCGCTGAAGGGGATAACTGGGCATTCTGTAGATACGGAATCACTTCGCGTGGATTGTAATTTTTGGGCAATGCAACTTGACAGCCTTGATAGATGCCAGGCAGAAAACGATTGCTCCAGTTTGATGGACCATTGACGGGCTGGCCCTGTTCGCCAAGCACGACAAAGCCTGGTAGGTTTGCGTTTTCACTGCCAAGTCCATAGAGCATCCATGAACCATAAGATGGACGATTCGGCTGGATACTGCCCGTGAACATCATCCAGTTGGAAGACTCATGCACTGGCACATCCGTTTGCATCGAACGAATCACACAGAGATCGTCAGCGAATCTCGCGACCTGGGGAAACAACTCACTAATCTCAAGGCCCGATTCACCGCATTTTGAGAACTTGAATGGCGATGGCATTAGTCCGCCAGTTTTATTTTCGGTGGTCAGCTTGACGGTACTTTCCGGACGCTGGCCAGCATACTTTTCCAACGAAGGCTTTGGATCAAAGGTATCGACCTGCGATGGTGCACCGTTCATCCAAAGATGAATGACTCGCTTTGCTCTGGCGGGGAAATGCGACTGTCGAGGAGTCAAGGGACTTTCGGACGATCCGGATTGTTGCCCTGAAGGATCCGTTGCAGACGACTGCTGGCCGACGGCTGCGGCAAGTGCCAGCGCCCCGATCCCATTGAAACCTTGGACAATATGGCTCTTCGCGAGAAGATGTGGCTGTTGTTTTCAAAGAAGCCAGGCTGATGTGCGTGCTCAAATACGTTTTGCCAGAGCTGGTCGCGTTTCGCCAAAATCTTTTTCATCGGATATCTCAAACTCACCGTTGCCGACCGTCAAAACGAATATTGTAGTCTGAGACAGGAGCCTGCCGCTGTCTTGGTTCAACGGCAAGTGGAATTTCTAGCCACTGGGCTAACGGAAAAAAGGGGATTGGTTAGTGCCGAAAGCGTAGGGTGCATTGCGGCGAGGTTTAGCGCATTGGAGTGAAAATCAGAAGCAGTGTAAGGAAGTG
>SYJV01000362.1 GCA_005798335.1 Planctomycetaceae bacterium | reverse complement strand
TGTCGTGCCGCCGCTCACGCTCAGCGATGTTCTTTTGGACTCAGTTGGTATCGCTGTTTTCTTCACATAGGACAGGATCAATCGATACGAACACCGGTAATACGTGTTCGCACACCTCCGATTCTTGCCCAACCCAATGAACTCGCAACATCATTTTACCTCCCCGACGCCCATACATGCGGGCAATCCACCATCGACCGGAAGTATCCAACCCAACCGCTTTGATACGCGATAAACCTTCTTTGTCGAAGTCCGCTGGTGCTTCAAAACTCGCCTCGCATGGTCCCACGCAATGAACCATAAATCGCTCTATTTCGCTTCGGATAACGAGCGGCGTCACGGCCTCACCATTAGATGTTGGGAATGCGCCTACTACCACTTTGCTTAGGCGAGCGGCAGAATGATTCTTACCAATACAAGCCCGATGCGCAAGCGAGTGGGGCAATCCTGGTACGTACGCACTCCCTTGCGCATCGGGCTTGTATTGGTAAGGCCCCATCTGCCGCTCGCCTTACGAGCGGAAAATCAGCGGCGGAGCGAAAGGCTGATGGATCGCACAGCAAACCACGACTATGCAAGTGCTTGTTTGCAGTATTCCATGCACTTAGCCACTTCCTTGACCGCATCGGAATCTGCGGGGACTTTGTATTCCAATTCGATGTCTGCATAGATCGGCCACTTTTCCTTCTTCAGCAGTTGCAGCACTTCCTTAATCGGTGTCTGGCCCTGTCCCCATGGGAGATTACCGCCGTCAGCCGTTCGATCCTTCAAGTGCAAGCTGATAATCTTGTCGTGGTACTTTTCAATCACGGGAATCGGCGACTTGCCTTTAGTGCCCGCAACGTAGTGACCAATGTCGAGATTGAAACCGATGTAGTCACTAATTTGCATTAGCGGATCGATGTTCTCGATCGTTGGAATGTTGTTGGTGTGATTGTGGAATGCAACCCAGATCTTGTGCTTTTCGGCGAAGGGTGCCAGCCGTTTGGCCAAGTCGTCATTGCGCTCGGTCGTGATTGCTTTGCAACCTAGAGCTTTAGCAATCTGAAAGTTGAAATCGATGGCATCGTCGGTCTGACCAAACGGGCACTTGTGAATATGAATATTGACGCCAGCGTCGTTGTACATTTTTCGCAGCTCTTCACACTTGGCCAGTTGTTCTTCCCGCACCTTGGGTCGCTCCGCATCAAATGAAGGCTCCTGAGATTTGTTGCCGCGTCCACGACCCCTGCGAAAAACGATACCTGCGAAAGAGCCAATGGGGCCGTCCATCAATTCTGTCTCGCTGAGACCATCCTTGCGAAGGCAGTCCAACGCATACTCGGCTGTGTCTACACCACCGCGATAGCTGTAGGTGATGCAGCCGATACGCACTCCACCAAAAACAGAATTCGGTTTGGAATCGTCAGCACCAAAGACAGTGCGCGGCAAGAGTCCATGGGCAGCCACTAGAGCTGTTCCGCCGAGCAGCGTCCGTCGAGTCAGTCGATTTTCGATGCTAAAGTGTGTCTTTTTCGTTACCACTTTTTCAAACTCCGATTAAACAATAATTCGTATCGATTCTCAGCTAAGCCAAAAACTGTTATCCGTCCAACTATTCCACACGACAGGAAACAATATACAGCATGATCACTTGTTGGTAGCGCGCGTACATCGACAGTACTCTATTAACGACACTCGGCTCCGTTGGATTTTACGAGTTTGGAGCGGTGCCTGCTGACGAACGCTTGGTAATCTTCCAACGTGTCGATCCCTTTAGGTGCGTGGGCGATTGTGCCAACTACGATTTTGCATCCTGCTTGAAGAAATCGCAGTTGCTCTAATTTCTCAAGCTGCTCCAGCGGGCTAGTTGGAATCTCGTTCATTCGCAGCAATAAATCGCGACGATAGCCGTAGATCCCCAAGTGATGCAGCCAGTGAGGTGGCGTTTGATCGAGCAATTGGTCGTCCCAGAGTCGCGCATGCGGAATAGCGCTACGGCTGAAATACAGTGCTCGTCCCGCATGATCGCAGACGACTTTTACACAAGCTGGATCCAGCAATCGATCGCGCTGGCGAATGGGTGTGGCCAATGTGGCGATGTCGGCGTCTGGATGTTTGGTGAGTAATCTTGCGACGCCGTCAATCGCTTCCACTGGAATCTCCGGTTCGTCTCCTTGTACATTAATGAAAGCGTCGACGTGCGTCAGCTCACGCGCGATCACAGCCACGCGGTCCGTTCCGCTGGGCAGTGCGGGATCGGTCATCACCGCGCGACCGCCGAACGATTCGACTTCCTGCAGCACTCGCTGCGAATCGACTGCGACTGTAATGCCTTGCGGTATCGTCGCTTGCGAGGCCGCTTCAAAAGTATGCCTCAATACGGATTTGCCGGTTTCGCGCAACAGCAACTTCTCGGGTAACCGGGTCGATGCTAGTCGAGCGGGAATGACTATCTCAATTCGCAAACTCAATGCTCTTGCCTTTCATATACCACGCGCCCATCGACCACTGTCACGAGAGCATGCGTGCGTGAAATCTCTGTGGGAGCAACCTTAAAAATGTTTTGCGAAAGGACAACAAAGTCCGCTAGTTTGCCGACCTCGATCGTCCCTTTCTCATTTTCAGCAAACTCAGCCGTTGCAGATCCAACCGTATAGGCTCGCACTGCTTGCTCGACAGAGATCTTTTGCTCGGGTATCCAGCCATCGGGATGTTTTCCGTCCAGAGTTTGCCGAGTGACCGCTGCGGCGATGCCTAGCAATGGATTCAACGGGGCGACGTTCCAGTCCGAACCAAAGGCCAATACCGCTCCAGCATCCAGCAACGAATCGAACGCATAGGTTCCTTGCGCTCGTTGGTGACCAATTCTCTTTTCAGCCCAGCGGCCATCGTCGGCGCAGTGATACGGTTGCATGGAGGCGATAACATTCAGCTTGGCAAATCTCGCGATGTCTGGCTCTCGCAAGTGCTGTGCGTGTTCGATGCGAAATCGGCGGTCGCGCGGTCTGTTGGTCTGGCTGGCCTGTTCAAAGATGGTCAGCATCTGATCATTGGCTCGATCACCGATCGCGTGTACCATGACTTGCAAACCAGCTTTGTCGGCATCGCGCACGCGCTGAAACATGGCTCCATCGGGAAACATTTCGTCGCTGGGCAATCCATGGGTTCGTGGGTCATCGTGGTACGGTTCGAAAAAAAACGCAGTGGTCGAACCGAGACTGCCATCTGCAAAGCCTTTTAATCCGCCTTCGCGAATCCAAGCATCGCCCGCGCCGGCAGTAATGCCTCTGGCCGCCAAATCTCGCCATCGCGGGAGTGGTGCAACGGCGTAAATGCGCGTTTTCAATTCGCCACGTCGAAACAGATCTCGCAGTACGGGTACGTCACTGCCTCCCGACATATCCTGAACGCTAGTTACTCCCAGAGCTGCGGCGTGGTTTGTGGCTGCGAGAGCGGCCGCCTGCTTTTGTGCAAATGTCAGCGGCGGAATCTTGCCTGCGACCAGGCTCATCGCGGCATCCTTGAGAATTCCAGTTGGCTGGCCGATTGAAGCATCGCGCACGATCAATCCGCCTGCTGGATCGACCGAATTTCTATCGACTCCGCCCATCTTCAAAGCCAGGCTATTTGCCAGCCCCATATGCCCATCCAGTCGACTGATAAAAACCGGGTGATCGGGCGTAACATCGTCGATCAGTTCTTTCGTAGGCAAAGGCGCATCGGGCCAGTTTTCGTGGTCCCAATCGCCGCCCGTAATCCAAGTTCCCTTGGGCAGTTGTTTGGCGAAATCACGGATTCGGGATCGAAATTCGGCTTGAGTGGCGGCGTCGCGCAATTGGACGCTGGACAACTGTTGACCGCCAGAAAGAAAATGTACGTGAGCATCGTTGAAACCAGGGACGAGCAGTTTGCCGCGCGCGTCGATGGTGCGCGTTGCAGGACCGATCAAACGCATGATCTGGTCGTTCGAGCCGACTGCTGTGAACCGACCTCGGGAGACTGCCAAGGCTTGGGCCAGCGGCTTAGCAGAATGCAAGGTGTGAATGGTTGCATGGTGGACGACTAATTCGACCGGCCCCGAGTCCCCCTGAGCGATCGCGTAGCCAGAGACCAGGATCGACCATCCGAGCACGAATATGACTCGCATCATATGAAAAAAACCTCTTAAACGACTATCCAACTAGTTGAACTCGTCGAACGGAAACAGGTCTGTATTAATCATGGGATTCGAAAATTGCCTCAGCGTTTGCGTGGCTCCGTTGACACTGGTCAAGCATTCCTGCACGACGTTAGTCCCGAGAAATCGTGCGACCTCGGTCGACTGAATGCGGTCTTTCCACGTTTGCATGTCGGCGGGAATGGGATCATTGGAGCCGATCAAAATAAACCCGCCGTCGAGTTCCCAAATGTGCGGAAAGACCTCGCAAAATGTCGAGTAGGTTCCATCGGTGGGCACCCAACTGCACATCAACCCGCCTGGTTTCAGCTTGCGCTGGCAAAGCTGAAAAAACTCAATGGAGTATAGGTAACCTGCGTAGGCTCCCCGCGGGCGTATCGCGTCCGCTTCGATAACATCGTATTTCTTATCTTCGGTCATCAGAGCGTGCCGCGCATCGCGTCCCACAATTCGAACGCGCGGGTCCTCGAGAAACTCCTTGAGCTGACCCCATTGGCCAGTCGCCGCCAGTTCTTGCAGCACAGGAGCCTCAGCAGTACAGATCTCAAAGACTGTAACGCTGCTAGTTTGAGTTCGACAAGTCGCGGCCCACGCTGTATCGCCCGAGCCGAGCCCGATAATGGCTATCTCTTTGGGCTGAGGATGGATGACTGCGGGAAGTGCGCCCAGCTTGCTGTGGAAGCCTCCAAACGGCAGGTGGCTTTGAGCCTTGCCGTTAGCCGATAGCCGCCACTTTTCATCCGCACTTTCCGGCGCGACCATGGAAACCCCAGTTACATCTTCTACGACCTTTGCGAGCGAATCGAGAGGCTGTCCGTGCAACCGCATCCACAGTTTTGTACCGCCCGGCAATAGCCACATCGCAATCAACATCGCAGCAAATAACACTCCGAATCTAGCCCGCGCGTCGGAACACATCAAACCGATGATCGCGAAAATGCAACTCAGCGTGCCAAGGACTCGTAGGGTGTCGGCTGTTCCCAGAACGCCGATCGACCATAGGCCAACAAGCAGACTTCCCAACGTACAACCAAGTATGTTCGCTGCCTGCAGCAAGCCGACTCGGTACCCAGACTGTGCCGCGTCGAGTTGCACACCCTTTTGCAACGCGCAAAAGCTATAGCCCATCAAAAATGTTGGGACTCCCATGACGGCCAACGGAAGAATGAAATACAGCACGAAAGTTGCGGAGGCTCTGTCCCAACCTGGATACAGTAAATCGGCGTCGCCCCAATAACGATAGACCCATACGCCACTCAGCCAGGATGTTGGAACGTAGTACAAGCACAGAATTGGCACGACAGCCGCGAGGGCGACGAAACACTGCACGGACAAAAATTCTTTCAATGGCTCCTTGATGCGACCGATTCTCCTGGAACCCCAGATGCTACCTATGGCCATACAAGCGAGAAACGTAGCCAGCACGGTGCCAAACGTGTAAGAAGTTGACTTCACCGCCACGTCCAGCATACGAAACCACACGATCTCGAGCCCAATCGCGCTCAAGCCACTCAAAAAGTACAATGCCAACCAAGTGTGAAACGCAACCGGGCTCGACATCACTCCAGGCGAACTCGTTTGCGATTGTGACACCAATCTGACGGATTCAGAAGTTGGCTTGTCAGGCATTAAACTCAGCATGCGAATGGCGAGCATTGCGACCAAAAAATTAATGGCCGCTCCTACCGAGCAAACTCCACTTACGCCGACGTAGGGCAGTAGGAACCAGGGAGCGAGTGCAGCACCACAGGCCGCACCAAAAGTGTTACACCCGTACAGCAGGCTGATTGATTTCGATGCTGTGGTGCTCTCCCGTACGAGGGCGCCGGTCATCATAGGCAACGTCATGCCCATCAAGGTTGTCGGCAGCACGAGAGTCAACACGTGCAAAAGAGTTGCGGTCCACAAATTGTCATATGCCCAACCAAAGCGCTGATACAAAACACTGTAGAGCAGCATCGGGCTGAAGTAGGCGTATGCCGCGACGCAAAGCTCCAGTCCTGCGAATACCTTCAGCGAGGTTCTGGGAGTCAGCCCTCGACTGAGCCGAGCACCGAGCAAGCTCCCCAGGCCAAGCCCCAGCATGTAGGCTGCTACGATGATGGCCACGGATGCCGTCCCAGCGCCACTATGCAGAACCAGCAGACGTTGCCACACCGTTTGATACAGCAGGGCAGGTACTCCACTTAGGAAATAGAGCAACGACAGCCTAAAAGCTGTATTTTGGGGCGCCAGTGGCTTTACCTCGGATTTCTTGTCAAGACCTCGTCTGTTGCGCTGCGGTGATTTCATGGAATAGGTTGTGTAGGGTAAAGCCTTCAGTGGCATGAACTCGGCTGGCTGGCAATGATGCGCAGTGCATTCTACAACGCGGATCGAAGAACTCGAAGAGATGCGAAAATATGTACAGCCGACTTGCGCGATATTGATCGCGAGGTTATCGTCTAAAAAAGCCCGACACCAGAGCCTGTAAGAAAGGATCGATAGTATCTGTTTTAATGCAACGTCAAGCTTTATAGCGAGTGGCTGCGCATACGGCGTGGCCGCCTATGTCTTGCGGCGCGACCATCCGCGACTCAAGTGGGGAGCGGTTGCGCTAATGGGAATCACTGCCATGCAATGGGTTGAGGGCCTACTTTGGCTCGATGGACCAACTCCGCATGGAACGGTCAATCAACTGCTGACTATTGGCCTGATCCCATTGGCTTTGTTAGCGCAAGCCTGGGGACCGCTGTTCGGTTCGACCTTCGAATTGCCCGTGCGCTCGCATCGATTGTCGTTTTTTGCGTTACTTGTCGTCGGGTTGACTATGGTCGTTGCCGTCCGCGTAATCTATCACCCGACGCACACGGTCATTACACCCCAAGGACATTTGAACTGGTACTCACCGCGCAATCCTCCTGTGTTTTTGGCTTGGGCATACGGATTGTGGGCGTTAGTAATCGGCGCACCCTTCCTGCTGTGGTGGCGTCCCTTTATTCAAAGCCTGATTATCGTTTCCTGGGGCTGGATGTGGGCTCTGCTGAGTTTTCTACTAACGGATAGCGCCGCAAGTCATTGGTGTTTCTTCGTCACTTTTTACGCGGCGTTCGTCTTGATCTACGCGATGATGGTCAAGCAAGGACGAACAACGTCCGCTTGACTACTGAATTTTGCAATCCTAGTGGCGCACCGGCCAAAAAATGCAATCTTTACTTCAATCTCCAAACTTAAAACTTCAGCGGCAACAGGTGTGTACCAACAGGCCTCGGTCTGACATAATACTCACGTCATTGAAGTGGATTGTGTCGAACCCGGCTGGTAAAACCTGATCAACACCAGGAGCAAACTATGCATTGTGCTTACAATGGAATCCAGGCCCTTTCTCATAGACGGTTGGTGGATTTGTTGTGTGTCTGTGTTATCTCGACTTGCCTTGTGATGGCATCGGCGGCGGTCGGCCAAGAGTTGGGGGCGGAGATAGCCAGCATCTCGCCTGGAGGTAAAGGGATCGCTGAGGCGACGGCGGTGGCCAAGCAGCTCCAGGCCAACAAGAACTTGAAACTAGAAGATGTTCTCCGGCGCGTTGCAAGTGCGAATCCAGTGGCCAAGAACTGGTACTTGGCGATTGCGCAATCGGTCGCCCAGCGGCTGGACAAGAACGAAGCGGCGCGCATTATTGCAAATTTTCTTGCCGACAAGTCGGGGGCTCCGGAGGCGCGATATTGGGCTCTCGATTATCTTGCTGGCGGTGACCAAGCCAAGCGAGAGGCGATGTTGGACTCGATGCTCGATGATCCTAGTTTGGACATCCGCTATGAAGCAGTGGAGCTGGCGCTCAGGAAAGTCGAAGCATCGAAATCGGCTGGCGCTGTCAACGAGAAGCTGGTCCAAGGCTATTCGAACGTGTTAGACGCAGCGCGATTGCCCAGCCAGGTACAAGCGATCGCTAAGAAGCTGGACGAACTGGGGACCAAGGTCGATCTGCAAAAGCATTTTGGGTTTATCAATCACTGGTATTTGGCTGCGTCGTTTGATAATCGTCAAAAAACGGGTTTCAATGTCGTCTATGGACCTGAAAACGAATATCTGCAGCGCGGAGGCGTGGTTGATTTGAAAGCACAGTACGATGGCAAGAACGGAAAGGTTGGCTGGGGCGACGCGTCGACCGCGGAGGCCAATGGCGCGCTCGACTTAAATCCGATTTTCAAGAATGAAAAAGGGGCGATCTGTTACGCGTATGCGCAGATTGAAAGCGACTCTGACTTAGAATGCGATGTGCGCTTGGGTTGCATTAATGGGAACAAGGTTTGGGTCAATGGACAACCAGCGTTGAGCAACGAAATCTACCATGCCAGCACTCAGATCGACCAATACGTTGCCAAAGTCCGCTTGAAAAAAGGTGTCAACTCCGTACTGATCAAAGTATGCCAAAATGAGCAAACTGAGTCTTGGGCGCAGGATTGGAAATACCAGATTCGGTTCACCGACAGCAGCGGCAAGACGATTGGCTGGCGGCCACTGATTGCCGCCAAATAGTTTGCGTTGTACAGCGGCATTCCGGCGCTGTATTTCACCATACGGCACCGGCTTCGAACTTCCATGTCCATCAAATTTGGTTTATTCCGAGAAAATAAGAATGAGCACGATTCGATTTCGCAACCCGCATTTTATTCAGCAACTAGATATGAATCTCAAGCAATTTCTTCGTCTTAGTCTGTCCGCATTTTTCGTTTTCCAGTTGACGGCATCGAGCGTATCGGCAGATTGGCCAGGGTTTCTGGGACCATCCGGCAACGGAGTTCTGCCAAACGCGAAACTGCCGATTGACTTCGCTCCGAGCGTCGACGGCAAGCCCGCCAAGAATATTGCGTGGCGAGTGCCCATCGAAGGGCGCTGTGTGGGTGGTCCTATCGTCGTTGGCAACCGCGTTTTTTCATGCAGCGGTTCCGGGATGGAACAGCGCTGGTTGTCGGTGACATGCGTTAGCGCCGACGATGGTAAAGTTCTGTGGACAAGAAAAATCAAGACGACCGGACGCCCCTACAGCCATCCTACGAGCGCTAATTCCGCGCCGACGCCTTGCACGGACGGCGAACGGATCTTCGCTTTTTTTAGCTCGAATGATCTGGTGTGCTATGATCTGGATGGTAATCTCCAGTGGTATCGCGGCTTGGTGTACGATCACCCCAAGACGGGCAATGACGTTGGCATGAGTTCCTCGCCTGTGGTGGTCGATGGTGTGGTCGTCGTACAAGTAGAATGCCAAGGCGATTCTTTTGCCGCAGGCATCGATGCGGTAACTGGTGAAACCAAATGGGAAGTGCCACGCCCTCCCAAGGCAAATTGGTCTTCGCCCAGCGTGGCTGTGGGAAAAGATGGCGGGAAAGTTGTGGTGCTTCAGTGCGCTGACAATCTGTTGGCGATCGATCCTCGAAGCGGTTCTGAGGCTTGGCGCATCGATATTAAATGCGCGACAATTCCAACATCTGTCTCCAGCGGAGGAAAACTCTTCGTGCCGTCGCAAGGCATCAAAGCTTTCGAACTGACCAGTGCGCTGGTCAAGCCAGAACAAAAATGGGAGTCCTCGCGCATCAATCCAAACAGTTGTTCAGTTTTGGTAACCGACCAAGCTGTCTACGGTGTTAATCGCTCCGTTTTGGTTTGCTGTGACCACACAGGCGAAATGAAATGGCAAATCCGACTAGAAGTTTCTGGGTCCGTTTGGGCGACGCCCGTCATCGCGGGAAACTACCTTTACTCGATCGATCAGGAAGGCAATTGCTCTACTGTGCAACTCGACGGTGCAGAGGGTAAGTTAATTGCCACTAGCAAATTAGGGGCCGCAGTGCTAGGTTCTCCAGCACTTACGAATAACGCCATGTTTATTCGCAGCATTGATGCTCTTTGGAAGATTGCCGCCAACTGAGCTTGCGCCACCCAAAAAGTAGCTTGAAACTTAGATATGAGACTATTGGTAACCGGCGGTGCGGGTTTTATTGGGTCGAACTTGATTCGACATGTAATCGATCGACCTGAAATTGAACTGCTGGTTAACTTGGACTGCCTGACGTATGCCGGGCATCTCGAAAACGTGGAAGATTTTGCCTTTCGGTCCAAGTATGTTTTTGAGAAAGTAGACATACGCGACAAGTCGAGTGTCTGTCGAATTGTAGATCAACATCAGATAACTCACGTCATGCATTTGGCGGCTGAGTCGCATGTCGATCGATCGATAACCGGCCCCGGAGATTTTATCCAAACCAATGTCGTGGGCACTTTTCACTTGCTGGAGGCGTGTCGAGACGCATGGAGCCGATCTCAGGCCCAACGCCGCTTTCACCACGTTTCCACAGACGAAGTATTTGGCAGCCTTGGTTCGACGGGCCTCTTCACCGAGACGACGCCCTATGCGCCCAATTCGCCGTACTCTGCCAGTAAAGCCAGCAGCGATCTATTGGTGCGAGCGTATCATCACACGTACGGATTGCCGGTCGTAATCACCAAC
>SYJV01000361.1 GCA_005798335.1 Planctomycetaceae bacterium | reverse complement strand
GCCATTGCTTGCACAAGATATTGACAAGCTGGAAGCTTATCCCACGTTCGTTGCACAAGATATTGACAAGCTGGAAGCTTATCCCACGTTCGTTGAACGGTATTGCGTTTAACAGCTCGTCAAAGAGTTTTGCACGCTCGTACAAAGTTGCTTGGCAAGAACAAGCTCACCCACTGCTCGCGACATGCAGGATCTCCAAGCGACTGATGCGTTAGATCGTGCGGCTCTACGCAATTCTTATCTCCGGTACAAACATTGCAAATCGAATCTAGCAATGTTGACCGCAATGCAGTCCACAACTCTGTAATCAAACTTGAACGCAGACTATTCGGGAGAAAACTATGAGATCGACTGTGGCGATTGTATTTACGCTTGTAATATCGGGATTCTGCTTGGCTCAAGGCAAGCCTGCGAATAATTTGGAGGCCGAAACGAAATCTTCTAAACAAGAGGCGGTACTGGGAGAAAAACCCATTAGCTTTTGGATGGAACGCAAACTAGAGCTTTCGCAAACAGTATTTGCTGCACTGGCATCAGGCGATTTTGAAACCATGGAGCAGAATGCTACTCAATTGCAGGTACTTAGCAAGATCGAGGGATTCGTGCGGCGTCGCACTCCGGAGTATACTGCTCAGCTTCGTTCCTTCGAACTGGCGAATCGCGAGATTATCAAACATGCGAAAGAGCACAAGTTGGAAGGGGCTGCGTTAGCGTTCCAGCAACTGACCATCAGTTGCGTGTCTTGCCATAAACTCCTCAGGGATGGATCGGTACCAGTTAAACCGATCGATCGCAAGTAACGAGCAAGTAATGAACTGGCATCCAAATCTCGCAGGATTCAAACTAAGTTTTGCACTATATTTTGTGTGCTGCGGGATTTGCGGTGGAGTCCCACGCGTTAGTGCGATCCTCGGTCAAGAGCCGCTCGATCCACAATCTTCTGCCGAGCTTCAGCAGTTGGTGGCCGATGCGGCCAGGCAGGGCGATGCTGCGCGAGGTATTTCGATTTACGCATCGCCGAAATCGGCATGTATTTCTTGCCATCGCCTGGGCCAGATTGGAGGAACCATCGGTCCAGATTTATCAACGATCGGTATGCAACGAAATTCGACGCAGCTTGCTGAGTCTGTCTTGTGGCCCAACTTGCATGTCGAACCCCAGTTTCAGGTCCATCAATTGCTAACCACTGACGGCGAAGTGGTTCGCGGTTTCAAAGTCCGCGAAGACGCGGATGCGGTTGTCCTGCGCGACCCAGCCACTGGCGCGGAGCGCTCGGTCGCAACCAGTCAGATCGAGCAGCGTAAGTTGGCCAAATCGCTCATGCCTGACGAGCTTTCCCATCAGTGGTCGCGCACCGAGAAGCTCGATCTCATTGCATTCTTATCCGATTTAGGGCGATTCGAAAAAGTTCGACCGGAAGTCATAGCCACGATTCTCAGCCACGCAACTCCTCATGAACCAGCAAAATTCCAATTCACTCGCGAGCCGCTCGACAAAGTTGCTTGGCCAAATTGGCAAGCTCGCGTCAATCGCGATCGCATCTATGATTTTTACTCCAAACAGGCCGACTATTTTCGCAGTCGGCCAAACGAACCCTTCCTTATGGAGTTTCCTGGACTCGATGGCGGAGATCTTGGCCATTGGGGGAATCAGAACGAGCAAACTTGGGAAAGCAATTGGTGGAACGAGGCCACATTGGGAAGCGTTCAATGCGGTGTATTTCATGGTCCCAACCGGCGAGTTGTGCCGCGAGGCGTTTGCGTGCGGTTAGGCGATCATGGTGAATTGTCAGCTTGTTTCGATCCCGAACAGCTTACTTATCCAACCGTCTGGCGCGGCGACTTTTTAGAATTCTCAACTGTCAGGCATGGTTTCTTAAATGGACTGATCCCCAAAGGCGAATTGATAAACGAGCCATCAGCGAATACTTCGCCGAATCGACCGTTTCGCTATCGTGGGTTCTATCGCGTTGGTGCTAGAACAATCTTCTCGTATTTTTACGGCGAAGAGGAATATCTCGACGCACCCTGGGTTGAGAATGGACACTTCGTGCGCGAAGTCGCGCCGCGCGCAACACATTCGATGCGCGATTCGCTGATCCGTTCGCCGCGACAGTGGCCTGAAACACTTTCAACTGAGATTAAATTGGGCGAACAAACGCCCTATGCGATCGACACTATCGAGCTGCCCAAAGGCAATCCTTGGAAGTCGCCGATGTTCTGCGGCGATCACGATTTTCTGCCGGACGGTTCTGCATTGATTGTGACGATGCAGGGAGATGTATGGCGAGTTAGCGGTCTAGTTTCGGCTTCGCCGTCTGCTCCTTCACGCACCGCAACTTGGACACGATTTGCCTCCGGTCTCCATCATGCGCTTGGCATCCGCGTGTTGAATTCAAGTATTTTCGTAATCGGCCGAGATCAATTGACTCGCTTGCACGACCTCAACAGTGATGGCGAGGCGGACTTCTACGAGGCATATTCGACGGCGCTGGAAACTTCGCCAGCGGGGCACGATTTTATTTGCGGTTTGCAACTCGATTCGTCGGGGGATTTTTATACTGCCTCTGGAAATCAAGGGTTGGTACGGATCAGTTCCGATGGGAGCAGTGCCAGTGTCGTTGCCAACGGATTTCGCAATCCGGATGGTTTGGGCATTTATCCTGACGGCATGTTGACTGTCCCCTGTTCCGAAGGTGATTGGACACCTGCATCGATGATATGCGCGGTTCCCAAGTCACCCGCCGGTGCATCGGTTCCGTTCTTTGGTTATCGCGGACGACAGTTCGTGAATCAGCCGATCACCAAGCCCGAGTTGCCAATGGTGTACCTCCCACGAGGGCTGGATAATTCCGCAGGAGGCCAAGTCTACGTTGACAGCCATCGATGGGGACCGTTACAGGGCAACATGGTCCATCTATCTTTTGGCACCGGTTCGCATTTGCTATTGCTGCGCGATTTCGTGGACGGCCAAGTGCAAGGGGCGGTTGTGCCGCTCGCTGGCGAATTCCAGTCGGGCGTTCATCGTGGACGGTTTTCTCCTGCCGATGGTCAGTTATACGTTTCGGGCATGGCGGGTTGGGGTTCTTATACTGTCGATGTTGGATGTTTTCAACGAGTTCGTTATACCGGTACGCTGGTGCAAATTCCAATTGGATTTCACGTTCACCGCAATGGAATCGCCATTAGATTTCCCGAACCCTTGGACGAGAAAATTGTGCGGGAATCGGAGCGGCATTTCGCGCAAGCCTGGAACTACCGATACGGCGCCGCGTATGGATCATCGGAGTATTCCACGCGCAGCTATGGCGCGGCGGGCCACGATCGTTTGAATATCACCTCAAGCCACGTGTTTGATGACGGGCAGACGCTGTTCCTGGAGATACCCGATTTGGTGCCTTGCAATCAACTGCATCTGCGCCTGGAAGTCAGCGAAGGCAAACGCATCGATATGTTTGCTACATGCAACAAGCTAGATCGCCAGCGCGTGGATTTCCAGGGAGCAATGCCAGTCGTAAATCGGTTGAACCGACATCCGCTGGACGTAGACATGGAACTGGCCGCGCGACGCATCAAGAATCCTTGGGGCAAGCCGATCGAAGGCGCGCGCAAGGTTCGCATCGAAGCGGGCAAGAATTTAACGTTTCATCCTCGGTCGTTTTCGGCTAAGACCGGCGAAGTTCTCGCTTTGACTCTCGCGAATCCGGACACGGTTCCACACAATTGGGCGCTGGTAGTGCCAGGTGCCCTCGCAAGCATCGGCGAGGCTGCTAACCGGCTGGTCGCAGCTCCCGAAGGATTTATTCAGCAGTATGTTCCCCAGTCCAAGGAAGTTGTGTGCTACAGCGACATCGTGGAGCCGCACCAAGAATTTACAATCTATTTTCGCGTACCAGAGCAACCGGGTCGCTATCCCTTCCTGTGCACTTTTCCCGGACATTGGATGGTCATGAACGGCGAGATGATCGTCAGTCGCTAGCCGCCTCGTTCCCAAGCTCCGGCTTGGAAACGCCAGTCCCAGACGCTCCGCTTCTTATTCTTCTTAGGCGAGCGGCAGATAAGAATTTACCAATACAAGCCCGAAGCGCAAGCGAGTGCCGAAACCACGCACGAGTCAATCCAGGCTCTC
>SYJV01000360.1 GCA_005798335.1 Planctomycetaceae bacterium | reverse complement strand
GATTTTCACTCCAATGCGCTAAACCTCGCCGCAATGCACCCTACGCTTTCGGCACTAACCAATCCCCTTTTTTCCGTTAGCCCAGTGGCTAGAAATTCCACTTGCCGTTGAACCAAGACATGCAGTAGTGTTGTCAGAAGGTCGCCCCCGTGATATTTTGCCCTTTTTCTCTAGCCTAGTCGCGCGTTTCGCAAGTATCTGGTACCGTGTCGCCATACCGCAAAAGGGATTTGTTGCGGAGATGAATCGAGATCAATTTAGGGAACGAGTACTTTCAGAAATCGAGGGAGTGTACCCGCGCGCCTTTGGTAGGGAATCACAGCTAAGTCTGGTCGCCAAAATTCCTGCGTCGACGAGTGTCGGTCGACGGGTAGGACCGAATGTTGCGGTCGAACATTCCTATACTGGTATCGATATCACGAATGTTGAAGATCTACTCAGTCTAGAAGATTTCCAATTTGTTCGCTGCTGCTATTTGGCGCTATTGAATCGAGATCCGGATGAGATTGGTTTTCAAGCGAATCTCAATACACTGCGCAATGGTACAGTAGACCGATTGGGATTGATTCGCGTTTTTCGCGAATCGCCCGAGGGAAAAACCGTTAAGGCCAAATTGAAAGGGCTGCGCAGCATCACGCTTTTGCGAAAGCTCGAACGAATTCCCTTGATAGGGCCTGGCATTCGCCTTTTGGCCGACCTAGCCAGAGTTTCCAAACTACGGCAGCGCATTGAACAACTGGAATCACGAGTCGATCGCACAACCACTCTCATCCGAGGGTCGGAATCACCCAACGACGAAAGCACCGATCAATTTGACTACGATCAGTTCTATTTGGAGTTTGAGAACCATTTTCGCGGAGATCGGGAAACGATCAAGACGCGACAGAGCTTCTATATCCCGATTGTGCAGGAATTGCGCCGCTCTCTTGGCAAGTATCCAGTCCTGGACATCTCATGCGGTAGAGGTGAATGGCTTTGTTTGCTAAAAGAAAATCAAATCGAGGCGGAGGGAGTAGACATCAATGCTGCTTCATTAGCAGAGTGTCGCATTCGGAATTTGAATGTACGCCACAATGATGCGTTTCGTTTCCTGGGTGATATTGAGGACGGTACATATTTGGTTGTGACTGCCTTTCATTTCGTAGAGCATTTGCCCCTTACATCAATGATCAAATTAGTAGATGAAATTCGACGTGTGCTGATTCCTGGCGGCAAGATTATCTTGGAGACACCCAATCCATCAAATCTAAATGTTGGAGCGCATACGTTTTATCTTGATCCAACACACAGAAACCCGCTTCCTGACGCACTTCTAAAATTTATTGTATCGCAGCGCGGATTTACCGATGTTGTTTCGCAGGGACTTCAGGCTCCGGAGGAAAGGAATGTCTTTAAGAATTTTGAAGGAGCAGAAGTGCTCAATAGGCTCTTATTCGATTGCCAGGATTATTGCGTCATAGGGACTAAGTAATGAAGCGAGTGGCGGTGTTGCACGCCCAGGTGCCGTTTCAATGGGGTGGTGCAGAAGCATTGGTTGAAGGATTGGTAAAGGCCATCAATCGTGAGCTACTGGGCGTGCGCGCCGAGCTTGTACAATTGCCATTCAAGTGGTACCCGGAAGAACAAATTTTAGCAGATATTATGGCTTGGCGATTGCTTGATTTATCACAAAGTTGTGGTGAACCAATTGATTTAGTAATCGGTACCAAGTTTCCGAGCTACGCTGTAAAACATGCGAAGAAGGTACTTTGGCTGGTACATCAACATCGTGTTCTATATGACCTTGAAGGGGGTGAGTATGATAGGCTTATTCTCTCAGCACAAGATTTGGCGATTCGCAATAAAATACGTGAAGTGGATGCGATGTTAATTGGAGAATCGAAGGGAATCTACACTATATCGCATACTGTTAGTGAGCGCCTTCTGCGATTTAATCGTATAGCCAGCAAACCGCTTGCTCCACCTTCTCCGCTGGCAGATAAGATTAATCCTGGAGCATATGGCGATTATATTGTCTGCATTGCACGAATTAATCGGCTTAAGCGTCAACACCTGCTGGTCGAGGCGTTGGTCCATTGTTCTCGGGCCAAGGCTATCATCATCGGTCATGGAGACGATGTTTACCGCGCGGAATTGGAAGAGAGGATAAAGTCCCTGCAGTTGCAGCAGCGTTGCCAATTGGTTGGTTTTGCTGAGGAGAAAGTCCTGCTGAACTACCTGTCCGGGGCGCGTGCAGTCTTTTATGCCCCACATGACGAAGATTATGGATATGCGGCAGTCGAAGGTTTTTTGGCTCAGAAGCCACTAATTACTTGTGCTGACAGTGGAGAAGTACGTCGATTTGTGGAAGTGACGCAGAGTGGTTGGGTTGCTGAAAGCGACCCGTTGTCGATATCCAACGTATTGGAGAAGGTGATGCTAATGCCCGACAAAGATCTTCATCGCGTTGCAAGTGCTGGTTACGCCATGGCGAAAACCGTTAATTGGAAAAATGTACTCGAAGAGATTGTGGTGCCGTTTCTATGAGACTTGCACTCGTTACTCCCTGGCCGGACGATCGCTCCGGAATTGCCGATTATGCTTTTTCGTTGGTCTCTGGATTGTCCCATCCTTCGTTGCATATTACCGTATTCACTAAAAGTTCCCAGCCGGTCGCATTGAACGGTGTCAGCTTTGTCAATGACAATCACGAATCTTGGGATCTTCGACATTTCGATTTGGTAGTCTATCAATTTGGAAATAACGTAGACTATCACGGTTACATGCTCGACCTGCTGGAAAAGTTTCCTGGTGTCATACATCTGCATGATTTTGTGCTGCACCATTTGCTTGTAGGTCATGCTGAAAATCGCAGCAAACTGCCCGCTTATCTTGAAATCGTGACTCGTTTGTATGGAAGCGCTGTCGGTTTGCAGGCCAAGCGGAGTCTCGGTAACGAGATCCCTTTTTGGAGGCGAGGCGACATAATACGCTACCCTCTTTGCGAAAAGGTTTTGGAGCAAGGTTGTGGCTATATTGTCCATTCTCGATTTGTTCACGATGAAATTCGCAGACGACTTCCGGAGTTGCCGGGGATCATAATTCCTCAGACCTATCCAGACGAACCGCATACCGTCAGCCCGTGTCATCTGGGCGAGTTTTGGATCGGAGTTTTTGGGCACATACATCCCAACCGCTGTGTAGATGTATTGCTCAGAGCGTTACAGCAAGTTAGCTCCGACGGTCGTACGATCGTTATTCGCTTGGTGGGGCCATGTATCGAGAACACATACCTCGAAACTCTTCAAGAGATCGTGGAGCCATTAGAGGGACGAGTTCGATTGGATACGCTAGGTTATACTCCGCATCAGCAGTTTCATGATGAAATCGCCGCTTGCGATGTTTGTGTCGCGCTCCGAAATCCAACGCTGGGAGAGACGTCGGCTGTTGTAACCAGGGCGATGAAGCTTGGTAAGCCAACAATCGTTACACGTGCAGGATGGTACGGAGAACTGCCAGAATGTGTCTTGAAAGTCGATCCGGGGCCGGACGGTGCCGATGAGCTTTCGGGACATCTAAATCGACTTCTTCACAATAACGAGTTCCTTGCCGAAATCAAACATCGCACGGCGCAGTTTGCGAGAAGTGCTTACGATTATTCACGTGTTTCAAGGCGCTATGTTGATGCTATTTACGCATTCTACAATTTTCTCCATTCGAGCGCGAGTAGGCGAGCTGATCAGTATTTTCTCGTGGACCCATTGGTGGACGCTTTTGCAGACCTTAACCTTGTTTCCCCTAACGACGATCTGCGAATTCGAGATTTCGTTTATCGCAAACTAGACGTGTGCTTCTCTGGTCAAGTTTCCGGCCGCTCTATAAAATCAATTTGATGAGACAGTTCGACTTGCGGGAGTGTCATCAGTTGAGTGAGCAATTGCCGCATGCTGGTTTCCCACGAGATCAGCCATGAATGGTGAGTAGGTTTTGGAGAATTGGGTATTTCGCCCGCGGGGCTTTCTATCAAAATATCTTTTGATGGTGCTAAATCGTCGGTGTAAAAAGTGGATTGTGCGTGCTGTTCGATTAGCTGGGCCAAATCGTGAACATCATCTTTCGCAAAGAATTCGCAGTTATCGCCGCCGACTTCGCGATGCACTGGGATATCGCTTGCAAAGACTTTTTTTCCAAATCGTAGCGCTTCGACAATCGTCAATCCGTATCCTTCTGCTAGTGATGGGCAAATGACTGCCGTTGCATGTTGGTAGCAGGCTGCGAGTTCTCGGTCATCCACGTCGGAGACGTGAAATAGCCGTGTGCCCATCATTTTGTGACTCTGCCAACGAGCAACTACTTTCTCAAACAGCCATCCCAATCGTCCAATGATCAACAGGCACACATCCGAGCGCTGCCATACCAATTCAAACGCGTCCAAAACTAGAGCGTGATTCTTGCGCGGCTCAATGGTGGAGACAACCAAATAGATCGGCCGTCCTGTATCGAAGACGTTTCGAAGGCTCTGGCGAACCGTCCAGCCGGAATGTCCAGCAGGGGTTGTAGCATCAAAATCGCAGCCCAACTGAAATGAACCGATTCTCGGATATTCCGTCAACCCTGGATTAGCTTTGATATAAGCCCGTAGATCCGCCGCCACCGAGCGAGAAATGGTGACGATTAGATTTGCATTCTGGCAAACATTGCGTAGGTAAGTTGAAAAGACTCTGCCGAACTCAGGACCAAAATACTCGGGGTGCTGAATGCCAATGAGATCGTACACTATGAATACGATAGTTACTCCTCGCGCTTTGGCCAATCGTACTCCTTGCCAGATCCTTTTGGTTGCCCAGTATCCGTCGGGCAATAGCAAGATATCATGGGGACGAATTCGAACGCACCGCGCTGGGAGAGATAACCAGCGATAGACCAATACAAAAACAGACGCAATTGCTACGGGCAGAAAAAAGCAACCTAATTTTCCGTCTTTGGGAGCAATAAATTGCGCCATCGGTTTAGGAAATAGGCTCGCGCAATAGCGATAACGCTGCGGCAACCAACTGGAAAAATATTTGCGAAAACGGCGGTAATCCCATCGTACAAGTCCCAATTGTTTCGATGCGAGTTGGAAACAACCGTCTCGAAAGACCACTGCTTGAGCGTCGATGTTTTGCTCGAGAGCGATTGGCGGCATGTTCGTTGCCACTTTGTCGACAACTCGTGCCACGCCAGCCTTCAGCGGCGAGTCAATCGTAAATGTCATGTCGATCCAAATTCTCGCCTGAGCGGTCGGTAACTGGGAAGTAGATTCAGTAGACTGACTCAAGCCGTTTTGCATTGTTTTAGGATCGATCCGCTGCATGCGAAATCTGGGTCTCAACTGAGGCTAGTTGTTTCGACGAACTGCCGCGGCCCATTTCGTACTTCGCCATAGGAGCACAAGGAGGGAATTGATACACTTTGTATCGCAATAGGGCATGGTATGAGAACGCGAAATCGATTGGAACCTGTCCCAAAATAACTTCCTGGAATTGCGGCATCACCAATGAACGAAAGTGAGTTAGGCTTGCAGTTTATCAACATCCTGTGCTAGCAATGGCGAGTCTCAACTGTATATCTTGACAAGCTGAAGGCTTATCCCACTTCGGAACGAGGCATTGGATTGGCAGGTTTTGGCTTGGCGTGACGAGCCGAAGGGTTTGCCCATGACGACGTTTTCAGAAGGTGGAAATTGTTTTTTTGTGCGTAGTTGCGGACATAAATTATGTTGCATACTCGGGAATTGATTGGTTCCATTACGGCGTGGTGTGCAAGGCCAAATTTGAAGATATTTCGGCGCACCAAACGCAAGAAGATTTCGAAGGCCAAAATCAGGATTCGCGAATTTCCTCGATTGATACCTTCACTCCATCTGTCCGCGGAAGCGAAAGGAGCCATTCAACACACTGTTTGCAAGCTCTGCACACACGCAGATTTGGATTCAGCGGTATTTCGAAAATGGACGCAGTTGCTCGGCGAAACTTGGAGACAACATCGAAAACTCTGGGAGCTTGCATACATTTGCGAATCGCTGGAGCAGCGAGGCATGTTGATGCCGGGGAAAAAGGGACTAGGTTTTGCCGTCGGCATCGAGAAGCTGCCCAGCTTTTTCGCCAGCCGTGGATGCGAGATTTTGGCGTCTGATTTACCGGCAGAAGACGAGCGAAACAAGGTATGGGCGGAAACTGGTCAATGGGCTCCCAGCCTGGACGCACTCAATCAATACGGGCTGTGCTCAGTCTCCAAATTCAACGAACTGGTCAAATTTCGCCCAATCGACATGAATACTATCCCCAGCGATGTCACTGGTTTTGATTTTACTTGGTCGACTTGCTCGTTTGAGCACTGTGGTTCACTTGAACTGGGGCTGAAGTTTTTGGAACGCCAATTGGATTGTCTTGTGCCAGGTGGAATCGCTGTGCACACGACTGAGTTTAATTTGTCGTCGAACAGCAAAACTCTGACCAATGGAACCTGCGTCATTTATAGGCTGAAGGATATCGAGAACATCATTTCAAAAATAGTGGCCATGGGGCATCATGTTGAGCCGCTCGATCTAGATCCGGGCGATCATGAGTTGGATAAGTTCGTGGACGGAAAACCGTATTCCAGCGAACCTCACTTACGACTGGATCTCAAACACTTTGCGGCGACATCGATCGCACTGATTATTCGCAAATCGGCATCAGCAAACTAGCCTGCGCGCAAATGTAAGTCGGTTGCTCTCGGCCGTCCATGAGTGTGCACTATTTTGCTATCGGTTTGGGCCAATTCAATTTTTCGTGTAGGAATTCGTATGTCCGTTTGCCGTTGATCGTGTGGGGGCCGACGAACCACTCGATTTCACAATCGTGGGGCTGGTGGAGTTTGGTAGCATAGAGGTTTCGAACTCTGGCGAATTCGAAGCCAACGCGATCGTCTGGGGCAACGCCGTCAAAGTGGCCGCGTTCGACCATAAATGGGCGCGGCGCGATCAAAGTCGCCATCTCAGCGTAATTGAATTTCGTTCCTAGATCAAATTCAAAGATCTCGTACTCGCCAGTCCAGACGTAACTGTGGGAACCATAGGTGGTGGCATTCTTCCATACCCAGTCATTAAAGTCAGCGGAGCAAATCGACAAACAATACTCGGGTACCAACGGCGGGATGCGCATCGCGCTCTTGCCACCATACGATAGCCCATAAAACGCGATGCGACTGGGGTCGACATACGGCAACTGTCCGAGCCATTGAACAATTTGCTGGTGCTGGGGAATAATCGTGGAAAACAGAGTCTTACCGAGCAAGTAGCTCTTTCGCTGCAATGAACGAAAACGATCCTTGAAAATATACAGATTCTGCGGCGCGAACGAAATGAATCCACGTTCCGCAAGTTTGGCCGCCACGTCGTGGTACGCGGGATGGTCCCCATCGATCACATCTTGAGGGCGTCCTTCCAGTCCGTGTTGAAAGACAACGCACGGACGTTTTTCGTTGGCTTTCAAGTCCTTAGGTACCAGCAGGATGCCGTAGGCAATCACATCGGGAAACACGTCGAGAACGACTTCGTAACCGGTCCACGTGGGCTTGTCATACAGTTTGCGGGAACGCGGTTGAGCCGGCAGCAGTGGATCGCCCCACCATCCGATGACGTGGTCGCGGAAGTAATCTCGATACGGTTCGACTTTCGTGGAGAACTCTTCTTTCTTAGCGTCGGTCAGCGGTTTCCAGTAAGCGGCGCGTTCTGCAGCAACTGCATTCAGCAACCTTTGTAAGTATCGTTCCCACTTGAGCAACGTGACGCGTCTTCGCTCGTCGCGCGAAGCTGCTAGTTCACTCCGAATCACCGCAGGTTCAAACTGACTCGGTTTGGTCGCCCCGATTACCTTCAAAGCAGCTTCCATGGCGGCCAATGAACAGCCAACTGATTTCGAAGCAGCCGGCGCTGGCTCGATCCAGATGAGGCGGTCCTCAAGTTTCCAAGGTTTGAGGTGCTGAACGGCGGTTTCATATTCTTGGCGAGCGAATTTGGAATCGGGACTCGATAATTTCCCAGGCGCGCCTCCTTGACCAGCCAATTCTACGATCGGGCCGGCTGTCGGGTCGATCACCAGATAATTGGGCGCGACCAAGGACGCTAACTGTGCGTCGCCTCCGAAATTCAAGAGACCAAAAACATTGCGATGGATGGGCTCCTGCCAAAGATTTTCGCGCGGCTGAAAATGTCCTGAAATACATGTGACATCCACATTCGTATCGGTTGCCGCATGATAGAGCGCCAGCCAACCTCCTTCTCCCCATCCGGCAACCATCAGCGGCAGATTCGCTTCGTTCAAGAACTTTGTAGCGGCACGGATTTCTTGGAGCTGTAAACCGATGATATGCCTGCCCAGTTCGAACGCGCTGCGATACAGGAACTCTTGATCTGTGAGCAACGTGCCACTTCCGGCGCGCCTGGATTCTACTTGCCGACTGATGACGCTGGGCACGATTACTCGCCCGCCGGCCGCCGCGAGATAGCAAGCCGCTGGGAAAACAGGCCCTTCTGGTTTGGTGATGCCGCACAGATCTTCGGGCGTCTGCCCAGCATCGGGAATAACCACGGCACAGAATTTTGGGGCCGAGTCCGGTTCGACCAACAGTCCATGTCCGTCCACGCCCGGCAAAACACTCCAACTAACCATCGACGCTTTCCAGCCAGGGCCTTCAGCAACAATCGTTGATTTGCCGGGCTGGCTAACCACTCGCATACTCTCAGTATCGGACATTACAAATAGCCCCGCGGTGGCGTGTTCTTCATCATCGCGCAAGCCAATTTGTTTGGCCAGTTTTTGGCGAATCTCCTGCGTTGCTTGGGAATAATTGCTGACTGACGCAGAAGGTTTGGGCCAACTATCGATGCGGGAGATTACCGATCGGTCAATTTTCTTCAGTAAGAATCGATCGACTCCATCGACCAACTGAGAAGTAATGTCGCCGTCGAGATTCAAGTGAACCGTATTGGGCAGCACACTGGGCGATTGTCCTTGAGCGACAGTACTCAACATCGCAGAATTCAGCATCGCAAAATTCAAAATCGCAAACAAAGTACCAGCCAAAAGGTTCTTCATCTTGCAGCACTCGCTTCAACTTCTGGGTTGATGATTCGTCGGAACAGCGACTATTTACAGTTCCAAATATACCATTTACTGTGCGAGCATGCGCATGGGATCGGCGAGCTGGATTCCAAGATTGGTTCAAGCTTTTTTTCGGGCGAATTAGCTTGAGTTGCTGCCGTTCACAAATTCTGCTTGCTCACTAAAATCTACGGCAATCATTCGTTGAAGCTCGTGAACCGCTTGGATAACATCAATGGACATGCATACGTTAACTCGTGAACTGCAAGTAAGAAACAAGTCAAAGATTGTGATGTTGGTTGCAGATGGCTTGGGTGGACTACCAATGCAACCGGGCGGAAAGACCGAGCTGGAAAGTGCCCATACGCCTAATCTATCGGCGTTGGCGACCTTGGGTGTACAAGGGTTGAGTATTCCCGTTAAGCCGGGAATCGCGCCGGGTAGCGGTCCAGGTCACTTGGGCCTGTTTGGCTATGATCCGCTCACGTATCAAATTGGACGTGGTGCGCTGGAAGCCACCGGTATTGGTTTCGAATTGCAACCAGGCGACGTCGCGATTCGCTGTAATTTCTGTACGATCGACGCGCAAGGGAAAATCAGCGACCGGCGCGCTGGCCGCATTTCCTCGGAAGAGAGTGCGCCTCTGGCGATCTCATTGAGAAAGATCAAGATTCCGGGGATTGAGATATTTGTCGAGCCGGTTAAAGAACATCGATTTGTGGTCGTATTTCGCGGTGCGGGTTTGGGCGGAAATGTCAAGGACACCGATCCGCAAGCCGTAGGAGTTACTCCGCTCGATCCAGTTGCTGAAGATGCGGCCAGCCGGCGAACAGCCGATGTTGCGATGGAATTTCTGCGGCAAGCCAAAGATATACTGAAGAGTCATCCGAAAGCGAATTTCCACACGATGCGGGGATTTGCCAACAAGCCTGATTTGCCCAGCTACGAACAAGTTTACGGCCTCAAGGCAGCAGCGATCGCCGTGTATCCGATGTATAAAGGTCTCGCGCGGCTAGTTGGTATGCACGTGATCGGCAAAGCCTCGACGCTGGACGAACAAATGCACGTGCTGAGGGATTCTTGGCAAGCATACGACTTTTTCTTCATGCACTTCAAGTACACCGACAGTACGGGTGAAGATGGCAATTTTGCAGAAAAAGTAAAACGCATTGAGGAATTGGATGCGGCGCTACCAGCCATTGCGTCGCTCAAACCGGATGTGCTCATTGTTACAGGCGATCACTCGACGCCGAGTTACCTGAAGAGCCATAGTTGGCACCCGGTACCGACCTTATTGGTTTCTGATTGCTGTCGTCCTGATCCTCATACGACGTTTAATGAAACCACCGCCATCACGGGCGGACTTGGTCAGTTCGAAGCACAATATCTTATGTTGCTCGCCCTGTCCAACGCTGGCCGCATGGGCAAGTTTGGAGCGTAACTCAGCGTAATGGTGCCGCTAGTTTTTTGAGGGCATCAACCACAAGTTAAGACTGCTCCGCACCCAGATTCAGACTATAATTGTCTCCGAACCTCGTGTGTCCGAATTGTGTCCAGGTGTGCTGGACCTACTTGTCAGGAAACTCTTAGTCGGATGAGCTTCTGGGCTTTATTGGGTTTTGGTGAATGACTCTCCGAGTGGTTTTGGGCTCGTGCTTGTTGCTCTTAGCGGTGTTGGGAGTTGGAGGCGCACTGGCTTACAGCAAGTATTCTTCTATTCGCGCGCAAATGTTTGCTCCTCCGCCCCCGGAGATGCCCGAATCGGTCAATACTGCGTCGGTTCAGACCGTCAAAACGCGCATGTCCACTAGCTCGATGGGGACTGTGGTTGCCGCTCGCTGGATAACGCTGGAAAACGAAATCGCCGGTACGGTACAAAAATCTTCTGTGAAATCAGGGCAAATTGTCGAGTCGGGCCAAGTCCTTTTAGTGCTCGAAAAGAGCGTCGAGTCAGCTCAGCTACAATTTGCTCAGGCACGACAGCGAATTGCGGAGTCTACTTTCAAACGAACTCAATTGGCTGGCGCAGCGATGGCTCTGACGGAGTTGGAGGTCGAGCAGACGGCTGCCGAGCTGGAACAAGCCAAAGCCGAAGTTTCACGTTTGCAGGCAACGATTGACAAGAAAACATTGCGAGCTCCATTTCGGGCACGAGTCGGGTTGATCAACGTGCACGAGGGCCAGTACTTGCACGAAGGAACGGACATCACCACCTTGATGGGCACTGACGACAAGATCTTTGTCGATTTTATGATTCCGCAGCAAGTATCTGAGCACGTAACTACCGGCCAAGAGATAAAGTTGCTGCTTCCATCCGGGCCGCTGTCGGCGCAAGTTGTTGCCACAGACTCCAAGGCAGATCGGTCGACGCGAAACTTGATGGTACGAGCGGAGTTACCCAATCCGCCGTCGTGGCTTGTTCCGAATGATTCGGTCACCGTGGAAATTGCGTTCGGTCCCGAGTCGACGGTACTGGCGGTTCCCACTTCGGCAATTCGCAGAGCGCCTGAGGGAGCCTTTGTCTACATCGTCGAAGCGGATAAAGAACAAAAGTCCAGAGCCCGGATGCGAACCGTCGTGGTTGGCCGAAATCAAGAAAATCTAGCAACCATCCTTGGCGGAATCTCCTCTAATGCTCGTGTCATTACGGAAGGATCATTCAAGTTGCGCGAAGGTGCGCTGATCGCTGAACAACCGAATGTTTCGTCTGACGGAGCAAACAAGGTGGCACCTTGAAGTCGATCACGGACATCTTCATTCGTCATCCCGTGTTAGCGATAGTTGTTAATCTTGCGCTGCTGTTGGTCGGCGTTCGCTGTGCGCTGCTCCTGCCGATTCAGCAGTATCCCAAGTTGGAAAGCACGTCGATCGTGATCAACACGATTTACATTGGTGCGAGTGCAGAAACAGTGCGCGGGTTCCTGACAACGCCGATCGAGCGCGCTGTCTCGGCGATCGCAGGCGTTGACTACATCGAATCCTACAGCACGGCGGGTGTCAGCAAGATCACGGTACGTTTGAAACTGAATCACAACAGCACTCAAGCTTTGGCGGAAGTCAACGCTCGTTTGCAGCAGGTGCGGCGAGAGCTGCCGCAAGCCGCCGAGCCGCCGGTAATTGAACTCGAACGAGCTGACCGACCCTACGCTTCTTTTTATATCAGCTTTACGTCGGACGAGTTCGGGATATCCGCCATGACCGATTGGCTGACGCGCACCGTCCAGCCGCAGCTTTCGACCCTCAGCGGCGTGCAACGTGTTGGTATCGAAGCGGGGCAAATGCCGGCGATGCGAATATGGATTTCGCCGCAAAAGTTGGTCGCGCTCAATCTAACTCCCGGCGATGTTCATGCAGCGCTGCAGCGCAACAATTACCTGGCCGCGATCGGCAGAATCAAGAACGACGAGGTGCAAGTCGACCTTCTGACCAACACAGACCTCAAGACTGCTGAGGAGTTCAACGAGTTGATCGTGGCACAGCGCGATGGAGCAACCGTTCGAATGCGCGACGTGGCCACGGTTGAACTGGGTGCGGAGGAGCCACTTGCGACGGCGATGTACAAGGGGCGCGAAGCTGTCTATGTATCGGTCTGGCCATTGCCGGGCAGCAACGAAATCGAGGTCGCACACAATTTGCGGCGCGAAATGGAGCGACTGAGGCCAACTTTACCCAGTCACGTCGATATGCAATTAGCCTTCGATGCCACCACGTTCATGGAGAATGCGATCAAGGAAATTTCCAAGACACTCGGCGAGACAATATGCATCGTGGGAGTGGTGGTGTTTCTATTTCTGGGTTCGATTCGCAGCGCCATCGTACCTCTGGTGGCTATGCCGGTCTCGCTGGTCGGCGCGGCGATCGTCATGTTTTTGATGGGGTTTTCGCTCAACTTGCTAACGCTGCTGGCGATCGTACTTTCGGTCGGCTTGGTAGTGGACGACGCGATTGTGGTTGTCGAAAACGTACAGCGGCACGTGCAGCTCGGTCGCTCGCGCTTGCAGGCCGCATTGATCGGTGCGAGAGAATTGGTGGGTCCAATCGTTGCTATGACGATTACTTTGGCGACCGTGTACGCGCCCATCGGTTTCCAAGGCGGGTTGACTGGAATGCTCTTTCGCGAGTTCGCGTTCACGCTGGCGGCTGCCGTGATTGTTTCAGGAGTTGTGGCCATTACGCTTTCGCCTGTGATGAGCGCCAAGATGCTGGACGCATCAGGCCGCGAGGGTTGGTTGACTCGGTTCATCAATGGCCGATTCGAGACGCTCCGACGACTGTACTTGCATGCATTGGCGTTGGCGCTGGAAATCCGTTACGCGATCGTTCTCAGCACATTGTTGGTGGCGATCGCGGCTGTCCCCTTGTACCTTATGAGCCCCAAGGAGTTGGCTCCGGTCGAAGATCAAAGTGCCGTGGCAGTGATGCTGGAGGCGGCCCCCGATTCGACGCTGAAAGCAACTACGCATTGGGCGAAGCTGTTGGCGCTGAAGTTACAGGATCTGCCAGAGAGCAAGTACATGTGGGCGCTGGTTCAATCGAATTTTGGATTCGGTGGAGTAATTACCAAAGATTTTCACGACCGCGAGAGAACCACGGCAGAGATCTATCCCCAGGTTTTTGCGCTGGCATCGCAGATTCCCGGCGTACGAGCCTTTCCTGTGCTGGTCCCGCCACTGCCAGGGGCTGGCCAATACGACGTCGAACTGGTGCTCAAAAGCGAACAACCTGTCGAACGCTTGGCACAGCTTGCCCAGGAGATCATTCGTCTCGGTCAACAAGCCAATATGTTTATGTTCGTCGATACGGATCTCAAGCTCGATTTGCCCCAAGCGAGAGTCATCGTCGATCGCGAGCGTATCGCTGACCTTGGATTGGATCTGGCTTCGGTGGCCCAAGAACTGGGAGTTCTATTGGGTGGAGGTTATGTCAATCGGTTCGATCACTTCAACCGCAGTTACCAAGTCATACCGCAACTTGCGGAAACCGACCGACAAAACGCCGCGGCGCTTATGGACCTCAAGATCCGAGGGCCAAGTGGAGAGATGATTCCTGTGTCGTCATTTGCGTCGATTGCCCTGACCACTGCGCCGCGCTCGCTGCTGAGATTTCAGCAACAAAGTTCGTTGCGGATTTTTGCGGCGGTATATCCCAGCGTAACCAAAGAAGCCGGGTTGGAAACTCTGGAAGGAATCGCGAGAAACGTCTTGAGCGATGCAGCAGTGATCGATTACGGTGGCGAATCGAGACAACTGCGCCAAGAAGGCTCTGCCTTGGCCGTGACGTTAGGTTTTGCTTTGATCTTGATTTACTTGGTATTGGCGGCACAATTTCGAAGTTTTCGGGATCCGTTGATAGTGTTGCTTGGGTCTGTGCCGCTGGCCATATCGGGAGCACTAGCAATCACTTTTCTCGAATTCACGACCATCAACATCTACTCGCAAGTTGGCCTGATCACGTTGGTCGGATTGATTGCCAAGAATGGTATCTTGATTGTTGAGTTTGCAAACCATTTGCAAGAACAGGGTTTTAAGAAGCGTTTGGCAATCATCGAAGCCGCACAGACGCGATTACGACCGGTGCTAATGACGTCGGCTGCCACAGTTCTCGGCCATTTTCCACTGGTTCTTGTAATCGGTCCCGGTGCGGAAGCTCGCAACAGCATCGGAACGGTCCTGGTCGGAGGCATGGCGATCGGCACCATCTTTACGCTGTTCGTAGTACCGGCACTATACTTGATAATCGCCGCCGACCACCAAAATCGTCCGCTGGCAGAGACCGTCGAAGAATCGATTAAGGACAGTAACTCGACGCGGACTTCGTCGCTCAATCAACAGCCGCTACCGGAAAACTGGCAAGACAGGCCAATCAAAATAGGATAGATCAATTGACCTACGAGCGGTCAATGCATCGCTTGGTCAATCATTGCTCAACGGTTGCCAGTCAGTAATCGGCATCGCTACAATATGCGTTGGTCTGACTGAGAGGATTCTTGATGACAAGTAACATGAATACCGCGATCTCGTTGTGGAAGTCGATTCTCAAGGACCCATTTTTCAAAGACATTCCCTATAAGGTAGAAACCACTAAGGGCGGATCAATCCTGATGTCGCCTGCCTCGAATTGGCATGGCAGTGCTCAATCTCAGGTTGTTGTGAGTTTAAACAAGGGTCGCAAAGGTGGGGAAATTATCAATGAATGCAGTGTACTAACGTCAGAAGGTGTGAAAGTGGCTGACGTGGCGTGGGCGAGCGACGAGTTTATGCAGAAACATGGCTACGATACGCCTTACAATATCGCTCCGGAAATATGCGTAGAGGTGATGTCGCCTGGGAATACGAAAGATGAGATTGCATCAAAGGTGAACTTGTATCTTGCCAAAGGGGCTTTGGAGGTGTGGGTTGTCCATGAGAATGCAGTAGTCAGCGTTTATGATCACTCCGGACTATTGAAGCGATCTGGAATGGTTAAGTCTATTTCTGTCAAAAAACGCACCCAGCGACCAGCATTCACGCTGGTCGAATTGCTCGTGGTGATTGCCACTATCGGAGTGCTGGTAGGGTTCGGCCACGCAATCGGTGCGTGAAGCCGCGCGGCGAAAGCAGTGCAATAGCAACCTCAATCAATTGTCCCTGGCGCTTCACAATTACCATGATACTCATCGACGATTGAGTTTGTTTTTAAGGTCAGTACAGAATTCGACTTTAGTAACGTCTTCTCCAGAATAGGCTGCATCATGTTTCAACGGATTCATTTCTTCGCTATTGGCTGCCTTTTGTCCGCGGCCATGGAGGTTGTGCATGCACAAGGCGTTTCAGTAGGCCCAGCGGGAGTAAAGCTACAAGACTTCGGCGAAGTTGACGTTCAAACGACGATAGCGCATTGGGCTCGTGCTGAACAAAGTCAAATTACGACCTACCTGAATCTGCAAATAGATTTGCTGAAGCAAGCGTGCCAACTGACTGATGCCCAGACTGAAAAATTGCGGTTATTGACCAAGGGAGTCGCGCTAAGGCGAATTCAATCCGGTGAGAAGCAACTGAAGAAGTTCATGATAGATAGTGAACTCATTCCCAATGACGAGGCTACGCCGAACGCTGAAATTATCCCTGCCGACAAATTGTTGGTCTCCGGTGCCAGAAAAGACGACACCGTACAAGGATTAGTGCTTTTTCGCACTCGATTCTCGCAACCGCTGTTTGACGGTCCGCTTTGGCAGGGCGTGCTGAAACCAACCTCTCCGAGGCGCAATTTCAAGATTACGCTACGCATTGCCTGGATCGAAACCGAGAGTTTCTTGAGGCAGCACTCACAGGCTCAGTTGCATCGATTGACGGAATGCTCGGTTTGTCCAACGCTCAGCGGCGCGATATCAAGAACGTTTGGCTTGCAAAGCTCTCCTCAAAAATAACTCCCGGATACCCCAGCAGTTTGGAAGACGCCAACAGAATGTCTGAGGCCACGGTCAACGATCGATCGTTGATTGTCGACAAACTAACGCAAGATCAAGTAGACGCTTTGGCTATTTTTGACAGCCAGAGAACATTTAGGGGCGTTCGCTGGACGGCACGATAAGTACGTTTTGCGTGAATCTATTGTCTATTTTCTTGGTGCCCAGCTAGGACGAAACTAGGCCGGTCGAATGACCGGCCTAGTTTGTAACCGTAAACTACCCGACATAATGCAATTACTGAAGATCGCCTACAATATCACCGCGATCACGGGTCATGACCGCGACAAATGTTTGCCCATTGATGGATTGACTAAGGAAATGCACGGAGCCGTCGCCGAACAGAAATTGGGCGCCGCCAATGTGGAAGGCATACAGTTCACTGTCGTTTGTGCAGTTCATCATGCACGAACCAACAATAGTCGTGGTTCCGCTGGTAGTGGTGTTGTTTTGATTGCCAAGTTTTTCGGAGCCGTCGATGCTGAATCCGCTATTGATATCAGCCCATCCCCAGCCGTCGGGCACGAAGGGAGTTCCAAATGCGATACCTGAACGCGGGTTATTTACTTTCTTGCCCGAAATGTAAATTCCTGGGCGACCTGCTCCTTCAGCAACGACAACGGTGTTGGATAGTCCATCGGTGATCGCAGAAAATCGTACGCCCTCGGGCCCACGTCCCATCGCACCAAGAACTTCTCTAGTACCCAATGACGGCAAACCCACGGATACGAAAGCGGAGTTACGGATCGCATTAATGGACCCATAGTCGGAATAACCCCATCGTGGTTGATCAGTTCGAGTCTTGTCAGTAACCGCATTGTAGAGAGCCGAGGTGGGTAACTCGCGCGCATCGGGCGCGGAAGGACAAGTCATTGGCGGTAGTTTTACTGTGGTCAATGGATCATTGATTCGCCCATACCATGGCATGCCGTGCTGGTAGGCTGCGTGCACGTTACCTTGCTCGATAAAAGGTAGGATCATGGAAACCCAGGATTGCTGAAAAATCACAGGGCTGGTCAAGTTAATCCGGCTGGGAGGTAAGGTTTTGTGGGTGCCCTCGTAATTGTGTAGCGCCAATCCGAGTTGTCGTATATTATTGCTACAGCTCATGCGACGAGCCGCTTCGCGGGCTGATTGAACGGCTGGCAGTAGCAAACCGACCAAGACTCCGATGATCGCAATGACCACCAGCAGTTCCACCAACGTGAATCCCTTATGTTTGTCATGAGGGAAAACACTCTTCTTCCAAGAATTCCGCACAGTACATCTCCGTATACGAGGATTGGCTTTCCAGCAACTTTCCGCAATTGCTAGCACTTGGCGGAGGATTTTACGAAAACGACCGTTAAGATTTGGTTAAGGAACCATGAAGGAACCGAGAAAGATTCCCACGATGATACAGGTGAGCAAGTCGGTGCGAGCCAAACTTGGCGCGGACCGGGCATCGACGGAGAAGCAATCCACACTTGCGAATTGCTTCGAAAACTAATTGTCTACTTAAGAATCCTTGGGAATTATGAGTACACGAGCTGCCGTTTCAGCTCTATAAGTGCGTTGCGGTAGGTGCGTGTGCCAAACTTTCTGACAAGAAATTCAACATCTTGATGCCAGAATATTCACAAGTGCACCACGCCTGCATAGAATGGTGTTCAAGCCGTACATACAAGTTTTGCCTTTTCGAGCCACTAGAGAGGTGTGCACTATGACTCGTCGTTTGAGGGGATTTACGCTGGTAGAATTGCTGGTGGTCATTGCGATCATTGGAGTATTGGTCGGGCTACTGCTGCCAGCCGTCCAGGCCGCGCGTGAGGCTGCACGCAGGATGAGCTGCAGTAACAACCTCCATAACTTGGCGCTCGCCTTTCATAACTACCACGATACTTACAAAAAGTTTCCGTCGGGAGTAACTGCTTTCTCAACTCAATCAGCAGGAACCAACGCGACCTGGGGGCAAGTAATCACTAATGTCGAAGCTGCTGGCAATTTCTACAATGGCATGTGGGGATGGGCTGCTGGCGTCTTACCATTCATGGAAGCCGGCAACTTGTACAACCAGTTGAATTTTAGTGGTCGCCCTTGGACAAGTGAAAAAGGGGACGCTTGGTTTCCCGCCAACCGAGGTCCTGACAACACTCCGCTTTCGATATTAAATCAAGCTGCATGCCAAAATATGCCGCCTTCTTTTTCGTGCCCAAGTTCGCCAGCAGTTGGCCAAGTTAATCAATTCAAAGACTATGCTATGAATGCGGGTGAAGGACCACGCGGGACCACGATTATCACTAATGGAACTGCTGCTAATGGAACCTCGGCCGAGCGAGCCACACAGGGCAACGGTTTGGGAAACAAAAACAGTTGGTATACGATGGGCGCGATTCCCGACGGCACGTCAAACACGTTTATGCTGCTGGAACAGGGTAAGTCAATTCGCCAATGGCAATTTCCAAGCAACCCGTTCTTGTGGGTTAGCAATCAATCTCAAGGACTGGCGATGGCTACGGAAAGAGATCGTCTCTATCCACCCAATCCAGATCCAATCACTATGACTCGCGCGTCAGGCTCGGGTGGTTGGGGAATCACAGGACGATGCTCTTGGAGCTTCCACACCGGCGGTGTGCAAGTTGCCATGTGTGATGGAAGTGCGAAGTTCGTATCGAGCAACGTCGCTATGAACATTTGGAGAGCGGTACATACCCGCGATGGTGGCGAGGTTGCGTCGCTGGATGAATAGTAGATAAGTCCTTTCGTTGGACACTCTGCGAATTATGATTCAATGCGAGCGATGGAAATCGCTCGCATTTTTTTTGGTACAGCCGTGATTGCCTGTGCGCGATGAAATTCCATGAGACTGACACTGCGAACTTTGCTGGCCTACCGCGACCATGTGCTCAGTCCAAGTGAATTGGAAGATCTTCACAAACGTGTTCAGCAGAGCGAAATGGCTGGCAAGCTCCTGCGCCGCATGGATGCTCTGAGCAATCGTCCTCGGTTGCTGGCTCCGCGCGTCGATGGTCGCGGATTGGGTGGCGATGCAAATACGGTTGCCGAATATTTGGACGATACGCTTCAAAGCGATCGGGTTCCCGAACTGGAACGCATTTGCCTTGAGTCCGATATCCAGCTCGCCGAATTGGCTCATTGCCACAAGATGCTCGCGTCGGTGCTTCATCATTCGGACGAAATTCCACAGGAACTATTTCAACGAGTTGTTGACCTGAAGGATCCAGCTCGACTGGCGTCTCGCAAGCCATCGAAGAGCGTAGGTCAAAATGAAGCCTCCGCTTTTGACTCCTCTGCCAATTTTGACCGTTGGCGGACGACTGAAGATGGACTGCTCAAGAGAATTGATCAACCGCATGAAGCAGTTTTTAGCGCGCAGCATGTTCATATTCACAAATCGGTCGCAAATTCGCCCGGCGACCTGGTGGGTGCGACGGCGGTTGCCAAACCCAAGTCGGTACAGTCACCCATGGTCGCCAGTGGCGGCCAATCGATCCGACCATCGGGATTGGACCTTGAGGGAGGTCAACTAGCTCACGAAGTCCCTGAGTATTTGCGAGGCCGAACGAAAGACGGTTGGCGAGGTCTGCTGGTGATCGGGCTGTTGTTGGTAACGCTTGGTTTTGTAGCTTGGCAAGCGATAGGTCCTTGGGAAGGCATCAAGCAGTTGCTTGCGAATCGTCCATCAGATCGTAACGCTGGCACCGTCAATTCGGGCGAAGTTGATTCGCAGTCTGACTCCGGAGAATCTTCCAAATCTACGGAAACTCTACCACAAGAGCCGGAAAAAGAATTCGATTCTCGCAGCTCTACTGTTGATCGCGTCGTTGATTCGAACACGAAGGCATCAAATTCGTTTCCTGTTGAACCTGTAGAAAGCAGTCCGAGGGTGCCTAACAACCAAGGCGACCTGCAGCATCCGACAAATCCTGCGGATTTGCAACCAGATAAGCCGACTGCAGTCAAAGAAAAAAATAGTACAGTCAAGCCGGACGGCGCGTCGGATTCTCACCAAGCTGCGCCTGTTTTGATTTGGTCGCCGACTGTCGAGCGGGAAAAACGAGCGGTACTGTTTGTCACTTCTGCTGATGGAACGCAAATTAAACGTCTGACTGTTGGAGATGCTATCGAGCGAGGTATGGGGTTGGTAGTACCGCCGGCAACTCAGGCAACTGTTGATATTGCGGGCCAGATGCGCTGGACTTTCTGCGGTCCGACCAAGATGAAAGTTGATCGCGAGAATGCAGACGTTGCTCCAGTGGTACGCTTAGAGATGGCCAGAGCACTGATCGCCAGCGGTTCCAACGGGCGATCGATTCAACTTAGCACGGCCGATTGGTTGGGCATTGTTAGTTTAGATAATGTGGCCAACAAGGCTGCGATTGAATTGAATTATCGAACCCTCGTCCATGGAACGCTTACCGACGGTCGAACCATGGTACCCGTGTTGACGATTGTGGCCATTGAAGGGAGTCTCCAGGTTCAGCCTATCCCAGGTGTCCAAGCTGAGGCGAATAAAGATCGCAACCCAATCAAGGTTGAGGTTGGCGAAGGATTAGCGATTGTTCGTGGCAATCCGCCAGAGAAATTCAAACTTAAGCAGGTGCTGCCCTGGTATCGAAGCATCACCGACCGCCTTATAGATATTCAAGCTGCAGAAGACCTGGGCCGATTAGTGCCCGCAGGTTCCGAAGCAGTCCAGGCACTTGGTGAGGCATCCAAAAGCCGCCGTCCAGAAACTTGCGCCGTAGCGACGCAAGCTCTTTGCATGTTAGGTCAATGGAGTTCGCTGGTTCGAGCAGACGGACTTCTTAGTAGCTCAAGTGGGCGCAGCCATTGGTCCCATACGCTCGATCTGACTCGCCAATTGCTCTCCGCAGATCAACAGCAGGTCGCCCGCTTGCGAGAGAACAGCGCGAGCGTAAATTTGGATCATGGCAATTCGATGGTTGACTTGATCCTCGGCCAGACGACGGAGCAGCTCGATCAAGATGGCCTAGAGCCGCTTGTAAAGCTGCTGGAAAGTGAATTGCTCAGCGAGCGCGTATTAGCCATTTATCAGCTCAAGAAGTTGACAGGACAAGACTTTGCTTATCAGGCGTCATCGCCCAGCCGCAGCAGCTTAATGCAATGGCGTCGAGAACTTGTGAGCAAACGCTTGCGAATAGTATCGCCCGCTGGATTGCTCGTCGAAGCAGCTAATTGACATTAATGCAATGCAAGCACCGAAGCGCATGCGAGTGAGTCAATCCAGGCACGTACCGCTCGCACGTATGCACCAATGCACTCGCATGCGCGTCGGGCTTGTATTCACCATTTGGGTGAGCAGCATCTGGCCATCCGTCAGTGGCATTAACAATTCTCATGCCCAAGTCACGCAACATCGGCTTGCCAGTTTTGTGTGTTGACGGTAAACTGCCAAACTTATTCAAAACTCGCCAGACGGTGGGGTTGGGAGCACAGCCCTTGCTTGGCGCGCGGTTACATAGGATTAGTGATGACTCTGCAACAGAAAACTTACGTCGCAAAGACTGGCCATGTCGACCAGAAGTGGTTCGTAGTGGACGCGTCGGATCGTGTCCTGGGACGGTTGGCAAGCGATGTCGCTATGGTATTAATGGGTAAGCATCGCCCAACTTACACTCCGCATGTCGATACCGGAGATTTTGTGATTGTGACCAATGCTGAGAAAGTGGTCATGACCGGAAGGAAACTGGAACATCGGCACTACGCTTGGTACAACGGCTATACCGGGCAAAAGATGGAGAGTTACCAAGAACGGCAGAGCCGCAAACCTGAAGACCTAATTCTGCATGCCGTGCGGCGCATGCTTCCAAAAAACAAGCTTGCTCGTCATATGCTCAGTAAGTTGAAGATTTATGCAGGAGCGACCCATCCGCATCAGTCTCAGCAGCCCGAGGCAATGGAAGTTGGCAAGAAGTCATAACAACAGCGAGCAATCATGGTAGCAATTAAGAAAGACAAGATTACTGGTGATTCCCTCGGTACCGGTCGGCGTAAATCGTCGGTTGCTCGTGTTCGAGTGCGTCCAGGCAGCGGAAAAATTGTCATCAACGGTCGTACACTCGAAGAGTTTTTTCCGACCGCTCAGCACCAGCGAGCGGTCACCGATGCGCTGGATCATGTAGGTCAGCGTGGAAGTGTCGACGTTTCGGTACGCGTACAAGGTGGCGGGCTGTCTGGTCAGTCGGGAGCGATCCGAATGGCGATCGCTCGAGCGCTGTGCTGCCACAATCAGGAGTTATTCCAACCGCTTCGCGACGATGGTTTCTTGACACGCGATTCGCGTATGAAGGAACGAAAGAAGTACGGTCTCCATGGCGCTCGACGTGGAACCCAGTTCAGCAAGCGTTGAGCTCGCGATTCAACTGCGCGATCTCCTTTGTGCAAGGCGATTGCGCATTGTATTGGCAGAGAGTTGCACCGGCGGAAATGTCGCTGCAACTCTCACGCGATTGCCTGGAATATCCGAGCAATTGTGCGGTTGTTTTGTAGTCTATCGCAATGCCTCCAAGTCAAATTGGCTTGGCATCTCCACTCAACTGCTCGACGATCCCGAGATTGGACCTGTCAGTTGCGTCGTAACCGAGCAACTCGTCTTGGCCGCCTTGCTCAAAACACCAGAAGCGGACCTTGGCGTTGCGGTGACGGGCCACCTCGGGCCAGGGTGTCCACCGAAACGCGACGGACAGATTGTTGGCGCTTTCGCGCTGCGGCATTGCGCTAAACCTAAATCCGTATTGGGACGCTTGGTTACGCCTGCGCCTGCCACCGCGCACGATATTGACAGACGGTCCCTGCGATTGATCGAAGCCACAAATTGGCTGATGAAACAAACCATTAATTGGCTGTCCGAGTAGGTCAGATTTTTCGGTGACTAAACGCAATACCGTTCAACGAACGTGGGATAAGCTTCCAGCTTGTCAACTTGTAGCGGAGTTTCGCCATTGCTTGCACAAGATATTGACAAGCTGGAAGCTTATCCCACGTTCGTTGAACGGTATTGTGACTAAACGCTGAATGAACGGGATCTTTCGTTGGACGCGTTTGGCTGAAGGTAAAACTGAGTCGCAGGGTTTGAATTCCAAAAAAAAATCCCCGGAGGAACCGGGGACGTTCAATGAAACTCGAGACACGGTCAAACAAACGGAATCCAAACGGTGCCTTATTGAGTAACGACCGCTTTTAATTTCTGGATGTAATGGTGTTCACCGCTTGTCTTGAGCAACTTCGCAGCACGTTTTTCGGCTTCCACTTTTTGATCAAATTCGAAAACTGCAACTCGTTTGGCCATTTGATTGTAGACACCCCAATAGATGCGAGTGCGCGTTTCGACCTTGCTCTTGCGTCGCGGTTTGGCGACAGTCGCGGTGGCATTGGAAGTATCTTCAGTAACTGCTGGTTTCTCTGCGACCTTTCTTGTCGTTGGTGTTTTCTTTGCGGACTTTGCAGTAGGTAAAGCTTTTGCGACAGATGTCTTGGACTTCACGGCGCCGGCAACACGACTGGCCATAGCATCAAACTCCAGAAATAAGGAGGGAAATAGAAAGCGGGAAGTAACGAGGACGCCCAGACATCCTATCCACTTCGAAATTCTCGAAGCAACTATCCCTGCTGGACAATGACCACAGTTGGCGTGCGAGCGATTCAACGCGGCATGTCGATCTTTGAGGCAGAGAGACGCACGCTGGACCTGAGAGGTCAAGCAGGCGACTCGATTCCTCAATGTCATTGCAAGGTCATTATACAGCAATCGCTTTCGCTTTCACAGTGGGAATCGCAATTCACTAGTTTCAGCTCGATGCTATTTAGAATTTTCATCTCTGAGCATCAATTCAACCGATTTCTACTTCGCGATCGCGCATGTCACTTGCAGCCCAAGGGTACTATCAGAATGTGACATGCTATTTCGAGTAGCGCGAAGTATCGTTTCTTGGCACACGTTTCGGTCGGAATGCGCGAGCACGCGAAACTGGGTAGATACCGTAAGGCAGCTTAACCTAGTATGAACAACTTCGGACGATATCTGGTTGCCACTGTACACTATTCTGGAGGGCGACCTTTACCCTCAGCAATATAGTTCTTCCGCTGCTCAGAATAGCTCTTCGAAGTTGGCAAGTGCTGGGCCATCCACTGTGTGAGCTCGTCCGCATTTGGCGGATTGTCTTCGATTTTGTTCACCAAGCGAACCATAAACGCTCGGCACCAACCGCAGCCAGTGCCGGCGCTCTCGCAGTTGCTAAGCTGGCTGGGAATACGTACCCGATGAATCCTGGCAAAGTTGATGATCTTTCGCCAAGTTACGTGGAAACACAAACATAGCTCGTCGTCCGGCAGCATCAGGGCTTCCCCGTTTGCGCTGACGCAAGCATTTTCGCCGCTCGACAGGCTAGAAAGTAATCGGGAATATCCAGCGATTCTCGAATGGTATGTACGTCGCGCTGACCACACCCCAGCGTAACTGTTGGGATTCCATGTTTGACCAGCCAATTGGCGTCCACACCACCATTCGAAATCGCCACGAACGGCTCGCCACCGGTTGACTTGACAGTTTGGGCGACCATCGTCACCAGTGGTGACTTTTCGTCCAAGCAAAAGGAATCGTAGTCGACTCGGCGCGAAATCTGAGCTCGAACTGGCACACCGGATGAACTCACGACTTCTGCGGCAGCCTTCTCAAATGCAGAGCAAATGGAGCCTGCGATCGTGTCGCGAAATTCGCTGTTATGGCTGCGAGCTTCAGCGTGTACTTCGATGTTGTCGCAGATCACGTTGGTGGCATTTCCACCGTGAATAATGCCAACGTTGCTGGTTCCTGACATTCCTTTCTTTCGAACTTGGCCCAGCCAGCCAGCCTTTTTCAGATTTGCGATCGCGATTGCGGCCGCTTCTATTGCCGATGCCCCCGTCTCTGGTGCTAAGCCTGCATGAGCGGCAAGTCCGGTCAGCACGATCTGCATACGTTCGCCTCCGGTCGCACCGATCGTTAGTTTGTTTGCCGAACCGCCGTCAAAATTTACCGCGAATTCGGGCTTGCCGAGTTTTTCGACAGAAAGATGTCGGCTACCATGCAAGCCAATTTCCTCTTGAACGAAGAAACAAAGCGTAAGCGGTGGATGCGGAGTTCCCGTCTCCAGCAGCTCCATAATCGCAACTAAAATCGAGGCGACTCCCGCTCGGTCGTCTGCACCCAGACCAGTGGTCGAATTTGCCGAAACTACCGCATTACCGTTGCGCTTCGGTCGGCACCCAACGCAGATCGGAACGGTATCCATGTGAGCAGACAACATGATTCGCGGCGACGAAATTGTTCCAGGCACTTTGACGATTAAATTGCCGATTTCTCCCGAGCGTGGAGTTCGGCGATTGGCCGTATCGTATTTGATGGACGATTTTGAAATTCCCATTTGCAGTAGGTGGTCGACAACGAACTCCGATACCGCTTTTTCTTCACAGCTCGGTCCCCGAATTGCCATCAACTCCATCACCAGTTTGAGAGCTCGTTTCTCATTGATGGAAATCATTTCATATTCCTTGACTGATCGATCAACTGGTTTGGCGTATAATAGCTGTGCGCGACAACGCGATGTACCTACACAGGCCAGTCTAAACTTATGGATTTGGCGATTGTACTCTGAGTGCGATGCATGCAAGACCTGCAGTTCAAAAATTCCGACATACCGTTGTCCAGCGATCCACAGCCCAAGCATCTGCTCGCCTTGACTGAGACCGAGTTGTACGCGTGGTTGTCCGAGCACGGGCAACCCGCGTACCGCGGGCCACAAATTCTTTCGTGGATCTATCAGCGACGCGCCGAGTCGTTCGACGACATGTCGAATCTCCCCAAGTCCCTGCGCGAGGAACTCGCCCGGGATTTTCGAATTTGGAGCGCTACGATTGCCGCGCGGCAATCGGCGGACGACGGCACTGAAAAGCTACTGCTGGATCTTGCTGACCGAGGGCGTATCGAGTGCGTGTTGCTGCGCGATGGATTGCGACGATCAATTTGCGTATCCAGCCAAGTTGGCTGCGCGATGGGCTGCGTGTTTTGTGCCAGCGGCTTGGATGGAGTCGATCGCAACCTAACGTCCGGTGAAATCTTGGAGCAGATGTTAAGGCTGCAGCGGATGTTGGCCGCTGACGAACGGCTTAGTCATATCGTCATGATGGGTATGGGTGAGCCATTGGCGAATCTACCAAATGTAATCGCAGCACTGGAAGTGGCCAAGAACCCAGGCGGCTTGGGTATCAGTCCACGGCGCATCACCATTAGCACGGTAGGTTTGCCGCCCGCCATTGATCGATTGTCGCGACATCAAACACCATTCAATCTCGCCATTAGTTTACATGCTCCCAATGATGAATTGCGAACCCGCTTAGTTCCGGTGAATAAAAACATCGGTATTGATGAAATCTTGGCAGCAGCCGACAGGTACTTTGATACCACGGGGCGTCGACTTACCTTTGAGTACGTGTTGCTGGCCGAACTCAATGACAGTGCGTCGTGCGCGCGACAGCTCGTCAAACTGCTCCGTGATCGATCGAGCATGCTGAACGTCATACCGTACAATCCCGTCGCAGGTCTGCCCTACGAAACTCCGTCGCAGGTATCGATCCGTACATTTCGCAAGATTCTCACCGACGGTGGCATCAACGTTCAGTTCCGAGAACGCAAAGGAGATCGCATCCAAGCTGCGTGCGGCCAGCTCCGCCGATTGCGCATTCCGTTTCAACAGTGAATGCCAAGCAATGCTCGTTCGTGCCCCGACCTAGATTTTGGGATAGTCCCTTTTATCGGGCGATAAAAATTTCGACAGCCAATCTTCGAAAATAAACTATACTACAACATTTCAGTTTGCGCGATTCATAGGATGGCAATCGGTGGCTGTAGAATTCTCATGTAAATGTGGCAAGAAACTGCGTGCCCCAGATCATTTGCTCGGCAAGAAGATTCGTTGCCCAGCGTGTGGCGATCCTGTAAGTGTGGGCAAGTTGGTTTCAGCAACTGCGGCGCAGAGTCCCAAAGCGTACGACCCTTTTGCGGATTTGCCTGCTCTGGGCAATTTTTCCAATCAAGATTTCGGTCAACCTAGTGCTTTCAATCAGCCATACTCCGGCCCAAGTCCAAGGTTGGTTCGTCGCTCGGGCGCGAGCTTTTCGTTCAAGCCACTGCTCATCACGACAGGAATTTTTTCGGCAATTATCGCCTTGGTCGGTTGCGGTTGGTTGGTAATTTCGATTGCACCCAAGGTCGCCGCAATGCTCACTAGCGCCGGCCATAAAATGGTCGCATCAGCGAGCAACCCATCAAGTAACGTTGATTCCAGTAACAGTACAGACCCTTCGGTGGTAGCAAGAGACTCCCCAAGTTTGAAAGCATCGAATCTCTCGCTCGACGTGAACGAGGCCGAAGCAATGAAGGCTGCTGAGGCTTACGTAGCGTCAATTCAGCAAGGTAACTTTCAAGAATTCTCCAAGTTGTTCGATCTCGAAGGACTTGTTCATCGCGCGCTCGACCAGCTCGAAGTTTCACAGAGATTCCGAACTGAATTCACGGCGGGCGCACTGCAGAGTACCGGCGCCAAACTGTTTAACAGCCTATCCGAAGTGCACAATGGCGGCGGGAGTATTACCGTATTGAGACCTGTCATGCGCGGCGGTCAGCAGCGAGTTATCGTGCGGCTCAAAATGCCGGATGGAGGATTGGGGTATCAGGAACTGATTTTTCATCGCACGGCACAAAATTTTGTCCGCGTTCACGATTTGTTTGTGTTACTTACCGACGAGACGTTACAGGAGACGTTTCGGCGCGGGGCATTGCTGGCTGAGTCGGCAACCAATCGATCTTTGCTCGACCGGTTAACCGGCGCTAACAACGACCTTGTCAAGCATGGTAAGGAACTCTCGCAGCTGCCCATGCTGGTGAAAGCTCAGCCTCAGCGCGTCATCGATTTGTACCATTC
>SYJV01000040.1 GCA_005798335.1 Planctomycetaceae bacterium | reverse complement strand
TTGCGCTTCGGGCTTGTATTCCGCGAAAAAGTGGCGCGTCCAATTAGGTTAGGCTATAGAAAATTAGATCGGAAAAACGCGCGGCGCAAGCCGCTAATGCGACTGCTGTCGTAACGCTTAGGAACGTGACTAGCGCCAATTCGGTCATGATAATTCGAGCGATCATGCTGCGACTGCAACCGAGCAGGAACATGGTGCGCATTTCTTTCTGACGCAAGCGCACCGACAACGTGAGCACCAAACTGACCAGCAGCAATGTTGCGATGGCCAGCAACATTAGGCCGACATCGAACCATTGACGGACTTGGCTGACGACCTGCATCAATTCGCGCACAACTTCGACTGGGCGGATGACTTGGTGTGTTTCGTCAGGTAATAGAAACTTGCCCATCAACAGAGCTTCGGACCTAGCAGAATCCGGCAACGCAATGATTGCTGTCAACGGGTAATCATCGGGTTGTCCGTGGAAGTGAAACGAATTGACGTTTTCATCGGTGACCTCAGCATATTGCGGCATATATTCTCGGCCCGCCGAGTGCTGATGGTCGCTGGCTCCCGCGACATTTGTTGTTACATGGCCATGGCCGATGCCGCTCATAATCCAGGTGGTCTTCAAATCGCAGAAGATCGTTTCGTCATCGGCAGTTCCCGTGGGTCTAAGGATGCCGGTGACTCGCATATTCAATGGCGATGGGCCCGCCAAGTCAAATAGGTTTTCTGGTTCCGATAATAACCGATCGCCGGGCGAAATATCAAGTCGAGCAGCGGCAGCGGCACCTAGCACGCAATCTCCTATTCGCCGTAGCGGACCACCTCGTTCAAGCTGCAGGCCGCGGTAAGTGAAATAGTTGGCAGATGTGCCCACGATCACGGTGTCTTGCGCGCGAAAGCGAGCGAAAATGGGAATGGCTTGCGCCAAATCGGTGTCTTCAATGCGTTTGACTTGTGCCTGCGTCAACTCTTGCGGCGGCTCACCACGAAAGTACAACGCATGGATCGCGACAGCAAAGCGACTTCCCTTTTTGGCCACAATCAGCGGCGTAGAGCCAGCGCGCGCCATGGCGTGTTGTTCAAAGCGCTGGATTGTCCACCGGCTCGCCAGAGGCAGGAAAAAGGTCAGTGAAAGTGCTGCGATCAATATCAGAGTTCGGGCCTGATGGTAAGAAATGTATCGCAATGCCAACAATAATGAACTGGGCATTCAGGTCGCCTTTCGATCCATTGCAGTGACTTGCAACTGCATCATGTCAATCGTGCGATCGAACTTGGCCAGCAGACTATGATCATGCGTGACCAGCAGCAACGTGGCGTGATTGCGGGTCGCTTGTTCTAGCAACAGTTCGAGTACACCGCTGGCGGTGCTGGGATCGAGGCTGCCGGTAGGCTCGTCGGCCAGCAATACGCTTGGGCCAGCGATCAATGCGCGGCAAACCGCAACGCGCTGGCGTTCACCTTGCGAAAGCTGGTCTGGTCGCCGCGCGAGTTTGTCGTGTAGGCCTGTGTTGCGCGCGAGAGCTTGAACAGATTCTCGCGTTTGCTTGTTGAGTTTCAAGGCACTATTGATCAAGTAGGGGAGGAGAATGTTCTCGGCCACCGATAAATATTCGAGTAATTCAAAATCTTGAAACACGAAACCTATGTTGGCGACACGGAATTTTCGACGCTGGCCATCCGACAATTGATCGACTCGAGTCTGCCCAACCCTGATGGTACCTTGGGGTACTGAAATGGCGCCTGCGATTAGCTTTAGTAGCGTTGTCTTGCCGGAGCCACTTGGCCCAATAATGGCGACCTTTTCACCTTGCCGAATTGACAGATCGTCAACTCGCAAGCAAAAGTCAGAAGCACCGTAAGCATATTCGAGGTTATTGATTTGGATCATAACCGCGAATGCTCGTTTCAAATTTCAGTCGTTTCTCATCGACAAGCTGGAAACGGCTGATTTTCCATGCATCTGCGTGCTTTACCAGCGTCAATCGCGCCCGATACTCACTAACTCGCGTATGCACATGCCCCCAATGCTCGGAAACGCCAGTGACTCGCCAAACTGCTTCGAGCACGTCATTATTGCCTTCGCGGGCTGGGCGCACACTTTCGACTTGAACATCGGTCGCGTGTGACAGCGCGCCTCCTTGTTCTGCCATTAACAGCGATCGTTTGATTCGTAAGTATATTTCGCGCAACAAGTCCCCGGTTACGCTAGTATCCAACGCGTCGTAGACGTCTTCATCGTCGCGAAAATCAAACGCTCGATATACGTTGGTCAGTACCTGCTGAAGCACTTTGGCGCGATCCGATTCTGCCAGTTGTGCCGCGACTGCGACCACTGGTGCCACTTTGGGACCAGTCAAGTCACCTGTCCATTTGAAAATCTGCGATGTCTGATGAAAGTAGAATTGATTCGGTTGTTCGTTACCGATCAACAGAACCGAATTAATGAACGATGCGAATTCAGTAAAAATGTCCCACGAAACAGTTGCTGAACGAGGCGTAGCGCTGCTGGGAAAGGTGAGTATCACGCCGACACGTGCTTGGTGTACGCTGACGCGTCGAGGTTCGGCATTCAGTGCGAAATCATTGATATCTAGTGAAAAGAAATTCAGTCGTGTGAGATTCGCGTCTACTGGTTGGTCGTTGACCGTTATCAGGTTATGCTTGCGAAAGAACTGCTCGATCGCGCCACGCAGCGCCGTCTGTTCGTCGACATCGAGAAAGTCAGGATCGCGCCGCGGAATAGGCAGCCACTGTTCCAAAGTCAACAAAGGTACGAGTATTTCGTGGCGCACTTCGAACCGCGTAATATACAAAAACGAGAACAACCCTGTGTAACTGGAAATACCCAACCGAGCTTGCAGTTGTTCGCCGTGCTGCTTGCGAATTTCTGCAAAAGTAGCTCGTTTGCCATCAGCATTTCGCTGCCAATCCAAACTGATCGTATGCGGGCGACTGTACACAATCTGAGTCGACTTTTCGACAAACATTCCTTTGTGCAGTACATGCAAGTCCATCACTGCTGGCAGGACCGCTTTGGGACCGCCAAAGTTCTGTACGAAGGTCAGGAATTTTGGTTTGGCTTGTTTGAGAGGGTAAGTAATTGTGTACGCAATCGAACGCCGCATGAGATCCGTTTGCGCAACTCCCATGGGATCGATCTGGTCGAGCAACTCTTCGTCAATACTCCCGACCAGTCGTGATCCGTCCGAATCGAAAATGGAGAAGTAGTCGAGGACGAACTTGCGATGCTTCTTCGCCGCTTGTTGGAGATCGTTTGCCGAGTAGTTCAACTCGCCATCTGCGGCCAAGCGATGGTACAACACGAGGTCTTCGAGCATGATTTGCATTTCGACAAGCACCTGGTCGTCCTGCACGTCCGCGATTACCGAACTTAACGAAATCGGATGTGCTCGCAAAGGCGCAGTGGATAACAGCAGTCCCAACAAGGGCAACAGGAGTTTGGGTACGAGGCTCGATCGCAACGATTGCCGTAGTGAATCGCCAACAAGCGACAGAGCTGCTATGGTAGTAACCGGTGAATTCAGATAGTGCATCGTAATTATTCGACCGTGACCAGCGCTTCGACCCATTCTTTGAATTCCATGCCATCAGAGCTGATATCGGCGGTGATCAAATAGTTACCCGATTTCGCACCGACGTTGAGTGAGAAAATTGCTTTGCCACGCTCGCCGGGCGCTATCGCAATTGTCTCTTGTTTAGAGGAGAGCTTCATAGCTGGAGCGTTTGTTTTGGGCGCGACCACAAACTCGCGTCGTTTCGGCGAGTGGTTGGTGATATGCACTTCCAACGTAACCGATCGATTGGCAGGCGAGTTGATTCCGTACGGATAGAACACAGCCCACTGTTCATCGATTCCGTAGTTGGGTGCGTCCCATGGAAACAACTGTTTTAGCACTTCGGTACGCTCGCGATACTTGCGTTCCAAGTTGCTGAGTTCCGCATCGGAGAACTGAAAGACGAACGGAATGTGTTCGTTTACTAACCAGAACGGTTGCTGAATGTCGCGCAGTTTCTTGAAGCACAAATTGAATCCGCCTTGATCGTGGACGAGATTGCGATTCTGCAGACAATAATCATCAATGCCGGAGGGGGCCAGGGCATCTCCAATAAAGAACACCGGGCGATCTTGCTGGCGGCGAACCAACAACGCTCCATGGTAGAGTGCCTGCCCTGGGAAGAAATGAAATGTCAGCTCGAATTCTTTCCACCTCATGAAGTGGCCGCTGTCGATTCCCTGGATATCGCGAATCGGGTTGCTCGTCATCGCAGGCATATGGTAGGCAGATGGATTCTCCAGGATGTCTTCATATTCGAGCGTCGCATAAACTGGGCAACGAAATTTCTCAGCAGCGGCTTGCACCATGTCGGTATGGTCGTCATGGTAATGGGTCACGAAAATCCCGTCGACCTGTTTTATGACGCCTGAGTCAATCAATTTCTGAACCGCGTCGATTACCCGCTGGTAGCCGCAATCTAGCAAGAATCCATGCCCTTCGTCCGAGATCAACAGTCGGCTGGTGGCGTTTTCAAATATCCAATCGGGCGCTTTTTCGTGGAGTGAATACGGCATGAGTTCGATATTCGCGCCTTTGCCCAAGACGCGTTCGCCACAAACTCGCATGCGGTCTTCCTTGAAATACCAGTGTAACGCATTGGTTGAAAGGTAATTGTGGTACAGCGAACTGACTCGCGCAATCAATTTGTCAATTGCGACTTGAGGTTTGTCGATCAATGGCCCGCGTGCAGGAATTAACACGTCAGGCTGTAAAGCGGCGATTCGTTTTAGACTGGTAACGAGCTGCGCGAGGCGGCTAGCGTAGCCATGGTAACCGCGAATCGACGCTTCGGGGATCGCATCTTGAAAGCTATATAGATCCAGCAGTTTTCCATCGCCATAGATCAAATCGCCGGTAAACGCTAACTTTTTGCCATCGATCGTGGATACATACGTCACTGATCCGCGAGTATAGCCCGGTGTATCTAGTACCTGGAATTTCAGTCCGCGCCAATCGAGCACATCACTTTCTTGGACCCATCGAGCAACTGGAATATCCGAGTCGATAATCTTGGTCGTGAAACAACCGTAATCGTGAAATCGAGATTTGGTAAACGAGTTCCAAAAATCCGGAGTCTTCTCCAACCATGGCCGATCAGCAGCGGGTGCTATGATCGGAACGCGATTATCAATTCCAGAACGCGCTTTCCATACAACATCACGCCGATGATGCGTCAACAGGACATGTTCACAATGCTGATGCTTGTCAACGGGTATTCCATAAACCGCTATGGTTTTCCCACCAGCAGAAATCAGAACCGAATTCACGGCGCCCGGTTCGATCGCAACATTCGGCGAAAAACCGTTTGCAGTCACGGAATAAGCGTAAACAACTAGAATCGCTAGAGTAGCTCGGAAGTCCATTTTTCTCTCCAGGAAACAACGCTCTCTGAAGCGTGAAAACTCAAACCCATAGTCGCGCCGGAAACTTGCCGCATTATTCTCGATCAACCGCTACTTTTCCAGCACAGAAGCGATTGGTGAATGGCCAATAGTATTGAACTAACGATCGAATATGGGAATGCGTAGGTTTCTGGTTAGTATCGCTCGAGAAATAAGTGTCAGGTACGTGTCAGGTACCTTTTGTGCGCAGCACCCGAAGGGCGAGTTTCTCGCAAAAGGTACCTGACACTTATTTCTCGGCTGTTCCTTAGCAAGTTCTTTTTCGTCACATTCTTGCTTCCTCCTGCCAGTCACTTCACTTTTCACTAACTACCTTTTGCAATCGCTCTTTGTCATTCACCGTTCGCCTGTCGTGGCAAAGCTAAGGTGCATCTCGCTATGTCGCAAATGGAGCTGAGTCCATTCGTTATGATTCATTTTTCCGAAGGCTGGGTGCGGAGCAATCATAGGTTGGCTGCGTGATCGCGCAACTGCCGCACGCAGTCGTTCGAGCGCTGCGTGAGGAGAGTCCGCATCGGGAAAAGCTACCGCCTCAGCGTTCTTGGGCAATTTCAGTCCAGGGGACATTTTTTTGGAGAGCATGCCCTTCTTAAGAAATGGACCGATGATGCGGATGATCCACGGTGCGGGCGTTGGAAATCCGTCCATCGAACATTCCACGGTCATAGCCAGGTGCGTGATCAATTGGCTGAGCGGCCAGTTTCCCAGCACGCGCGTCTGATCGGATGCCACCAATCCTTCGACGTCGCCTACTACGTCATCCAGAGAATTGAATTCGAGAATTCGCCTACCTACAACGGATTTCACGTTTACGGACATGTTCAGCTCTTCATAATCGCGAATTATGGTTCGCCGCAAAAAAAGTGTTACATTGGACTAGTTTTGATTTGAGTTCCGATTGTAACATGGGCAGATGGCAGAGGATGGATACTCAGCCGAAAAAATGCGAATCCGTCGCGCCGGGGGCTAGCGCCCTTCCGCTCACAAAATTTCCAGCGGCACTGGTCGATTGGGAGCAGGAAATATCCGATTCATTTCAGTGAGATCTTGTTCCGAAAGGCGAACCTGTGTGGAGGCTCGAATTTCCTTGAGATGCTCTAGGTTGGCGGTCTTGGGAATGCTGATGATTTGTTGCTGCGCCAGCAGCCAAGCAAGTGCAACCTGGGCTGGAGTGGCTGAGTGATTCTGGGCAATTTTGTCTAGCGCAGGATGAAACAACAATCGCCCCTGTTCGATCGGCGAATAGGCCATAATCGGGATGTTCCGTGATCGGCACCACGGAATCAGCGACCATTCGATCCCGCGCCGCGAAAGATTGTAAAGCACTTGGTTCGTTGTACACTGAGCTGCATCGGGTAACTGAATTAGCTCGCTCATGTCCTCGGTATCAAAGTTACTAACGCCCCACGCGCGAATCTTGCCTTCCTGGCGCAGTTTTTCGAACGCTGCCACCGTTTCCTCCAAAGGAGTGCTCCCGCGCCAATGCAAAAGGTACAGATCGATGCGATCCGTCGCCAATCGCTGGAGGCTGCGGTGGCACGCCGCCGGAATACCGCTACTCGACGCGTTGTGTGGGTAAACTTTACTGATAATAAAAACTCGATCTCGGCAATCGACGGTCGCGTCCGCCACCACGCGTTCCGCTCCGCCTTCGCCATACATCTCGGCGGTATCGATCAGGTTCATTCCCAAATCGATACCAGCTTTCAGAGCGCGCACTTCTTGCTGGCGCTGGCTGCTCTTTTCTCCCATTCGCCATGTTCCCAATCCAATCGCTGGGACGGTTTCACCAAACGGCAATCGAACCAAAGGGATTTCGTTCATGTGATTAGTTGGACCGCGCCCCGTTGGTGTTAGACTCTCTGAAATACCAGCCCGAAGCGCAAGCGAGTGAATCGGCGCAACTCACTCACTCACTCATTCACTCGCTTGCGCTTCGGGCTGGTACTGCGCAACTATTATTTGCGAAAGAACCCGATGGACGACTGGAGGATGCGATCACTGACGCTTTTCGCGGAAGACTGCGAGCTATCAATTCTCAGATCCTGGAGATTCGCTTGACATGCATGGCAGCCAAGCGTCTCAATGTGGAAATCAATGTACTCGCACCAAACGGGTGACAGAAGACCCAATATCATTTTTCCAAGTGTACTGCGCTTAGGGCAGCTTGGTCGATGCTCCTCCCACAAGCGGCTCAAAACACTATCGTCCACCACGACGTCTCCCGATCCCGTGCCCGATTGAATATCTTCCGCCAATCGCCGGACGAAGCGGTGCTTTAGCAAGCCGATTTGTTGTTGCTCCATGCCGACTAATTCTGCAATCTCTTTATTCCGCATCTGAGCATAGAATACCATCTCAAACACCCGTAGTTCGCGAAGCTTGGTCTCCTGTCGCAGGTGCTCGATCGAATTGCTCAGTGCTCGCCACAGTGCTCGCTCCTGAATGGTTCGTTGCTCGCTTTGTTCAGCGTACTTGCTCGCTGACACATTGCGACGATCGATCCACTGGTCAGCGTCACCTAGTGAATCGCCATCGTCAAGCTGGCCAGCAGATCGCGGCGCACACATTCTCAACTGCTGCGCTCGGCCGCTGCGTCGAAAACTGTCGACCAATCTTCTACGCAATATAGTAAATAGACATGTCTCCAGGCTCGTCCACAACTCAAGTCGATCGAGCCCCTTCAGCAACCCGACAAAAGTTTCTTGAACTATGTCCTCTGCTGCTTGATCGTCGTGCAATTGCCTACGTGCGAACGCCCACAACCGGCCTTGATACCGATCGACGACTTGCCGCCATCCGTCTTCGTTGCCGTCTCGGATCTGTTGGATCAAGAATTGATCGGCTTGATTCGGTTGCGACATGTGTGTATCGATCGCGTGGTCAGATTATGGGGGCAGTTTCGGTACGTTATTGATGAGCGCGCCCTTAAACAATTATCTGCGACACAATGACCGCGATCGCAGTGCAGATGCCGCGCAGGTGCCACACGTAATAGCCTTGGGTGAGCGAGTTCAATCCAACGTACGCAACGCACAGTACCAGCACGGTCGCACCGAGCATGCAACTGCGAACCCAATGATCGCGAGATTGATGCCGAGCGGCTGAAGTCAAGATACTGGATAATCGAGCTAGTCGCTGCGGATTCTGATCGACCAACAATGCACAGCGCGAGATCGCCGGCACCTGGGTTCCGTCAGCCAATCGCAATTGAAAAGTCTGTGAGAATCGGTCGACGATCAAACCACAGTGATCGAGTTCTCGCAGGATCAATCGCGTTGCAGATGGCACGGAGAGGCTTGATCGGTTCCACAACCAACGTCGTCGAGACTGCTGGCCTACAAGCTGATGGGCTAGTTGATCGGCAAGAGCCATCTCTGCCTCTTGCATGGAATTTCCACGATATTGCCAATAGTTATCTTGCGAGTGGCGGCTACGAAACGCGTTCCAAGACTGGACCCATGGCTTGGAAACCAACTGCATAGGTGACAATGAAACCGACGCATCTGGAGTCCTCAAGTTAGCTTGAATAACTAGCGACTTCACCTCTTTTTCGTTGTGAACTGAGAATTCATTGTCCAAACGGATCGACAGTTGCATAGCCTGTGTTGGCGCAGCTTGATCTGTGAAAACTTGCAACCGGTTGTCATTGAATGCCGAGTATTCTGAGCCGGCGGATCGCAATCCCCGCTCGAACGACGCCTTGACGATCGACTGCTGGTTCGCATCTAGAATATCGCCTACGAAGCGCACGCCGATCATGATCGGCCGATCGTAACTTGCGTCGCTCAGTAGGTGCGCAACGACTTCCGCAGCAAGTCTTTGTGCGACGGAATCGAGCGAATCGTAAACGTCGGCTGCATGAGTAAGTTCGATGCCGGGCAGCCACTCGCGGCCTCCTCCGACTAAACAGTCTTGCTGGTCGACTTCGTTGGTCCGAACCGAAGGAACTTGTTCGACACACCCAACGCGCGATACTATAGTCGGCAACAGATATGCCACCGCAGCTAATGAGATTAACATCCAGCCAACTTTCATTCCCACCGCTCCTTATTGCACGTTTGTATTGGCCTATGGTCCCGTCATAACTTTCCAACCAATTTGCTATCTGAATCGCTAGTGGAATTGACGTCTTTCGCTGATGGCCGATCCATTTCTAAAGGTGCCACATCGGTCTGCTCAGTGCGCTTGTTTTCTGGCGATTTCACGGAGTCCGCAGGTTTGTTGCCCGATGCGGATATCGGAATCCGCGCTGCCGGAAACAGCAACAACACAACGCCGGTCATGGTCATGATGCTTCCCCAAATAATGGCAGTGAAAAAGGAGTCCTGATCGAACAGTCTTGCAATTGCGTAGCCAAACTCTCCACTGCGAAGGTAGATGCCGATTTCTGCCCATACCGCTCCGTAATCGAACGCCATGCCAATGAAGATTAGACCGCCGGCCAACATAAGCGCAGCCGCAACGGCTCTGGCCTGGTGCGTGCTTCCCTTGTTCCATCGGCCATACAACATCATGGCCAACGCAGGAACGACAATGACCGCAGCCAGCAGCAAGGCAACCTGGTTGACAATACTTGGCCAGCGACTATCACCAAAGATTCGCTCAATGTCCTCCAGGTCGTGCGCTGGAAGAGTGTTAGCAACAGCCTGAGCCACGCCCACACTCACCGCCAATCCCAACAGCCAAGCTGCGGCCAACAACGCCAGTGACGTAACGTTGATCGCAAACCGCGTGATCGATCGTCCAGCCACCACTAGACTGTCTGCTAGGACTGCGGAGTACTGGTTGACAAGTATCCGCTTTGCCAGCTTGGCGCGTTGAGTATTCGAGTCCGGTGCTTCGACGTCAAGCGACTCGGATTCCTTCCAGGCTTTCGTCCATGCCTGAGTCACTTGGTGCGATGCATCGCGTACTTGCCGAGCGGCGACGTTTAATTGGTGCGAAACGTTATGGGCTTGCCGAGCGGCGACTTCATTGGCTCGCATGGCGGCACTCGATGCTCGATCGAGCAACTGGCTTCCCGTTGACACGACGTGCTGTTTGTTTCTGAGGAGCGACCGAAACGCCGCCAGCACGTGCTGAAACCATGGGAACCTTAGACCGAACCGCTGCGAGAGAACCGGATCATACCGACTGGCAAGCTGAACCGCCGTCGCGATGCCAGCCACAATCCACATCGCTGGCGGAAAGAAGGCTAGCAACCCGGCACCCAAAATCGGAGCCAGTCGCAGTCGCGCTGGACGAATCGGCGAACTCATCACTCGCCAGTCCAACAGCCACATCGGCAGACAACATGCTATTCCAATCACGACGACTATATCTCCATTACGGCGAAAGCCGTCCGCCAAGATGAAGCTTGAGATCAGCATGAAACAGGAGCATGCAGCACCGAACAGGAACCGATAAAGGAAGCCAGAATTTCCATCCAATGCGGGCAGAAATATTTTCTTAGCAACCAGCGCGACCAGTGTCCCGCCTCCAATCCAGGTCAGCAGTGCCGCGACTACTTCCTCGTTCCCTCCAAATGTTATGGTGGGCACGGTCACAAAGAACGCAACCGCGCATGCTGCCATAAACAATCGATGGGATCGATGCACTGGGTCGCGCGATGGTCCCCAATAGTTTGGCCAAGATTTGCGAGTAACCCCGCTCGCTTCACAAATTGCACTTAGCGCGCGCCCCAAGTGAAATACAAAGCCGCGCCTGCGCAGCGATCCATCTGTGACAGGTTGGTTGTTTACCGGTATCTGCTCGCGAAACGCGGCGAACTGAGGACTGCCCATAACAGGTTGATCTACTGGACGCTGATACTGGCGTGAATCGCGCTGGATGTTGAGCGCTCGATGAGCTACCAGTGTAAGATCGTCGGCAGAGACTCCAGCTAAACTATCGTGAATCTGCGATGATCCCAAAACGGCCGCGACCATTTCGTCGACCGACTGAAATCGTTGGCGTGGATCTTTGGCCATTGCCTTGCGAATGACGTTGGCGTACGGTTCTGCCACATGATTCAGTTCCAGCTCTCCCGCGACGTGTTTCATCAATACTTCACCTACGCTGTCACCGCGAAAAGGAGGCAAGCCCGTTAACATTTCGTAGAACAGGACTCCCAGTGCGTAGATATCGACCGTATGATCGTAGCGCCCCAGTCCTATCTCGGGCGCCATGTAGTGCACTGTTCCGACCGTTACCGTATGACCGCTGCGGTGACTGGCCGTCATGATCTTGCTGAGACTGTAATCGCCAATCTTCACCAGCCCCTGTTCGATGAAAACATTGTGTGGTTTCAGGTCGCGGTGAACGACTCCGTTTTGATGCAGGTAGGATAACCCCTTGGCTATTTCGCGCAGCAAGTAAACTGCTTTTACCGGTCCAAGTCCGTGTGGAGCCTCGTCCAAAATTTCGCGCAGCGATGGACCGTTGACATATTCCATGATCACAAACGGTTCGCTATTGACGGAATGTTTCACGTCGAAGATCGATATCAGGTGGGGACTCTTGAGGTTCATGCAATGACCGATCCCGCGCAGTTCGATGTCGGGATAGCTTTGGACCGACTTCAACGCCACCTCGCGACCTGAGTCGCTGACGGCAAAGTAGACTTCGCCAAACCCACCTCGCCCAACTCCGTGCTGAATGGTGTAGCCGTCGAGCGGGCGATCGCCATATTGGTATCGGAAGTTTGCCATGTCGTCGAACTCCTAGGAAATGACTTCGCTGATAGGTACAGCCGTCGCTGAGATTGAATTCATCGTTACTGTCTGGCCCGGTTGTAGTGCTCTGCCCAGTGGCAACCGCGGACTGATTTCGCGATCACGCTGGTCGTAAATCCACAGTTGCCCATCGCGAAACGTGATGACGGAGAGACCGTCGTTGCCAGTTGCAACAATGTGTGAACTACCTGTTGGTCCGATCAACACGGCTTCGTCCATCAGCAAGATGTGCCGCACCGGACAATTGGCCGGACGAGTGGACGAACCCAGTTCGATCACCGCAGTACCGCTGGCCGCACACGGACGCCGAAATCGAAAGGTAATTCGCTCGCCGGCGCGCACTTTATCACCATCTTCGAGCAACTTTTCGCGAATCTGACGCTGGTTAACTTCGATCATTCCGTCGGCATACAAGAAATAGTCATCGTCGATGCGCGCAATTTGGATATTAGGAGTTTTGTTCGCGGAGCGAAATGCGATATCGACCGGTCGGGAATGACTGGCGTTGCCCAGAGTAATACTAGGCCGCCGAAACACGAGAAAGCTCCCGGAGCCATCGACATGCAAGCGGAAGGCGTCCGTCCAATTTGCTCTTTCGATCGGCTTTCCATCTTCAGCGCCTACTTGGTGCGCTAGATCCCTTTGAAGATTCCGCGGCATGTCCAGTACTTCCTGCTTTTTTCGCGGCTGTTTCTGGGCGAGCGTGGCTTGAGGCAGTAGCGCAAGTGGGCCGCAGTTGAGTTCGTCCAGCGCCACATCGAGCGCCTCAGCCGACTTGATGGCTCGCTCCAGCCAATTACATTCTCCGATCGTCTGCCGCAACAGTTTCAAGCGGCGTAGTAGTTGGCCTGTATCGAATTGAGCCGCGTCCGCGCAGATCGATTGGCACTGGCCAATCGCATTGCTGAGTTCCGATAACTGCAGGTTCTCTTGCGGTAATGAAGATGCGAGCTGCAATATCGAGTGAACTTGATCTAGCTTTCCCTCGCGCACTTTATCTTGAGCGTAGGAAGTTGCCCGCGCGAGAAGTTCCGCAACAAAATCTTGGAAGTGGCGATTGTGCGAATGTTCGCGGGCCAAGTGCTGAGTCTGCTGAATGGTCAATTCAAGTTTACCAACTTCGAGGTGTTCGCGCATTTGCGAAAGCATGGTGAGCAGATTCTGCTGTGCGAGCTGTATGTCGGCCGCCAGTTTCGCGGCAGGCTCGTTGGAGTCCGAGAAGGTCGCGCATACAGCTTGCCCCATCGTCAACGCACCTTCGGCCGCCAGCCGTTTGGCTCGTTGCAGTTGGTCGCGTTGTAACTGAACTCGGCTGGCCTCTTCTCGCACAGACAACTCGGCGGCAGTTCGCAATTGTGCGATCTCAGGTTGGTTACCGCCCAGTTGTTCGGCTCGCTGAAAATCGGCTAGCGCTGCCGCAGCATTACTACCAGCAAGGTGCTGCTGTCCACGTGCGACAAAGGCTGGTATCAATTTCGAGATTAATTGTTGACCCCGGTAGTGCTCTCGCACGGTCGGTAACAAGACCTGCTGAAACGCATCGTCCAGCCGACCAGCTCGCAGGGCAACTTCCGCTTTGCGAATTTTCAAATGCAACATAGTCGGTACCAGAGCAAAAGGAACCAGTGTTTGGTATTCAAGGAGATTAGATCAGCGAATCTGTAATACACGTCCATGGCCTACGTCTGGGTGTTAAGAATCTGGACTTGACACCAGATTTGTATGTGGCAGTTTTGTTTCGCAATTGTAGTACGCGATGACCGTTTCACGAAAAGTCCCGTAGGGACATGATGTTGGTAGCAACGGTATGCGCGAAATGTGCGTCTTCGTCCCGTAGGGACCTGATGTTGGTAGCAACGGTATGCGCGAAATGTGCGTCTTCGTCCCGTGGGGACCTGATGTTGGTTTTCGTGGCAATCCGTCATGGCCATCTACCGATATTTTGTCCCTTCGGGACGCGCGCGCGAATTTGATCGTTGCCTGCTGATACTAAAACCGACGATTCGTCCCTACGGGACTATCGCATTAGCTTACTCAGTCGACGGACTCGTCATCGGATGAACGATTGGATATTCCCTGCTCTGCGGAGTCAATTCTTGCCGCCAGTCGATCGATAGTCTCGTTGTCCAGCAGCTTGTCCACTTCGGCCAGTAGGTCGGCTTCATTTACCACCGCCGAAACTATGGTGATCTCTGAATCATCGATCAGTTCGAACTCGTGTGCCAATACGCGTTGAGCTGTTTCCAGTCGCTTTTGAATATCCGTAATCAGCTTGTCAGCTCGGGCTAGTTGTGTATCGTCGATGCTGACTTTAGTACCCACTGCTTGGGCCTGAACAAGTCGATGCTGGGCCGTCAGGGCTTCGATCTTTTGTTCCAGTTCCGCCTTGCGAGCTTGGGAACGTTCGAGCACACCTTGTGCGGCCATGAGAGATTTCTCACGCGCTTCGAGCAATCGTTGTTTGCTGGTCAAGGTCGCTTCGGCCTGCTTGAACCGATCCAAGACCGATGCCAATTGCTCGGTAACTTGGTCTCGTGAAACATGCCTGCCGTGGACCACGAATGAAACGTCGCTACCTCGCAATTTGTTGCGGAACGCCGAAACGCTTTGACGTTGTGCGCTCAATTTTTCGGTGGCCAGGTTAATATCGCGGCGAAGATGCGCGATCTCCACTTCCTCTTCCGCGATCACGCGCACATTTGCCCTTAATTCCGGCAGAATGTCTTCCACCATGTCGCGGGCGCGCTGCAGTTCGAAGTCCAGCGGTACGCCATCTCGCACCACCGTGCGAACCGATTTCGCAGAGCTGCGCACGTAGCTGAACATATCAGTTCCCAGCAGCAATCCTCCCGTCAAGAACGCGCCACCAACGGCATACATACCCCACTTGATCGACCTGAATATCATCGTAACTCTCCAGTAATTAGGAACTTAGGTGCCTTTCGTCCGCTACGCAGGGCAGGACATCTACAGACGTAATCGCTGGAGGGTCGGTTTTATTTCAACAATTTCTTTCCGAAACTCAGATTGTTCCTCTGGTCAACATGGCTAACGATCGACAACCCTAAAACCAGTATCGCTCGTCCAAGACGGGACTTCTCATCACCCTGCCCGCGTCTATCGGTCATGTCACCATCGGGATCATACTCCCCAACGATCGTGTACAGATACTCTCGAAGCAATCGAATGATGCCGAAGCCCGATGATCTTCGTCGGCAGGCCATTCTTGGACACTCCCGCATCAGCTCGGGCACTAGGTGGACTCTACGGGAAGAGTCATTCGCAGTAGAGGTTGGCGCGGCCTTGGTGTTTCGTCAAGTCGTAACTCGTCAAGTCATAACTTGGCAAGTCGTACATTGACGATTCGCGACTTGACGATTCGCGACTTGACGATTCGCGACTTGACGAGTTACGACCTGACGATTTATAATTTGCCCTAAGCAGCTTGGATCGGGCAGCGATCTCATATCCTATTTTCTGTTGGAGTTTGGTTCATGGATTTCATTGGCAGAAAGGTAGAATTGGACGTCCTCGAGCGCGCCTTCCGTTCGCCACACAGCGAGTTCATTCCCGTCTATGGTCGCCGCCGCGTGGGAAAGACCGAACTCATTCTGAAGTTCATTCGCCGGACCAACGGACTGTATTTTCTAGGCAAACAGGCCTTTGGAAAGCTACAGATTCAAGACTTTCTACGGGCCGCCGCGACCGCGCTGTCGGAGCCCCTCTTGGCCGAAGTTCAGGTGGCCGATTGGAAATCGGCTTTGCTGCTCGTAACTCAGCGGTGGAAGCGTAAGAGCAAGTTGGTCATTGCGCTGGACGAGTTCCAGTGGATGGCTGATGCCAGCCGAGAGTTGCCGTCTGTTCTCCAGGAATGCTGGGACCAACACTGGAAGAAAACCAACAAGATCGTGCTGATACTTAGCGGATCGTACATTGGATTCATGGAACGGGAAGTCTTGGGGAACAAGAGTCCATTGTTCGGACGCCGTACTGCCCAGATTTTCTTGAAGCCCTTTGGATACCGCGAAGCAGCATTATTTCATCCGCGCTATGGACGAGTCGACCAAGCCAAAGCGTATTTCTTGTGCGGCGGACTACCGTTGTATCTGCGTTACTTCGATGGTCGGCAGTCCATCGATCGAAACATTGTCACGTGTTTGTTGGACGAGTATTCGGCATTGGGACGCGAACCAGATTTTCTGTTGCGTGAAGAATTGCGAGATGTCGCGAACTACTACGCGATCCTAATGTCTTTAGCCAATGGCCACTCGAGCGTTGGTGACTTGGCGCGACAAACTTCCATTCCCGAGCGAAGTCTGCCCTATTACCTGAATCAATTGATCGACTTGGGGTATCTGGCGCGCCGCTACCCGTTGACCGGTCGCAAGCCAATGACTCGTCACGTCCGATTCGAACTCGACGATCCACTCTTGCGATTCTGGTTTCGGTTTATTTATCCCAACAAGTCGCTGTTGGCGCAAGTGGGACCACAAGCTGCTTTCCAACAGCGAATTGCACCGGAATTGGAAAGCTACTTCGGTACCTGCTTTGAAAGGCTTTGCCGAGAAGCGATGCCGTACTGGTACGAGCGCGAAGGCATTTCCACTAGTTTCGAAGTCGGCCAATATTGGGACAAATCCACACAAATTGATTTGGTCGGCATTAGGAACGACGGCTGGATCGACTTGGGTGAATGCAAATGGGGAGGCGTGGCATCGAAGAAAAGAGTACAACTGGAATTAAAACAACGAGTCGAACTGTTTCCCAATCCAACCCATGCCACACTCGCGCGCCATGTCTTCCTCAAGTCAGCCGGTCGAAAAAATGAAACCGGCGACCCATCGATTCAATGGCATTCGCTGGACGATCTTTACGCTTAACCGCAGTAGGGCACATTAGATGGACAGCGCCACTTTCATTTGCATTGGAAAGAACAAGTCGTTGCAGCGAAATCGTTTAACCCGCAGCCGCTAGGCGAGGATTGGGTT
>SYJV01000359.1 GCA_005798335.1 Planctomycetaceae bacterium | reverse complement strand
GTCATAACCGCCAACGGACACTTCACCGAAAACCGATCCAGATTTGTCTTCCCTGACATAGCTATCAATCTCCACAAATCCATGAAACTTCCATGTTCCACAAGGATTTAGCAGATTCTCAAACATGTTGAAAGGTCTGTCATCAAAGGGCTAGCCTTCGCTCATATGGTCGATCGATGCAATCTCTTCAGTTAACGAAGCGCAGCCTGCATTCGTTGGGAACATTCGGCGCTCCGGCGTGCCAAACGCGTGCCAAACCGGTGCGAGTTAGCTTTTGGAAGGAAGTCCCCAAGTGTGTTTAGTTATCGTCAGTGCGTTGAATGCCAAATGCGTTTGTTGCTACTGGTATTTCTGACGATTTTTCGTTGATGATCACCAGACTTGCCAGTTCTAAGAATGCCTGAGCAGAGATCAGCGAATCGGAATCGGCACTTCGATCACAGGGAGGATCGGTTCGAGTTGCGTCTGATACCGTTGAACGATGCGGTCGTAAAGGTTCTTAACCTTCGGAGCCGATAGAGTGATAATCAACGCATACTTAATTTTGTCTCCACCAGTTGGCTTGCCCGACTCGCGAACTTGGTAATGAACATCGAATACAGGGTCTTTGAGTGTCGATGGGTAAAACTTGCGACTGCGGTGTAGGGTCGTTTCCCACTTATGCGCATCTTGGCGAAGTTCTTTCTCCGAATCGTAATCTGTTCTTCGAAAGAAGCTGCTTGTTTTCGGGTGCACGGATTCCTTTTCGAATTTGTCCGCATGGGGCCGGAATGTGATGTCGAGTCCACCGCGAGTGTAGTTGCTTGGATCCTCCGGGTCCGTCTGACAAGTGAAACAAAACGTAGCAGTGAGAGTAAGCATGCCATCAAGATCACCAGAAGGAAGCGGTACGGGGGTGCGTAAATATTGCCCTGGTGTCAGTTCTCCCTGATAGACCACTCTGGCAACTCCGTCCGGACAAACGACAATCGATTCCAAATCCTGTGGGACTCGTCCCCAACCGACTTCACGCATGGAAAGTTTTTTACTCGGTTCGGAGCTGTGGACCAGTAGTGATTTGATCGCCAGCGTTGAAAGTCCTGCTCCAAAATGTGCTCGAACACCCATTCCCATCCGAAGCGCATATGGAGCTGCGTAGCTGGTTCCTGCGTCGGGGGTCGCGATCGAAACCGATTGATCAAGCACAAAGAATGGCTCGCCACTGCTACCTCCAAATGCAACGACTTCGGGCTTGATCAATCCCGGACTGCGTCCTGGGCCGATACAGCTATACGGTGCCCGCGTCCAAACCTTGCCATTACTACTTGCTGCACCAATCGCTAACGAGTTCACGGAATCGGACGGAACTTGAACTCGTGCGTTCCCAGATTGATGATCCCGTTCCCCTTCGTTTCCTACGGCGATTGTGGTCAGCGCCTCACCGTCAGATAACAACGAGTCAATAACCGCTGTCCACGAATGAACCTCGTAGTCTTCGATTGGCAAAGCTGGACCAATGCTGAGATTGATGAACGCATATTTTCGTGATTGCAGAACATCGCGAATTCGAGTGAGCGCGTCATAGAGTTCAAGAGGATCTTTACTCGATGCGCCATCGAGCACTCGATAGTGATCCACATAACCGAAGGGTTGTGGCAGCAGCATACCTTTTATTAGTGGCCCGAACAAGACGGCGGAGGTAACGCCGGTACCATGGTCGACGTAACCGTCAACAGCGGCACCTATTCCGACGGGATCATGGGCATGAGCAAACGACGACTGATGCATCTCGTCGGAGATGCCACCATCGAACACAGCCGCACGCAACTGTTTGTCGATTGGTTGTAATGCAGGAAGCGAAACAGGAAAAGGCTTAGTTTTTGATGTGGCACGAATGATTGGGCGAAGTGGTCGCAATCCCGGCATTTCTCGAATTGTGCGTAGGAAAGAAAACTGACTCAGCTCAGCGATCGATTCTCTCGAGGATCTTACTGGTAGGAAACATAATCCGCCAACTTCAAACCTACGATCTAAATCGGCATCGAGTTCCAGCGACGTTGCGTACGCCTCGAATGCTTCAAGAATGTGAGCGGGTTTTGGAATACCGCTGGTATGTAAAACGACTTCCAACATTAACCGATCAACCTTGCTTCGGATTCGCTGGACACGATCGGTCGAAAGAGGAGCACGAAAGGCTTCAACCTTAAACAAATCGGCTGCACTTTTTTCTCCTTCAGGCAAAACGGGAAGTTGTTTCGCAAACTCTTCAAAGTCTTTTCGACGTGCCGCTACATACAGTTCGGTCGTCGGTGACTCCTCAGGGGCGCCTTGTTTCGTCCATTTTTCAGGCGTTGTTCGAGTAGGCCGAGAGCCAATTGCTTCCATACGTGCCTCTCGCAACAAGGTCGACGGAAAATAGGATTTCGCCGTGTATTGTGGGTGCAGTGTTATCAGTCCGACCGTGTATCCGTCTGGACATGCATTTTGCGGTAACTTTGTAAATGTGGAGATCGCGGAAGCAAATTGCGGTGCCAACCGGGCCTTTGCGGAAGGAACATCGTAGGGCGGATCTTTGGGTTCAGGTTTCTTAACTACGCGCACTGGTGAAGTGAGTCGATGCCCATTTCCCAGGAGAAAGTTGGGTTGCTTTGCCATGTTTAGCTCTGATCCGATTGTGGTTCGCCGTTTCGACTCAACTTACGAAGAGTATCACGACTAATCCCCGTAAGCTCGTTAACGGTCCGCTGCGACATACCAGCTCCGGATAATTTTAATGCTATATCCTTTTTCCCGGACTTCGATTGGTCATCTATGTGTTGTCGAACCAGCCTTGGAAACAGCTCTTCCAATGAACAGTTGCTGAGTACGGCTTGCCGACGAAGATTCTTGAGTTCTCGTTCAATATCGCTGAACGAATGCCCAAGCATCAACTCGGCCAATGCCGTTGCCCAAACGTCCTTCAATGCGGCCTTATCATCTACAAATAGACGAATCGCTTGCTCGACTGCGGACAACTGAGGAAGTGCGAACTGGATCTGCATTTCAAACCGTCGCCAAACGGCAGGGTCGAGCAACTCCTGATGGTTACTTGCGGCAATCAGCAAGCCTCCTTCAGGCCAGTCGTCGATTTCCTGTAACAGAACTGTGACCAATCGCTTGAGTTCACCAACTTCCTGTGAGTCATCGCGGCGTTTTGCAATTGCATCGAGTTCATCCAGCAGGAGCACACAGGAGACCCCCTTGGCGTAGTCCAGCACATGCCGGACGTTTGAGCCCGTACGACCAAGAAAACTGCTCATCACCGCAGAGAGATCCAAAATCAGAAGCGGTCGGTCGAGTTGAGTAGCCAACCAGCGAGCAGCCATTGTTTTTCCTACGCCAGGTGGTCCCGTGAAGATTGCTGTTCGAGTAGGCGCTAGTCCACTGCTCAGCAATTCATTGGATCGTTTGTGTTCCGACACGATCTGATTCAATTGTTCGGCAATTGCAGCGGTCCAAATCGGCTCGTGGTTCAGCGTGCCTTGGGGCTCATGCCTGAGTAGTTGAAGCCGACTGTCGCGATCAACCGGGATAGTCGCAACCCCATCACCTCTAAGCGGTGACTGTCGCGTCGGCGCAAGTTTCATCAGATCCTTGAGCTGGTCACCAAGATTTGGAGCCAACTTTTGGTATTTGCGGGAAATGCGGGTCACGTAGGTCTGAATGTCCTGTGGACGGCCAGCAAGAGCAAGCCGAGCTAGCTGGACTAAATCTTTCTCTTTTTCTTTGTTTTCGTCCATAGTGCCAGATCCCCAGTGTTTTATCGAGTCTTTTTACATGATAGCGTGGGCTATATTCATAGTCAATCTATTTACTTCGTCCATTCGCCGTCGTATTCTTTAGCAAACCTGCCGGTTGCGCGGACGAAATTCGTGCGAAGGCGCGAACTATCGTCCAAAACGAAACGGAGAAATGAAAACATGGCTTTCAACATTGACGCCAGCAATCACACTTTGGATGCACTCCTTGAGATTGTTTGTGTGAATCTCCAATTGACGGAGACGCAAGATCAGCGTGCTCGCGGGCACTATGCATCGGTAGCGAATTGGCTTTCACGCGAGGGTAGTCCGTTGCGTGAATTCTCACCTCACATTTTCCCGCAAGGTTCCCAACGTATTGGCACGACCACGAAGCCCTTTGGACGATCTGAGTTCGACCTAGATGCAGTTTGCAAGTTGATGCTAACCGATGAATGTCATCCAGGGGAACTTTACCAGATGATTTGGGATCGCTTATTTGAGTCTGCAACATATCGCCCAATGATGAAACAGATGCCCCGTTGCATTCGCTTGGAATACTCAGGCGATTTTCACCTCGACATTGCGCCAGCAATTCTGGATGAAGAGCATGGCGGCAACTGTATCCTCGTTCCTGATCTAAATGCCAATTTGGCCCTTTTGCATCCAGAAAACGATTGCTGGAAGTCGACGAATCCGATTGGACAGGCAGACTGGTTCGAAGATCAGTGTGTTCCAGTATTTGTATTAAACGAAAAGTACGCGCGAGCTCAAGTAGATCCAGTTCCAGAGAAAGAAGCAATTCACGCTAAACCCGCGCTCAAACGCTGCGTTCAGCTCTACAAGCGGTGGCGTGATGTTGAATACGCCGATCGGCCGAAGCTAGCTCCACCGTCAATCATCCTGACGACGCTCAGCGGACGCTCAGCGGGCACTTCTACGAAAGCCAGCAACTCTGTACCGACGCACTTGAGTCAATTCTTGACAGGACGGTTCAGGCGATCGAATCGAACCAACGACTTAGGCTAACAAACCCAGCACACCCATCGGAAAACATCTGCGAGAAGTGGGACAACAATCCAGCATCCTACCGGGATTTTGGAAAAGCGGTAACAGCTTTTCGCGATCGTTGGGAACGATTACAGAATGCGCGCGGCCTCGATCGAATCGAGGAAGAACTGTCGGAACTATTCGGTCAGTCACCCGTACGATCAGCTGTGAGGCAACTGGCCGAAAGCCAAGTTGTGTCGCCACGCGCCAATCGCATTTTGCAAGTTCGCCCTCGAAGCGGGCTACTTGTTCCAGCAGCCAGTTCGCTACGCGGAATAAGAATGCCGACGAATACATTTCATGGAGACTAAAGTTTGATTCCGCCACGAAGACTTGGACAAGGTGAGCAGTTGGCTTATTTCCGCCTTTGGTGGCCGGAATTCCGTAGCTACGTGCGCGAAGGGAAATTGATTGCGACGGGGCGACTCCAGCCGACAGACGTTTCAGCGGTCTACACAGTGCAGTTCAATCAACGTGGCGGAGACGGTCCCGAAGTGCGTGTAGTAGAACCGTTGCTTCGGCGAAACAAAGACGGTGCAAAGATTCCGCACATGTATGCGCAGGAAAGGCTTTGTCTATACCTTCCAGGAAGCGGCGAATGGAAGCCTACAGATCCGATCGCCTTAACGATTGTTCCTTGGACTTCGCTGTGGCTTTACTTCTATGAGGTCTGGCACGCGACCGGCGACTGGCTCGGTGGTGGAGTTCATCCCGATATTCCGATCACTATCCGAAAGGCACAGCATGAACGATATCAGCGACGAAAATAGGCGTAAGAAGCGTTATCGCATCCTCTCTCTCGATGGCGGTGGAGTAAAAGGTGCGTACACGTCTTCCGTACTTCGCACTTTGGAAGAAATTTCGGGAAAGTCGATCCGAGAGCATTTCGATTTGATAACCGGGACGTCGACGGGTGGCATCATCGCTATCGCGATTGGCCTTGGCGTTCCTCTCATGGACATCGTGGACTTGTATGTGAAGAAGGGGCCAGTCATATTTCCGACTGCCAGTGTAGGGATCCGTGGAATGGTTGTTTCGTTTTGCCGACATGCCTTGAGGCCAAAACACAGCCAGAAAATATTGGAGGGATCTATCCACCAGGTTCTTGGAGACCGAGCTTTTGGCGAGTCATCAAACCGACTTGTAATTCCGGCATTCAATGCAGTTAACGGAAGCATTCAGCTATTCAAGACTGCACATAGCGATGCATATCGGATGGATTATAAATTGCCTGCGAAATCGGTGGCCTTGTCTACATCGGCGGCACCAACCTATTACAGTGCATTCACAGACGCGGCGGGTCGTTCATTCCTCGACGGAGGTGTCTGGGCAAATTGCCCAGCAATGGTGGGACTCGTCGAAGCGACTACAGCGCTCAAGTGGCCAATTGACCAAATCGATGTATTGAGCATTGGGACGACTTCGGAACCGTTCGATGTGAACGAAAAACGTCGGAGAGGAGGGCTTCTTCGCTGGAACAAAGGGATTGTCGACCTACTTCAAGAAGCGCAAGTTTGTGGCACACTTGGATTAGCATCGGCGATGACAGGTCAGCGAATGGTGCGAATTGACGCGGTGACACGACCAGGACGTTTTTCTTTGGACGATGCACGTGAAGTTTCAGACCTAAAGGCTTTGGGGGAAAACTCAGCAAGACAACATGCTGAAAAAATCTCGCGTCAATTTCTGTCAATACCCGCAGAGCCGTTTGAACCCTGTCATCGCCTCGTTTACATTCCAGAATCGGCAAGCCGATTGCAGGAATTAGCGTAGATCAGCCGGCTCCAAGATTTTGAGCTCGATCCTATACTTGCCGTAAGAGCATGCTCGCTACGGAGTCTTGCCGCTCGGCGATTATAACAACGAAAGCAGCCGAGTTGCTTTCTGTGTACTGAAGGAAAATCTCTTGCACTTTCTCGCTCCGGTCACCCAAACGTCACCCAAACCGGAGCAGCGGTTGTTCCAAGATAAGGCACTTAGGTTCGACAAAAATAGAGGCGAGTACATCTCCATCTCAAGTAAGCACCTAGGCACAAATAAATTGCTAGAATGCTTGCAGGCCGGATTTGCTACAATTCGGAAGGGATCCCTCAATACCTCAAGCAAGGAAGCTTGTTATGGCTAGGCCAGAATGTCGTTTTATCTCGAAATTGTCGAAGTTGCAAGTTCAACGCCTGGAGACGTTGCGTGATACTGGGGAAACCACGCGGATACGTCATCGTGCACACGCAATCCTCTTGAGTTCCTACGGCACAACAGTCAACGAGTTGGTCGAGATCTTTCAGTCTAATCGCACGACCATTGGCAGTTGGCTAGATCGTTGGGACACTCTGGGCTTCGAAGGGATTGCAGACATGCCACGCAGCGGGGCTCCGCCTAAGCTCAACGACGAAGAGCAATCGCGTGCAATCGAGTTGCTCCAAGAAAACCCAAGAAGCAGCAATGCCGTGCTTATCACACTCAAAAGTGAAATCGGTATTGAGATTTCCGGAGACACCTTGCGACGATTGGCGAAAAAGAAAGGACTGGTGTGGAAGCGAATGCGCAAATCACTACGAAGCAAACGCGACCAAAAAAATTTTGCAACACAAAGCCGAACTGAAACGGCTTCAAGGTAAAGTTCTCAAAGGGATTCAGGATCTACACTATTTCGACGAAGCCGGATTCACTTTGACCCCGAGTGTTCCGTATGGATGGCAGCCAATTGGGCAACGCATCGAAATTCCCAGCAGCAAGAGTCCGCAACTGAACGTACTCGGCTTTTTGGATTATCGAGGAGAGCGGTTTGATCCCTATGTTGTTCAAGGTACGGTTGATGCTTCAACAGCAATCCTGTGTTTCAACAGCTTTGCGGAGAAGCTTACGAAGCCGACAACAGTCGTTCTCGACAATTCTCCGCTTCACACCAGTGGAGCATTTCAGGCAATGATTCCAAAATGGGAAGAGCAGAACCTCTACCTTTGGTTCCTACCGGCCATTTGTCCCGAGCTGAACCTAATCGAGATGCTTTGGAAAAAGATCAAGTACTACTGGTTGCCAATGGACGCATACCAATCGTTCGTCAAGCTCGAGGAAACCCTCTTTCACGTGCTGGCAAACATCGGAAAAAATTTCAACATTTCTTTTCAATGATTATGATAAAAAACTTATGCCTAGGTGCTTACAGATGAATTTCACGCAGCTAAGCGGTCAATTTGACAACAATCACTTCTCAGCAGCGCGCCCAGGAGGGCGTGTCCTGAGCGCGCAACGGACCACATTGCATTCATCGCATTCAGCTTGGGAGCCGCCGAAATCAAGACGCGGTAACTCGCACCGGTCACCCAAACCGGTGCGAGTTTGGCAGCTGACTCACTTGCGGAGGTTGGATAAACCTCAGCAGATTTCGCCGCAACGTCAATCCGGTTCGGTGGAGTACACCAGAACGACTTTCGGCCTTTTGATTACTTTGGAATCTGCCAGAGTTTTCTTCTTTGGCGGCAATTCTGTGTCCAGGAATGCTTTGCCAAATTAGGACCACGAGGGTGTTAAATATAGAGTTAAATATGGGTTACGCTGTGGATAGCGCCAAGCAAGTGACTGAATCGGCTATCGATTTCGAAACTGCTGGTGTGTGAAATATCGAAACTTGGTGGGCAAACCATCGAAGATTGGTGTGTGAAATATCGAAACTTTAGCGCGGTGGGTGAAATGTCGAAAGCCGTTATTTGGTGGGTGAAATATCGAATTTGCTTGACATGGTGGGTGAAATGTCGAAAGCTCGCTGGCAGTGTGTGAGATATCGAAACCATGAGCATGCATGTCGGTTTTGCCTAAGGATCGTTCGCCGTTACTTCCGGATCGTTACCCGACGCCGGATTTTTTCGTTTGCGATGTGTTTGATGCGGCTCTCAAGTCTGATCAAGCAAGCTTGGAGCATCCGATCTTCTCGCTGGCAACGAAACCGGATCATCGTATACGCCGATATGAAAACAAAGGCAACTACGTTGAGGTCAAGCCTTCCGCCGATGGATTGGCGACGGTGCATGACCGCGATGTGCTGATCTTTTGCATCTCCAATCTGATGAAGAGCATCAATGACGGTAAGGAAGTGTCGCAGGTCGTGCGATTTAAGGCTCACGATCTGCTGAAGGCCACGAACCGCATGACGAATGGTCAGGGTTACGAGGCGCTCAAAGCTGCCTTCGAACGTCTGGCTGGTACTCGGATCAGCACGAATATCGTGACGGGCGGTACGGAGACGTTCGAGAATTTCGGGATTATCGAACGGGTGCTGATCGTACGTGAAACGCGCGATGGCCGGATGCAGGAAGTGGAAGTCAAACTATCTGACTGGGTGTTCCGAGCGATTCAGCATAGCGAGGTGCTCACACTACACCGTGACTATTTCCGGCTTCGCAAGCCGCTGGAGCGTCGCATTTACGAGATCGGTCGCAAGCATTGCGGAAAGCAGAGGGAGTGGCGAATTTCGCTTGAAAAGCTGCAACTCAAATGCGGTTCGTGCTCAACATTGAAAGAGTTCCGAAGGTTGGTTGGCTCGATCATCAATGAAGACCAGGCGCACCAACACATACCGGACTATGCCGTTTGCTTCGACGGCGACGACATGGTTGTGTTCCGCAGCCGAGGAACGGTACCGGACTCATACTCATCGCCAGAACGCATCTCCATGCCCTCACCAAGCGCTGAGGCATATCACGACGCCAGAACCGTTGCTCCGGGCTGGGATGTTTATTACCTGGAACAAGAGTGGCGCGAATGGATCACTGAACCACCTAGGGACATCGATGGCGCGTTTATTGGATTTTGCCGCAAGTGGTACGAAAAACGTGGCGTTCCAAAGTAGTTTGCCTTACGTTGTACAGCTATAATAATAGCTTTTATTTGACTTCTCGTCGCAGTTGGGCTATCGGAATGGCTATTATGTTGAATGCACCGCAAGAGATAATTTTGGATATGGCTTCCCGCGCTCGTGGCAAACGGCTGTCGCTGAATTTGACGCAGGTGGGTCTGGCGCAGCGATCAGGAGTTAGTTTAGGAACGATTAAGCAGTTTGAGCGTACTGGCAAAATCTCTCTGGAGTCTTTAGTCAAGATTGCGATTGCGCTTGGTAGCGCGTCGGAACTTGATCAATTATTTAGCCAGCCCGAACTAAATACGACAAGGACCATTGACGAACTGCTCAAAGAAGCCAACGCAACCAAGCAACGCAAGCGTGGTCGAGTAACATGATGTACCAACCGGTCACGCAGGTCCATGTATCGCTCGAAGAAGGAGATCGTGTTCAGGTCGTGGGGCGCTTGGCGTTCATAAAACGCCGCATCTACTTTGAATACTCGTCTGACTTTGTACATTCCGGACTGGAGCTTTCGCCGTTTATCCTCCCACTGAGCACCAAGACGTACTGTGCCGAGTCACAACCCTTTGGTGGCTTATTCGGTTTATTCAATGACTGTCTACCCGATGGCTGGGGGCGGTTGTTGCTGGACCGGCAACTCCGAGCCCAGAGCATTGCACCAGAAACGCTAAGTCCTCTCGATAGGCTCACGCATGTCGGGCGCTTCGGAATGGGAGCATTGACCTACGAACCCGACACCAGCGAGCGGCACGAATACGCCGAGTCTGTAAATCTGGAAAAACTAGCGGCGGCAGCTGCACAAGTTCTAGAAGGCAGTACGGACGACGTATTCCCCGAGTTGTTAGAACTGTCGGGATCATCTTGTGGTGCGCGGCCAAAGGTCTTGGTTGGTTTGAGTATTGACAAGAAGCGTCTGATTCACGGCAAACAGTTGTTGCCTGATGGATACGCGCACTGGCTAGTAAAATTCGCCGCAAGTCATGATCAGAAAGACATCGGTGCGATCGAATACGCGTATAGTCAAATGGCAAACGCGTCGGGAGTGGAGATGATGCCCACGCATCTGTTTCCGGCGAAGAACGGAAGTGGCTTTTTTGGCGTACAGCGATTCGATCGTATCGGTAATAACCGTATTCATATGCACTCACTGTCAGGTCTGCTTCAGACGGACCACCAGCTACCGTCACTTGACTATAAGGACGCCATGAAAGCTGCGCTGAGTCTCACGCGGAACATGAAAGAAACCACAAAGATTTTTCGCATGGCTGCGTTCAATGTCTTGGCTCACAATCGCGACGACCATGCCAAGAACTTCGCATTTCTCATGGATGAGCGACGCCAATGGCGCGTCTCTCCCGCCTTCGATTTGACGTTCGCATCCGGACCTGGGGGTGAACATTGTACGACGATTATGGGAGAGGGTCGAAACCCGACTCGATCACACCTGGAAGCCTTAGCCCACACGTTTGGCATCAAGAAATCCACAACGCGCGAGATCATCGATCGCATCCAGGATGCAATTGCCTTGTGGCCAAAATTCGCCAGTGAAGCTGGTGTTCGAAGAACGTCTATGAATGCGATCCGTAGGACTCTGGAATCATGATCCGTTGATCGTAGTCAGCCAAATCAATCGTTAATTTACGTATCCATGTTCCGCAAGCCACTGTTCCAGTGCTTCTTCCATGATGTCTTGGACGTAGTAAGGTTCGGCTCCGGCAAGTTGCCGTTGTAGCGAGGCGCGTTTAAGTGCGGAAGCGATTTCGGGACGGCAGCGAGTGGTCACCGGTACGCGACCGGCCAATTGTGGAAGTATGCTGCGGTCAGGTTGTATGGATGCTGGCAGTGGCTCGGTTGCTTGGGGCAGCGGAACCGGCACCATAGCTACTGGTGCGGCGATGGGCTGTGCAATTGGAACAGCTGTGGATGCATCTGGTTTGTTCTTGGCACCGAAGACAAAGGCTTCTTCGAGTTCCTGAACAGTAGGTGTGGCTTTGAGTCCTTCGACTAACGATCTGCGTTCTTTCATGTGGCCCTCACCTCTCGCTTGATTTTTCTGCGTTTAGACTTCGCTTCTGGAAAAATCTCGGAGAATATGCGCTGCACCTCGTCGGAGGCTTCGCGGGCGCGGGCTCCCAAGTTCCAGACGACTGCACCTTGTCCAGGTGCATCAGCGTAGATTTGACGGAGAATCATCGGAGTTTTGGCCATGGGCAGATTCAGCGCTGCGGCGGCTTCTTTCATGTCTTTGGTGAGCCGATAGTTTTTCCCGACCATGCTCAAGATAATGATGGCTTTAGGAAGTCCGCCCCGAATGTCTTGCGATTGCCTGAGCACTTCGGTAGCTTTGGCAAGCGCACGAACTTCGAGCATGGAAGCCTTGCAAGGGACGATGGCAAACTGTGATCGGAGCAGGAGCGCCCTACTCGTTTCGGTTTGGCTGCCTGGTCCGTCAGCGACAACGTAATCGGCTTCGAGTGCGAGATTGGGTAACTCGTTGAGAATGTGGTTGGGATCATCGAGGCGCACAGCTTTTACACCAGGGCAGGCTTCGCGAATCCATTGCGAACTGCTCTGTTGGCTGTCGCAATCAGCAAGAACGACGCTGTGCCCCTGCTCGTAAAGCCAGGCGGCTAGATGAACTGCGGTGGTCGATTTTCCGACGCCACCTTTACTGTTGGCAACTGCGATGATGGGCATGCCAACTTGCATAGCGCACATCTGGCTGGTTGGCAAGCGGAAAAAATGTCCTGCTTGTCAGCAACTATACCAATGTGTTTTTCAGCTTGTTGGCAACATGGTTCAATGGCTGCCCGCAAAGCCGTCTTGCTTGCAGATTGGTAACGTGAAAAGCCCGAATGAAATCAAGCTTGTAAGCATGTTTGCACGTTGACATGCCAGCAAGTCAGCATGATGACAATCCGGTTGGCTGGTCAATAGGCTTGAAAGCGGTTTTATTGTAAAACTGGCCTCCTAACTTCGTTAGGGAAGATGTCTGATGGTTTCAGTAATTCGTCCGTCCGCCTAGAAACGCAGGTCAGCCAAGCGACTGACTAACTCAGATAGGCACAGTTTGAGGCAAGAGTTCGACGGATTTCTGCGTGAGGTACGCGGCTAAAGACTGTAGAGTTCGTAGCGATGATTCGATGGAGGAGCGAGAAAAAACAGAGCAGACCGCGAGCAAGGAACTCGCGGTCAAAGAATTTAATGGCTATCGGTAGCACTTATTGCATTGCGTTCAGCAGCTCAGCGATGACTGCGGTGACAAGTCGTGCCTGTCCGCGATAGGAGCGGTCGTAAACGTAGACAACGCAGTTACTCGTGGTTTCCGAGCGGACTTCATAACCCGGACCGCGATATTCGCAATTGCACTTCGCTGAGCGATACGGTCCTGGGTGCATCCCGCGAAACGCCGCGATCTTGCTGTCGCTCAACTCATGTTTGCTTGAAATCCAGTCGTGTTCTTCATCTGGTACCAACGTATTGAGCAAACCAGTGATGACGTTGGCTTCGAGTTCGCTTTCCAGACGGGCATCCCAATAGAAAGTCGAAGCGATGTGGTCTCCGGTCGTGCGGCAGAAGATATCGAACGTTGCATCCACGCCATCGCTGCCATCTTGATAAGCGAATGGACCAGGGTAACGAGTGAGGAATTTGGTTGTTATTGATTTTGACATGTGTGTCTCCTATTGTTTGAGTTGTAAGCGACGGCCATCGCGGCCTAGTAGTGCGATTGCATTTCATCCAGCTTCCAATAGTCGATTGGCAGGAGGATCGTGGTTGCTGAACGGTCGGCTTTGGAGATAATCCAGAATGCACGTTTGGTATTATCGAAGGCGGAGAATATTTGCCGACCTTGATCCAGAGCCAACTCATTCTGGTAGCGGTCGTCTTCACACATCGCACTCCAGTCTCCCGTGGCATGTTTTGTCAACGCTTCCGTCACTTCAGTCTGGCTGAGCGTGCGTTTAGCATTTTCGGTGACGATGATGTTGCCCAATGGGAATAGCGTGTTAGCTTCTAGGGTCTTAGCTACGGCAACCGATTTCGCGATTTGATCTCGGATGTTTTCAGCGTTGCCGGTTTCTCGAGTCTGGTTGGCGGGAAGCGACGAGTTTCTGCGACGAGTGGATCTATTGTTTGACATAAACGTTTTCTTTCCTTTGGTTTGAAATGTCCGGTCGCAACCACAGCGACCATCACGGCGAGCATATGAAAGCCGCTTAAGCCGGAGCGGAACGCGTGCAAATCAAGCTGAAAATTGGGGGCACCGCCCGCAGCTCAGCAGCGGGCGGGGGAGCCGATTCTTCTGCTTGATTTGTCCGGCTGCGGCTTTAGCTTGCCCGTGAAATGGTCGCTTGGTTGTGACCGGATACGGACGAAGGAAAGGACTTCGTCAATCAATCCAATTCGAAAATTGCAGAGTGCTGTCGAAGATGCATGGCAACGAGAATACGGTTGACCAAAGGTGTCAGAGGATTCGAATAGCTTCTACAACATGGACCAGCCGTCTTAACGAAAGGAGTCACAATGCGACGCAAACCAATAATGGAAGTGGAAACCGAAGCTCCTGAAGTAGCACGCATCCGAAAGTGCATCGGCAAGCAAGTGCCAATATCGTTCAGCTACACCCAAGGCGAACGTCCTACGCTCGTTGCCATTGAGAATGGCATGTGTACGTTACTATGCTACGCGTTCCGATCCGCGATTTGGTAGATGATTCTGGCTATTGGCGGTGAAGCATTAGTGGTCGGCATCGCCCGGCAGAATTCGAAATGCTTCGGTGGAACTTTCTCGTTGGATGCGAAAGATCGAAAAATCTCGACGGTCCAGTGTAAATACTGTGTTGGTCCGAAGTCGCTCTGCAAGCCAAACTAACGAAGCGTCGGCAAGTTGGACTTCCTGGTCCTGATAGCGTTTCACAAACTGCTCGCACCAAGCTATGAACTCGTTATCGAGGGGTACCAATTCCAACACTGGTGATTTTGCAAGCGACAATAAGGCGGCTTGTGATTCTCGATCATCCCGCAGTAAGTAATGAGCTTCAGTCAATACAGGCCAGGTCGTGAGTAGCGGACGTTGGATTTCTGCGAGCGTCTCTACACAAGAAGCGTGATTCTGTTCGTTGGGTACAAAAATCGCGACGATCGCAGACGTATCCAGAAGCACTCTGCGATAGAGGGTCATCTACCAAAACCCTCCATATGTTTTGGATTGGTCGCCAAATCGTTGGCACCGGCTCGCATACACCCGATGACACCGAGTTTCTTGAACGCATCGTAAGCTGACTCGCCCGCATTCGCTGATTCTGCTCGTTCGGTTTTTTGTTTCCGCTCGTTCCAGACCGATGCCATGGCAGCCAGCACCTCTTCAGCCGTTGCATACTGTCCCGAAGCCAAAGCCGATTGAATCAGCCGCTCAACGTCGCCGTTTACTTGAATATTCATTGGAAACCTCTATCTCTACTTTGCCACGAATGGTCATGAGAGTCAAGGTGCGTTGCTTAGTGGTACCGCCTTTGCACCTTGAGCCAATCGAATCAACAGGTCTCGCAGAGGTGCCGCATAAAGTACATTGGCGTCGAGGATCGCCACGATCGGATGGTCCATCAATACCCCATCCCGAGTTCCTGAGCGTCGGCGGTAAGGTGATCGGCAATCTTCAGCTTGACCTCATCGTCCTTTCGTTTGAATGCTAATAAATCGTCCAAACGAACGATCTGGTTCACGCCAACAGATCGATATGGAATCTGGCCCTCGTCGAGCAACTTGAGCAGAAACGATCGCGACACGTTGAGCAAATCGGCAGCCTGTTGAGCGGTCACTTCTGCTTCACCAGGAATAGCGTCACGGCGTGACCTTGCGACATTTCTGATAACAATTGAACGAACAATCGAAGGGCGGACGACGGAACGGTAACGGTTCCTGCATCTTCGTCCAAGAGTTGTATACGTACACTTTGACGATTGTCCAACTTGTGCGTTGCCAATTGGCGAATCGATTCACTGGCCAGCAATGCGTCTGCCTCGCTGGGCAACAGCGTCTCAATTGCTGTGAATCGTTAATTGGCATAAGCATCCTCTGCATTCCACTGTGCCACGAATGGTCATCAGAGTCAAGGTACGTTCAATTTGCACCTATCAAATCGTCGAGGGCACAATGAGGTTGATACTCCGGTATCAGTCAACCCTCATCTATGTCCATAGACTACAAATTAAGCCTTGTCTTCCGCCGGGATACGAAGGCTGAGTTTGCCATCGATCGGCAGGGCATCGAGTTGCACTGAAAAGCCCTTGTGGTCGGCATGGCTCCATGCGGCACCGATCTTGGTCCAGATGCTCTTTGAGCCACCGGTACCTTCCTTCACGGTGTAGACATAATGCGTCGGCGTCTTGGTGGAAGCGGCTGTTGCTGCGGGTTCGTTGGTCATAGTGTCTCCTGAGTTGCACGGGCGTATTAGCCGGATTGAGAGACTCTGGCAAGCGAATTTATCCGCACCATGGCACCAGTGGCACCGGACAAACAAGCCGCTTGTCAGTAGCCTACAGCTTGGCGTCGCGAGGCGCTTTGTTGGCGTTCTTTTCCGCCAAGGCTTGCTCGTAATAGCGATAAGCTCGCTGCCGGGTTTTGGTCGGGCAGGGAAAAGACCCAGCAAGTCGAGCTTCTTCCACGAAGGCAGCGAAAGCGGCTCCGTGGAAGATGTCGTCGAAAAGGTCGTCAAGCTCGGTCATCAGCTCACTCATCAAAGTCGGGAGGTTCACCGTAAAGCATCTCGGCGAATTGCTCAAGCGTGTCCCAGCCGATGCCGCAACTTGCATCGTGTTTGGTGATGACAGCATTGAGCACGGCAGCGGCTTGTTCACGTGTGAGGTCAGGGCGAAGCTCACGTACGTCGTCGATGCACCAGACCACGGACGCGACGCCGAGATTAGTTAGGACCGAAGCCAGTTGCGGTCGTCGCTTGGGCAGCGGTCGCTCCGAATCGTAAATGGCGATCCATTGGATGGCGTTGGGCGAATCGGACAGAAAACTTTCAAACGCATAGCGGAGTCGTTGGTTGCATTCCTGCCTTAGTTCGTCGCGGCTGACTTCCGGTGCAACCATTAGTGTCAACTGCAAGGTGACTTGAATAGGGCGTGTCATAGGTTGATTCCTCTTTCAGTTAAAGTGCCGATCCCGGACGATCCGGGACCGGCGATTGATTGGGTTACGCATCGAACTCGGAGTCGAGTGCCTGTTCGACGACCGCATCGGGTTCAGCAGCTTGTTCGAGGTTTTCGCCCGAATCAGTCTCGACAGCGTGAGCTTGCTGGCTGCCGATCGGATGTTCGTTCAGAAACTGCCAGGTGCCTTGGAGCACTTCGATAATGAACGGTATGTGCTGGTGATCCAGATACATGCTCATGCGATTCCAGTTGCCGTTCTGCTTGTAGGAACGCTGCAGGTTGACGCTACGATAGGTCCGGCCATCGCGAGTGTTTTCGAAGACGGCTGCACTGATGCCGCCCGGCAGGATTTTCCTGAAAACCGGTTTCTTCGCGGTGGACGTGGATGTGTTGGTGTTAGACATGAGGTAGTTCCTTTCTTTGAGTTGTGATATCCGGCTACGAACTGCCGCAGCCTGATGGCGAGCATAGAAACCCGTCACAGGCGGGAGCGACGCGTGCGTGCAAGAATCAAAATTGGGGGGACCGTCCGCTTGCGGACGGGGGAACCGATTTTGTTCTTGCATGCCTCGCCGACGGGTTTAAGCACGCCATAAAGCTGGCTGAGGCAACGTGGCCGGATCAGTTACAATCGAGATGGAACCGGCAGCATCGCATAACACCGATTCCGCCACGTCAAGCGACTGAATTCGCTTCAGAAACTCTGGCTGCGGCATGTGTCCATCCTTTGGAAACCGTTAACTTGCCGGACCGTTTGTGCCAGAGTTAACCAAGGATGCCGCCAAAGAACGGAACGAGGGGAACCGCAATACAAATCGAGATTACCGGCGAAACAGAACGACTCATTCAAGCGGCTCTGGCAATCGGAAAGTTTGCCAGCGTGGAGGAATTCATTAGCAACATGACGTCAGATTGGAAACGGCATTAAGCGGGAATCAGCCGCGATACACTACCGCCGATGCCCGATCGAGTTGAATTATCCACGATATTGACTGATCAGAATGTCAAACCCTGCACAGACCCCGAGGGTCTGAAAACGGATTTGTGGCCGAGCAATGAATCAACGGACGAGTTTCTGGAGTTCCTGAGAGAATCGCGTCGCGATCGCGTAGACTCAATTGGGAAGCAGTGTCACTGAGCGCTGAAAAGGTACCAGTAATAGGCGCCAGAAAAGGTACCAGTTGCAGCACGGAAGGACGAAGTTCACCTTTTTAGGTTTTGTTTCGGCAGAACCTTTTAGGAGTGAACTTCGTG
>SYJV01000358.1 GCA_005798335.1 Planctomycetaceae bacterium | reverse complement strand
TCCGTGATCCATATGACCCTGGATTTGCGAAGTGAAGAGTTGGCTGAAAGTGAATGGCCTGGAAGGCGTCGTGCGTTGGCGAAAGTGGACATGATTCGGCAACAGTGTCAGCGCATGGAGAATTTGTTGCACGATTTTCTCCGTTTCGCGCGGATGCGCGATTTGGAGATGACTCCGGGCAGCCTAAATGAACAAGTGGAAACCGTACTGCGGCTGTTCAAAGCGCAAGCTGACAAGTTGCAAGTTGACGTCATACAATATATCGATCCAGATTTGCCGAGCATCCTGCTGCACAGCGATTCCCTACAAGCGGCCTTGATCAATCTGGTCAAGAACGCTATGGAAGCCATGCCCGATGGCGGCCAATTGGTGGTCCGCACTCACTCGACTCCGCAGGGTGTCGCATTGGACCTGATCGACACGGGTTGTGGAATGGACGAGAATACTGCCATCAAAATGTTCGAACCTTTCTATTCAACCAAGAGCGGTGGATCGGGACTGGGTTTACCCACCGCACGCAAAATCATCGAAGCTCACGGAGGCCGCATCAGCGTTCAAAGCGAAGTTGGGCGAGGAACCAAGTTCGCCATCGAATTTCCCACTCCCGCGCGATTGACGTGAGTGATTTTATTTTTTTCGGTGTACCGGCCAGCGTATCGGCCAAATCGATGCGGGCTGTATTCCAATTAACCGTACGAAAATAGCTGAACCTGGAGCACCTCATGCTGGCGAACGTCTTTTGTGCTGGACAAACCGATATCGGTAGGCGGCGAGAAAATAACCAGGATCAGTTTCTGATCGCCGAACTTCACAAGTCGATGTTGGCTCAGGCGTCCAGCTTGAAACCGGCGTCCGCGCCGCGATTGTTCGGTCCTACCTACGCTCGGCTGTTCATAGTCGCCGATGGTATGGGCGGGCATCAAGCTGGCAATCGAGCCAGCGCTTTGGCGATCGAGTTGCTGATCAACCAGCTCGTTGATAGTTTGCAATGGCTCCCTGCCAGCGACGCGGATCGGGATACTAAGTTCATGGATCAGCTCAAGCTCATGTTCACGCTTGCCCATCGAGCGATTGAGCGAGAGTCGATCGCGCAAGTGGAACACCGCGGAATGGGAACTACGCTGACCATGGCCTACGTGCTGTGGCCGACAGCGTACGTAGTGCATGCCGGCGACAGTCGCTGTTATCTAGTGCGCGATCGCGAGATTCGCCAAGTCACTACCGATCATACCGTCTCGAATCAATTAGTGCGTCAGGGAGGACTCAAGCAGGAAGACGCTCAGAGTTCACCGTGGAGCAATGTGTTGTTCAATGCCTTGGGCGCGGGTGGTCGTGAAGTGGAAGCCGAGGTTTACAAAGTCGCGTTGCAGAATGAGGATGTGCTGATTCTGTGCAGCGACGGTTTGTACCGCCATGTCGCGGATCACGAGATGCGCGACTTTGTCAGTCAGGAACTCGAACCGTCGGCAAGCTGCCAAGCCATGATCGACTTGACCAATCAGCGCGGCGGCATCGACAATGTCACCGTCATCGTCGCCCGCTTTGTCTGCTCCGATTCGCTAAGCGAATCCACCCTATCGGATCTGGCCCGAACAAGTATCTATGAAAAGCCAAAGATCGTGCTGCAAGATACTACGGACTATTAAGGCGAGCGGCAGATAGGAATTTACCAATACAAGCCCAAAGCGCAAGCGAGTGCCGAAACCACGCACCAGTCAATCCAGGCTCTCACTCGCTTGCGCTTCGGGCTTGTATTGGTAAATTCCCATCTGCCGCTCGCCTAATAATATCGATGTAGCTGAAGCTGCCTCTTTGGGTAAGCGCCTGGCGAGCGCTTGTGCGATGTCTTGTAAGGTCGGTTCGATCAATCCCTCGTTGGCCTGCAGCGCTTGCCGAAGGTCGCAGGGATTCGCACGATAAGTCCGCCGCGCAACTGCGATGCCGCACTCCATTAGTACCAGCGGGGTTGTAACGAGCTTTCTACGCGTGGACAAAATCTCAACGAAGAACGGCATTGCCAACTGATGCCATTGTCGTCTTCATCCCAAATCGCAATTAAGCCGACGGTATCGAGAAAGAGCGGGATCATAGCTGGTGCTCGTTATGTCGCTCGGCGGTATCGTGGTGACCACTCTTGTGACGCCGTGAAAGAACTTCGTATACCGCGCCAAGCATCGGATCTTCGAGCCGCAATTCGGCGATTCGGTCGCATATTGTTAATCGCCCGCGAGCAACTGTACGACGAAGAATGATTGCAAGTCGTCCATGGGAGTCGATGCCAACACAACGGGTTTGTTTTCGACAAGCTGCACGACTACTCCCACGGAGGCCGCTTGTAATTGAGCTGCATCCCGGTCCGGATTGGGCACCGATACGAGAATCTTGATCTTTGCGTCGAGTCGGTCTGTGGCCGCACTGCTGTAACTGAGCGAGCCCTGTACATTAAACTCAGGCTCTGCCACGCGTCCCTTAACGCTAAAATCGGTAGGCACATCGCTCAATTTGCATCGCGCGAATACCTGCCCGGCAACGCCAACATCTTTGAAGCCCATCGTCGCTAGTTTGTCGATGACTGGCTTGAGCATAGCATCCGGACTCGACCAAGCCTTGCCGAGCGGCTTGTTGGTCAGCCACACAACGCGAAGCATTTTCTCGGCGGCCACAGTCGATTTGCTGTCAGGATCTGGATTTCCTTTTGCGGCATGAATTCTCCGCACAACATCGATGATTGAGAGCGTTTTCTTGACCGATTCCTGAGTGCCTTTGAGCATAACAAGGCCAAGACCTTCTTGAACGGCAACCTCGACATCATTGGACCTGGCGATGCGATCGATAAACTGTCCACCGTCCGTAAGCAAATCTTCGTTCTTGGGCAGGGACAAGAAATCTGTTTGAGACTTATCTTCAATGGGTTGTTTTTCATCCAAATTTAGAAGAAGCTTCTCGACAACTTCGAGCTCAATGGGCGGTCCATGCATGACTAATTTGTTGGACTGGTCAATAACGGCAAGTTGTAGATTGGTATCAGGATACAGAATCTGAATGGTTTGCGCCGCGTTTTGCGCCGACATATTCTGCAAATGAAAGACCTTAATCTGTTTTTCGTCCGTCGATTTTTCCCGCTCACCTTTATCGATCACCTCCAGAGCAACTTTGACTCGCTTAATGTCTTGCTCAGAGCCGGAAACAATGATTGCGTTCTGCCTACTGTCGACCCCTATTGCAAATTTGTCGTAGCCATCGAAGAGTGTTTTCAGTACTTCCGCTGCTGCTTCGGCTTTGACGTACTTGAGACTAAATGCTATGACCTTCCGACTATCGCCATCCGTCTTGGATGGTGCCGGTTTGTCGGTCTGGCCGGCGCAAGGTATCGATAACACGGTAAACGAGGACACTATCCACAGTACTATCAACTGCGTAAACCAATAGCGATGCATTTCATTTCTCCATTTAGTTTGCAGGTTCGCATCAAAACTTAGATTTAGTTGGCAATACCCAATAAACTTCCAACGAGTCATCGACGGACGGATCTCTGGCGGCTAGGAAGCCTTCCATGGCCACAACAGTTGGTCTGTTAATCGAAATCGACTTCGAGTTCGCTGGCGACTGACCAGCAATAACCACGCTCTGGTTCTGGGAATTATCAGAAACATCTTCGGAATGATCATTGAACACTGGCCCCAAAATCGAATTCACCAGCGTCCCAACCGCCATGATCATTGCCGCAGCCAAACAGCCGGCAGCGACCAACCTCTGCTGATGACCCAAAACAGTTGGTCGACGCGACGTTTGCTGGTTGGCTCTCTCGATGGTTTCAACTGCTTGGAGCAACCAGTTGGGATCGACCGGCTCGCGCGAGTTTCCGACTACAAGTAGCTCGTCGAGCAATCGCGATTCGTTGACTGCGTTTTGACATTCTTCGCACGATAAGAGATGTTCGTCGAAAAAAAAGCGATCTGGCTTCCCCAGCTCGTCGGCGAGAAACAAATCAATCAGTTCACGATGCTCGCAAGCCATAAGTCTAACGTGCCTTTTTCAATATTTCTCGCATTTGGGATCTCGCTAGCGATAGACTCGCTTTGACAGCCTGAGTGGTGATGCCCAGCACTTGTGCCACCTCCGCGATCGACAACTGCTCACACGCAACCAAGTGCAAAACCGCTCGCTGCCGATCTGGCAATTGCCGCATCGCTTGCATCGCAAAGGAAATCAAGTCGAGCACTTCAAAATTGTCCACCGCCGACCGCTCGCTGGACTGCAGCAAATCGATCGCACACTGTCCGGTATCGCTAGTTTTGCGTCGTCGACGACAATCGTCGATCCACAGGTTGTAAGCGATGCGAAACACCCATACTTTCAAAGCCCGCTGGTCAGCCAGTTTTGAGCAGCTAGTGATCGCCCGCACCATCGCTTCTTGTGCAAGATCTTCTGCCAAATGCCGATCACCGCATAGATGCAAAGCGTAGCGATAGATTTTCGGCAGTAGCTCGACCAGCTTGTCACGCACGTTACCTCGCCTATCGCCACGAGCACATTAGCCGCAGTGAGATCAGCTCTCCTATTAAGACGTGACCGGCGCCTGTTGGTCAAATGGAGCTTTTGAGAATTTCTAAAATAGACCCCCAACCGGTGGCGATAATATGAAATGTTGCTGCGCCAATGTGCTTTGCGTGATGGGCACCGACGGCATAATGGGTCGCGCGTTCAAAATTTAATATTGGCGGCGAAGGCGTTCACGTACTAAATCGTCTTTCAACCCGCCAATTTCGAATTTTGAACGCGCGCGAACCCAGCGCTGGATCGACTAGCGCGCGTACTCGGCTGAGAAGAATTGTTTGCTGTCCTTGACGTTCGGCTTGATACTGCGCGAACCTTCTTTCCAGTTCGCGGGACAGACTTCGCCGTTCTTTTCGAAGAACTGTAGCGCTTTCACCATGCGCAACGCTTCATCGACACTACGGCCCAGAGGCAGATCGTTGACGACTTCGTGCCGTACTACTCCCTCTTTGTCGATCAAGAACAATCCACGCAGGGCTACCGAATCGTTGAGCAGAACATCATAGGCGCGCGCGATTTCTTTCTTGATATCAGCGATCAAGGGATAGTTGATTTGCCCCAAACCACCTTGATCGCGGGTGACGTTGCGCCATGCCAAATGCGAGTAGTGGCTATCAACGCTCACTCCCAGAACTTGGACGTTCAACTTTTCGAATTCCGCAGCGCTATCGGAAAACGCGATAATCTCCGTCGGACAAACGAACGTGAAGTCCAACGGATAAAAAAACAACAGGACATACTTGCCCTTGAATTGCTCGAGCGATACTTCCTTAAAGCTGCCGTCGCTCAAAACTGCTTGTGCCTTGAATGCCGGGGCCGGTTTGGTAACTAACACGCTTACGTCCTCATTTCCACTTGCGAAAACCATTCTACCGAATGAAACTCTAAAACCACCCCAATAATGTAGCCAATCCCATCCAGAAGGGAACTCCGGCTACCAAGCTTGACTGGACGACCGACAAGCCAGCTATGCGCCAACTGCCATTCAACTGATCCAATATCATAAGATCAGCGAGTCACCTATTGATAGCCAAATATCGTTTCAACATTTCCTCGCAGAATTTGTTGGCCCAACGCGATCGCGCGAGTTTCTGACCAGCGGCAGTCAATCACAAAATGTTGCGCCAAAACGCGCGCCAAGCAACGTTTGAACATGTTGAATTTGGGAAGTGCGAATTCCAATTTGTACATGTCACTGTAGTAGCCTATCTGCTTGTTACGCGGAATGGCTTCGAGCCTCGCGTGGAGGTCGCGCTGGACAAAGCTTGGTGTGTTGCTATACCACCAGTGTCCATTGGTTACGACGTTTGGGAAGATCCAGGCGTAACTGACCAGTTCCTGATTCGTAACACTCGCCAAAACTGAAATTGGAAACGTAACTTGTGGGAAGGCGTTGAACAGCTCGCGATATTGAATCAAGGATACGCGACTGTCGTAGAGATCTTGACCTTGAAACACGCCGCTGGGGTAAACGGCTCGATTAACACCAATCATGAGGTCAAACGGCAACTTGGCTTCGACACAGTTGCGTGCCAGTTCCCAAAACACCCAGTAACCTAACGTCGAACGAGAGTCGGCATCGACATTTTCGCTTTGCGATAGAATTCGCCCCAACGCAGACTCGGCTTGCGCGTCAGAGACTTCCACGGGTGCGAAAAATGGCGGCAAGGAAATTGCGCACGCTCGCACGCCTCGCGACTTGAAGTGCGTGAATCGCTGCTTTAGCGCTCGACGGAAGTCGTCGATCGAGTGCACCTGAGTATTCGAGCATTTTTGCAATCGTTCACGTACGGAGGCTTTGACAAAGTGAAATACCAGCTCGTCGGTGCGCAAGCAGGGCACATAACGTCGTGTATCGAATCCATCGAGCGGGTCATCAAAATCGTTGGTAAGAAAGACTGCTTCTAAACCGGTCTTGAGCAGCACTTGATCTTCCCAGTCGGGTTGGCCCATCTTGGCCAAGGCAGCATCGTACATCGACTCCCAGTTCGAGCTGTCCACTCTCTCAGCTTCAAAGCCAAATAGCTCGCGCGACAATTCTAGCAGCCAAGCCAATTGCGCCGTATTATCGATATGCCCGAGTCCCTCAGCAAGCCGTCTAACTTTCTCTTTGGGATCGATTCCGGGCTCTTCAATATGAGCGCGAGGCATGCCGGCGGAATGGGCAAGTTCCGTGTAATAGTGATACCCAAGAATATCCGCCAGCGTCTTGCTCGCAGGACTATGTGGATTTATGTGCGTATGCGGATCGATCAACACCAATTGGCTGAGCGTTTCGTAAATGCTCTGCTGAAGTGCGTCGGACATGGTGTTACCTAGCAAATAATGAGGGAAGTAGTATGGATTGCTTGACGTGAGACTGCGAAACCGAAGCACGCTGATTAGTCGCCGCAAATGCCTTATTCGCATATGGGTAATAAGTCTACCCAGGAATTGAAATGAGGAAATGTGGCTGGTTAGCTGATTGAAATTGCTGGATTTCCCGATTGTTGCCACAAGTCTGGGGCGCGAACTAACCTTTGTGGAGTATTTTTTTGCAAAACGGATCGCGATGCGGCTACAATCAATGCAGGACTTTGACTGATCCAATCTCGGAAGTTCTGTGTGGAGTAGCGGACATGATGCGAGACGAGCCCAACTTTGTAGAGCTAGCTGCCGATGTTGATTCGCTAGAATCTGAAATTGGACACGTCAAAACCAAGATTGCGAGTGAAGCAGTTCGCGAGGAAAAGTCTCTGCAGCGTACTTCGTGCAGCTCCCAGCCTCGACAAATTGCTGAAGAAGTTGTGCTTCCCGAAACTGGGGATAGCGAATCTCAATTGTGTGCTCAGTCACGCACTCGAGCAATCTCTCATTTGGCAGCGGCGCATTCTGGCCCTCAGTCGAGTCAACTTTTTTTGTCGACTGCGTTGAGCCTGGGGATTGTCCTGGTGTTGATGATCTCGGTGCGCGTCGTCGTACCGCCGCTGGTAGAGAGCATTCGTTACTCATGGTCGCGAGGACAACTGCGAGCCGAATATGAGATGAGCGGCCAGCGATTGAACAATGTTTCGCTTAAGTCGTTGACCGAGGTTTCGAAGTTAGTCAGCCAGCGCACCGGACCGAGCGTCGTGCACATCAATTTGAAAGCCGAGCCGGAACCTTTGGCAACGAAGGAACTCAGCCCAGCACCTAAGAGCTTGACATCTCCGTTTGATCAGTTCGGACCGGGCAACGGACTGCTGGGGCAGGGGAGCGGGTTCATTATCGACACCCAAGGACACATCGTCACCAATCATCACGTTGTGGACGGCGTGGGGAAATTCGAAGTATCGTTGAGCGACGGGCGGGTCGTGGAAGCCAAGTTGGTGCAATTTGATTCGCTGACCGATTTGGCGATACTGAAAATCGATGCCGACGGGCTGATGCCGATCACTTGGGGAAACAGCGACGAATTGGAAGTTGGTTCGCCCGTTTGGGCAGTTGGCAGTCCCTATGGACTCGACCAGTCGGTCACGTTTGGCATTCTCAGTGGCAAGCACCGGATCAATTTGAAAGGGACTCGTTATGATTCCAGGTTGCTGGGCTCGCCCGCGTACGGTGATTTGATGCAAAGCGATGTAGCCGTCAATCCCGGCAACAGCGGAGGACCGCTAGTGAATGCGTTGGGCGAAATCATCGGTGTCAATACCGCTATCGTCGGCGAGCATTATCGTGGTATCAGCTTTTCCATTCCCAGCAATGTCGCACGAGAGGTTGCAGAGAATTTGATTCGGGATGGACATGTCTCGCGTGGGTTTTTGGGCGTTGGATTGCGCGATGTGACGGAAGAAGATATCGCTGCCGCTGGCATCAAGAATCTGCGCGGCGCGGTGGTCGCCCGATTTCACGATGATCCGCAGATCGTTTCGCCTGCCAAGGCCGCTGGGATTTTGCCGGGGGATATCATCGTGAAAATTGATGCGCATAAGATCAATAGCTCAGGCGAATTAATGGTGTTGGTTGGTCGTGCAGCCATCGACAGCATCGTAAAAATCGAAATCGTGCGGGCTGGCAAGGCCATGGTACTGGACGTTAAAATCGGTCGGCGCCCCTAACATGTCACACGCCATCAAAATGCGTGGGATACAGGATATCTGTGGCGCATTGAGTCAAAAATCTGAACCGAAATCGGCGGAAATAATGCTTTGCGGCGCTCATAATCACACAGCCACTCGACCATCTCGGTCGGCGTCAGGACGCCGAGTCAGGCAGCAGAACTACTATGTAACCAGCGCCAAACTATCATGGTGGGTCGCATGAACGCAATTGTTCGTAGCTTGGGTGCTGGTCTAGTGCTACTGGCGCTTCTGGTGACAATGCGTCAGTGGCTGGGAGAAGGCGTATTTCGCTTGGCACTTGGGCTTTCGTCACTGTGGTTTGTGATTGCGTTTGTATTGTTGACCCGCCCACCCAACGTTAATGAAGAAGTGTTGCGCAAGGGCTTTGAGGACACAACGCTGAAACCTCGGCGACGAAGCGGTATGCCCATGTCAATTCCCAATCGGTTACTGCTATCGTTTTCGGTTGCTAATGCACTGTGTTTGCTGCTGTGGGTGAGTTTGATTGTCTTTCGACGATAGGATTTTGTTACTAAGATGCGTCTTTTACTGCAAACGGCGAGCCTGTTGGTTGCGATAATCGTCTCGGCTCAAGCGGTCTGCTCCGCGGTGGCGGCTGATGCTGCGGCAGATACACTGGGGTTGACCAAATCCAAGCCAGATTCTGGTCGGTTCGTGGCTGTTGAGGACGGATACTTAATTCCTTACCGCATGAAAATTCCAGGTACGGAAGTCGAGTTTGAAATGTTGCCGGTACCGGGAGGCAAGATTCTGATCGGCAGCCCGGAGACAGAGGTGGGACACAAAGCCGACGAAGGACCTCAGATTTCCGTTGAGGTCGGTCCGATGTGGGTCGGCAAACACGAAGTCAGTTGGGCCGAGTACAAGACTTTCATGAGCATGTACGACATATTCAAGAAGTTGGAATCCAATGGCTTGCGCAAAGTGACGCAAGAACGGACAGTCGATGCCGTGACCGCTCCCACGCCCCTGTACGAAGCAGCGTTTACTTACGAGTTTGGCGACGAACCGGATTTGCCTGCCGTTACAATGACACAGTTTTCAGCGAAGCAATATACGAAGTGGCTGAGCAAACTTTCGGGACATCAGTACCGCCTGCCGACCGAAGCCGAATGGGAAAATGCTTGTCGCGCCGGTTGCAAGACTGCCTATGCGCACGGCGATGATCCCAAGGGCCTGGACGATTTCGCTTGGCACGCCGGCAATTCTGAGAGTTTGCCCCATAAAGTCGGCACCAAGAAAGCTAATGCGTGGGGACTGTATGACATGCACGGCAACGTAATGGAGTGGACCATCGAAGGCTACTGTGAAAAAGGATTTGCCAAGTTCGCGGGCAAGTCTTCGACACTTTCGTTCTTCGATGCAATTCAGTGGCCAACCTTGGCCGAACAGCGCGTTGTTCGAGGCGGCGGTTGGCAGGACCAACCGGAATTGTTGCGCTGCGCGGCAAAGTTGGGGTCGGCCGATGAAGAATGGAAGTCGGAGGATCCGAACGTTCCACTTAGCCCGTGGTGGTACACCAGCGACCCAGCTCGAGGAGTTGGTTTCCGACTGTTTCGTTCCTATCAGCCGCTGGCAACCGAACAGATCACGAAATTTTGGGAATTGGACCACGAAGATATCGAGTTCGATGTCAAAGCGCGCATGGAGGAAGGTCGCGGTGCGACAGGGTTAGTCGATCGGGACCTAAGCGAAGTCATCAAGCAGTCGGTCGAAAACTAGCACACATTCAAGGAGTCTGGGAACCCAGCATGGACGACGTTGGTGAAACACCGGTTTCTCGCGAGCCTGACAATCTGGACTGGGGGCGCTGGCGCGATTGGGCGCAATTGGTTCGGCTGCCCAATGTATTTACGGTCCTTTCTGATTCGATGGCGGCGGTCTTGATAACGGGAACAACTGTCGGTCCCTCGACGATGGTCCTCGTCATCCTCGCGTCGGTTCTGGCTTATTGGGCTGGAATGATCTGGAACGATGTCAATGATCTGGAAGAAGATCGACAAGCGCGCGCGACGCGACCTCTGGCGGCTGGACGAATATCGCCGGTCGTAGCGCGGCACGTCGGTAACGGCTGCCTGTTGGTCGCACCGATTCTGATCTTGTTCGCGACGCAATTAGTTGAGTCGCGTCAGTTGTGGATGGGGCTGTCGTTTGTAGCGGCCGTGCTGCTGGTCGGTTGTGTGCGGGCTTACAACTCGCCCTTGAAATCGACGCTCATTGGCCCTTTATTCATGGGTGCCTGTCGGGGGTTGAATATTCTTATGGTCGGTTTGACTAGTTTGTCCGTGGGCAACGCTGAGCCGGATGCGGAATTGCTGCTATGGTTGGCATTGGGAATCGGCATTTATATCGTTGGCGTGACAGTATTTGCTCGGCGCGAAGAACGCGATAGTTCGCAGGCGGGATTGATGCTGGGATTGAGTTTGGAAATGATCGGTATGGCCATAATCGCTGCTTTGCCTATGCTGGCCGACCAGCAACGAGTTTGGAAAATCGATCCACAGAAAGCATATCTTTTGTTGTTGGGACTGATCGCTGTTACGGTGATCAATCGAGGCGTTTCAGCGGTCTTGCACCCAGTTTCTCGAAAGGTGCAGTTGGCCGTCAAGCACGCAATTCTCACCTTAATATTGTTGGATGCTTGCGTTGCGGCGCTATGTGGCGGACCTTGGTATGGCGCGGCGGTGGCCATATTATTGGTTCCGGCAATTACCGCAGGCCAGTGGTTTCGATCGACTTAGTTTATAGAGAAATGATAGTTTCATGTCGTCATCCCCATTAGTCTTTGTCTCGATTCCTGGACTGCGCAGCCAAGATGTGGATGCCATGGTGCACTTGCGTGAGCTGGCGAGCGCGGGTGATCGAGGCAGTTTGTCGGCCAGCTTTCCCGCGGTGACGTGGCCTGTTCAAGCCAACATGCTCACCGGCAGTCTGCCTCGCGAACACGGCGTGATCGCCAATGGTTTCTTCTGGCGTGACCAGGGCAAAGTTGAAATGTGGACCGCGTGGAATGACAAGATCGCGCGACCTCAAGCCTGGGATTTGCTGCACGGCTTGCCCCAAACGCGCACCAGCGCGGTTTGGTTTCCGATGCTCAGCAAAGGCTGTGGGGCTGATTATATCTGTATGCCCGCTCCAATCCATAATCCGGACGGCAGCGAGTCGCTTTGGTGTTATACCAAGCCAGTCGAATTCTACGGAACCTTGCGCGATCAACTAGGACATTTTCCACTGAAACATTTCTGGGGGCCACTGGCGGGGATTCCTTCCAGCCAATGGATCGTTGACTCCGCAGTGGTGGGCTTTCAGCAGTTTCGTCCAGACTTTTTTTTCATCTATGTTCCGCACTTAGATTATGCCGCACAAAAAAACGGCCCCAACAGCCCGCAAGCACTTCAGGCCGTGCAGGAACTAGATACCCTGCTGGCGAAGTTAGTGGCTCAGTTTCGAGCCGCAGCCTCTACCGAGCCAGTGTTCGTATTTGCCAGCGAATACGTAATCACGGAAGTGAATCACGTTGTCTATCCGAATCGAATCCTACGCGAGGCCGGATTGATTCGCGTTATCAACCAAGCTGAAGGAGGTGAAGAACTAGATGTCCACAACAGTCCTGCCTGGGCTCTGGTGGATCATCAATTCAGCCACGTTTTTGTCAAAGATCGCGATGCGCAAACGATTGCCAAAGTGGCCGCATTGATGCGCGGCCTGCCTGGCATCGAAGAAGTTTTGGTGGGGACCGAGCGAGCTTGTTACTCAATGGACCATGATCGCAGCGGTGATGTCATCCTGATTTCCAGCCAGTCGAGTTGGCAAGCCTATTATTGGTGGCTGAACGACGCCCAAGCTCCCAATTATGCAAGAACGGTCGATATTCATCGCAAACCGGGATACGATCCAGTCGAGCTGCATTTCGACATGGCCAATCGCTGTATTCCTTTGGATGCACAGCTCATCCGAGGTTCCCACGGGGCGCCGCCACGCAGTCAATCGCAAATAGGCGCGATCGTCGCCAGCCAGCCCGGTTGGCTTGGCCAGTCGGCGCTGCGCGATGTTGATGTCGCTGGGCTAATTCTACGGCATTGTAAAACTTGACGTGCATGAAGGGGTCAGAGTAATTCTACGAGTGCCAATAGAATATTCGCGTTGTGGTGAATATGCGGAAGCGGACTGGGATGTTTCTATTTTCTTGCGTCGCCGGATAACGCCACACAAAAGTATCTTTATCGTGTCCCGCTGGATGGCAGTGGAACTTTGGAACGAGTCACTCCGCAAGCCCATCGAGGCACGCATGACTACAGTTTCTCACCAAATGCGAAATGGGCCTTCCATACCTATTCGACCTTCGATAGTCCGCCCGTGACGGAACTGGTGGAATTGCCTGCGCATCGCAGCGCTGGAGTATTGGAGGATAATGCGGATTTGCGAGAAAGAGCGAAGGCATTCGCAACCAATCCAACTGAATTTCTGCAATTGTAACCGTTCACGGAGTTATTCAGAGAGCAAGCTGGGATTTGGTTGCTGATTGAGGTGAGCGGCGATGGAATCGTGCAAATAGGTGAAGAAGTTGCGTTCTTGTTTCTTACAAGTGGCAATCGCTGTCCACATGCGTTCGT
>SYJV01000039.1 GCA_005798335.1 Planctomycetaceae bacterium | reverse complement strand
GATCGTGTCGAGCCGCGCGTCAACAAGCGTCGCCCGAAAGTGCTCGCGTTGATGACCAAGCCACGGGCTCAATACCACGCCGAACTCGGAGTCGCCTCGTGATCGTAAATCCTTATGCCGTAAGCTACAGTGCCATTCGTGTCAGGTACGTACCTGACACTTATTTCTCGGCTATTCCTAATTTCTAAATTGTCCGAACTTGTGCTGTTGTAGAAATTCGGTAGGAATTTGTCGTCGTTGAGCGGCAGAGGCGATGCACTCTATAGCCTGATTCGTTGGACGGTCCCTGAGTTAAACAAATGCCGCTTGTTGCCACGCTAACAGACTTTGAGCGGCGATTCTTATTTTGGCGATTTGGTCAGCCGATAGTTCGCCGAGCATGGGTAACATCGGACCGGTCTTCGCAATGTCAGCGAGTTCAACGGCGCGATGCAAAACGCGAATGGGTTGGATAGCATTGCGCAAATCTTCCAAGCCACAGAATTGTTGCCTCAACGAGTCCGCTTCATCGTATTGCCCTTGCTGAATTGCACGCAGCATTTCCATCGATCGGCTAGGTGCGACACAAACGCAACCACTGGTGAAACTAATTACCCCGAAATCACGCAGGTGAACAATCGCTGGCTGTTCACCAATTCCGCTGACCACGATATCGCCAGGAACTTGGGCCAGGACTTCGCGCAGGTAATCGTCGTGCGACGGATTATCGCGGACAACTGCATATTTGATCCAACTGATAATGCCATCGCGATGGAGTTTTCCGACGGATTCCGGTGCCAACCATCGGTCGTGCTTGAGGTACAAAACTATGGGCTTGCCATAGGCCTCAGCAAACATGCGAACTCCGGTGGCAATGCCACTGCTGTCGCACACCTCTTTTTGAGGCAGGACCATAACAGTTGGAAAATCAAAGTCGGCCAAAACACCGACTTGGTCCATCATGGTTCCGAACGCGGGCCCGACCGATGGAATCATCAAAGTACTTGCACCAGCGATATCACGAATCACGGTTAACAACTGAGCATATTCGGTCGGTCGAACGTGATATAGGACTGCATTTCCGCCGTATAACAACGTCGAGATGCCGCCCTGTTCCAGGAAGCGTACCAGACGCTGATTTTCGTGTCGATCAATGCGCAAGTTTGCGTCCCGCGCCAGCGGCGGTACGGATATCACGCTTGCTGCCAGGCGAGCGGACGTAATTGGTTGAGTATCCATGTTCAAATTCCAGTCAAATACAAAATCAAGTTAAGTTAGCGGACGACGTATTGGGTTGTTCGGAAAGTTCACAGGTCGTGGATCGTTTATGCCTAATCTCGGTCGAGCTTTCTCGCGCGACTGCGCATCCGTTCCCTAGAAAATGTCGGGCTCAGCACCTGGCGAGCGTCCAGCCAGAAAATCAAAATCACAGCCCTCATGTGCTTGCGTCACGTGATTTGCGAACAGCTTATTGTAACCGCGATTCCAACGATTGGTGGGTGGCTGCCAAGCGGCTTTACGGCGAGCGATCTCTGCGTCGTCCACCAACCAATTCAACCGTCGATGCGGGACGTGCAGTTCCACTATGTCACCATCGCGAATCAGCGCGAGTGGCCCGCCGAGATGGGATTCCGGTGAAACATGCAAAACGCAGGTTCCGTAGCTTGTGCCACTCATACGAGCATCGGAAATGCGGACCATGTCGCGCACTCCCGCTTTAAGCAGTTTTTGAGGGATTGGCAACATGCCCCACTCGGGAAATCCGGGCGCACCCAACGGGCCAGCGGACCTGAGTATCAGGACCGTGTCCTGCGTCACCGGTAGATCGGGATCGTTGATCTTCGATTTCAGCTCAGGATAGTTATCGAATACTAGTGCAGGACCGCGATGCGTCAACAGCCGCGATTCGGCCGCGACCGTTTTGATAACACAGCCATTGGGCGCCAAGTTGCCGCGCAATATACAAGTGCCCCCAGTTCTCCAAAGCGGATTGTCGCGAGTGCGAATCACTTGGTCGTTGAGAACTTCTGCGCCAGCGATCTGGCCGCCCAAAGTGGTGCCGCCGACGGTCGGGCAATCGAGGTTAAGAACGTCCTGCAGCCGAGACAATAAAGCTGCAAGGCCGCCGGCTTGATGAAAATCTTCCATCAAGAATCTGCCACTGGGGCGTAGATCGGCCAGGACAGGAACCTTCTCGGAAAGTTCGTCAAATCGGTCGAGCGACAAAGCGATTCCCGCTCGTCCCGCCATGGCAATGATATGTACGATTGCATTGGTGGAACCACCGATCGTCAACTGAGTCATAATTGCATTGTCGATCGATTGAGGAGTAATAAATCGGCTCGGACGCAAATTGCTCCACGCCAATTCAACCGCTCGCCGTCCGGTAGCAACCGCCAGTCGGCTATGTTCGGCAACCACCGCCGGAATGCTGCTAGCACCGCTTAACGTCAATCCGAGAGTTTCGGCAATACACGCCATCGTTGACGCGGTGCCCATCGTCATACATGTACCAGCGGATCTCGCAATGCAATTTTCAATCGCGTTCCAATCGCCATCACACAAATTGCCTGCACATCGCTCTGCCCAAAACTTCCAAGCGTCGGACCCACTGCCCAGCGTCTCGTTTTTCCAATGCGCCTTCAACATTGGCCCAGCCGGGAAAAAGATGCTCGGAATATCCGCGGATATCGCGCCCATGATCAGCGCAGGAACCGTCTTGTCACAACCTCCCATCAACACGGCGCCATCGATCGGATTGCATCGCAAAAGCTCTTCAGTTTCCATGGAGAGCAGGTTGCGATACAGCATCGTGGTGGGCTTCATTAGCATTTCGCCCAGGCTGATTGCCGGTACTTCCACCGGAAAACCACCTGCCTGCAAGACACCGCGTTTGATCTCGTCGACTCGCTGCGGAAAGTGCGAATGGCACGTATTCAGATCGCTCCAAGTATTGACCAGGGCGATGATGGGTTTGCCGCGAAAATCCGCATCGTCAATCCCCATGCCCTTGAGGCGCGAACGGTGACCGAAACTTCGCAAATCATCAGGTCCGAACCAACGGTGCGAACGTAGTTGCCGCGCATCGCGATCGGTTTGCGTATTCGATTGCTGATTCATGAGTTGTGAATGCAATTCTTGCCAGGGTTTGGAAAGTGCGTATTCTAGAAGAAATCCCGAGATTATGTCATAGTCCAACACGAGAAATGTTGCGATCATTTCTCATCAAGTAGAACCTGCCATCTTCTGCACCACCCAGAAAATCGGGTACGCCATTTCCATCGAAGTCAACGACGGTTGGACTAACGTCATGGCCTTCAATATTCTGCTTGGCAAGCGTCCCGGCGTTTTGGAATCGCCAAACTCCATCGGTCTTGCCCAAGCCTCGGTAGAAATCGGCATTCGCGGAGTTCAGTAACAGATCCAGAATTCCGTCACCATCCCAATCGACTACGGCCAACTTGCGCCTGCCACTGCCACCTGCAATTCGATTAGTCAATTGCAATGGTCGACCTTGCTCATCGCATAACGAGCGAACCGGCGGTAACAAAATGCGCTGGCCATCGCGTAAGCTGCGTTCGAATAATGTTAGGAAGCCTTCATGGTCGAGCATAACCAAGTCCGGCAGCCCGTCGCGAGTTAGATCGACAACCACGGGCGTCGTGCGCCATTGCGTCGCCAGTTCTTTACCTGTCGGACGCCACCACGTCCAGCGCGGCTTGGGCGTTGGTCCATTCCATTGAACCTCAATGCTCGCCGGCGGCGACAGTTTAGGCGACGCGCGACTGCCCTCGTTTCGCAACCATTGAACTTTGCCCAGAATGGAGTTGAAAATCACATCTGGCAATTCATCTCCATCCCAATCAGCCACGTTTAAAGTTGTGTAACCCCATTTCGCTTCTGCTGGTCCTTGAATGCTTCCGTTGGGACCGGCTTGGACGCGAAAAACATTGGAACCAGCGGTTAGTCGCACAGGCGCGGACCACTTGGGATAAGCGACCGCCCTACCACTGAGATTCTGGAATAACTCGATATAGCCTGCCGTGTTTCCCGAAACAATGTCCATATCCCCGTCGTTATCCCAATCGACTCCGAAGGGAGTTGCCAAGGCTCCGCACTTGAGCGTATCGGCTTGTTGCTGAAAGTACTTTGGCTGCTGAAAAATCGGTACTCGTTGCTCGGTGAATTGACCAGAGTTCTCGACCAACGCGACACGTCCGTCTTCGTCACCTACGATCAAATCCTTATCGCCATCTCGGTCCCAATCGAACGCGACTGGTACGATCATTTCCAAATCCATCGCCAATCGCGCCCCGTCGGGCTTCGTCAGACGGCGACCCGCCGCATATTTAGGCTGCGAGCGCGAGCCAGCGTTCTCAAAGTACGTAAAGCTATCGAGAAACTCGCCGCAAATCAGATCGAGATCTCCATCGCCATCAAAGTCATTGAAATTAGGAGACGGGCAACCATAGACATCGATCGGCGAACCACCAGCGGCGATCTTCGCGGGTGATGAATATTCCGGCTGCTCGGTGGTGCCAGTGTTTCTAAACCAAAGCACGAAACCGTGCAGAGGTCCATTGGTCCATTTCCCTTGTTCGTCCCACGCATCGTCCCAACCGTAGTAACTCCAATCCTCGATGCCCACCACTAAATCCAATGCACCATTACCATCAAAATCGACCAAGCGCCATTGATTGTGTCGTACTTTTGGCCCCTTAGGCTGTTTACCCTCGGGAATATAGAACTTTGCAGGAATTGGTAAGATCGACTTTTGTTCGGTCCCCGTGCGAGTGAAATCTCGATACTCGACGCCGGGAGATAAGACGCGCAGCGAATCGCCGATATAGCTCGGCATCACATAATGCACGGTACCGCTCAATCGTCGGCCTGGTTTGAAAACTGGCAATTTGTTGGCGCTACCGGCTGGGGTCGGATTCTCGAACATCCACACACCGTTATACGGCTTGTCCGGACACGAGACGAGCAAGTCAAAATCGCCATCACCGTCTGCATCGCAAGGGATCGGCCATGCCCACAAGCCGACTCCCAAATCCACGACCAGACCAGGATGGTTGTAGGACAATCGCTGGAGAGTATCCTGTGCCTGCATACTGCCGAAGTGGATCAACACGCTTAACAGGCAAAGAACTTTGCAGAGTTTCGTCATCAATCATCTACTAAGAATTGGTCGCAAGTCGCTCGTTTATTCACCAACATGCTACAGCAATTCGTGAATCGGCATACCGTCGCAGACAGGCATTGGACGACCATCGGCGGTCAAATACGTCAAGCGAGATGCGTCGTAACCCAGCGCGCTGAACACCGTAGCGTGAATATCGGCAGGAGTGACTGGCCGCAGCCGCGGGTAAGCGCCGGTTGCGTCTGACTCGCCAACGACCTGGCCGCCACGCACTCCGCCGCCGGCAAGCACTACCGAATAGCACTGTGGCCAGTGATCGCGTCCGCCATCTTTGTTGATGATTGGAGTGCGTCCGAAATCTCCCATCCAGATCACCAGAGTTTCGTCCAGTAATCCTCGATCGCTCAAATCATCCAGCAGCGCCGCAAAAGCTTGCTCCATGGGTGGAACCAGTTTGTTTTTTAAGCGAGGAAAGTTGTCTAAATGAGTATCCCACGTAATGCTCGGTCCATTGACGGTCGTGACAAAGCGCGACCCGGCTTCGATCAAGCGTCGGGCCAACAAATGCGATTGCCCCCAACTGTGTCGGCCGTACCTTTCTCGCACTTGGTCAGGCTCACGCGATAAATCAAAAGCATCACTGGCTTTCCCGGACACAACCAACCTCATCGCTTTGGCTCGCTGGGCGTCGATGTCCTCAGTCACGTCAGTTGCGATTCGTGTTCCACTGGTCTCCATCGATTGCAATAGCGATTGCCGATCTTCCATGCGAACCTTGGTCGTCGATGCCGAAAGCCGTAGCCCAGTTACTTGAAAGTCAGTAGCGTTTGGATCGGCATTGACCACGAACGGGTCGTAGGCAACTCCCAAGCAACCGCCAAATTGGCCAGGCGTAATGTATTGAAAACTATCGCAATGCGGAAACGGAGTAATGACATATGGTGGAACGTGCCCAGAAAAACCGTCGCGCTGTGCGAGCCAGCCGACCAACGTGCCAAAGCTGGGCAAGTCCGTGCGCGAAGGATTGATCAGCGTACTGTTGATGCGATAGGGCTTGCCGACAATCGACCAATGCATGCCAGAATTGTGGCTCGTATGGTTATGGTAGACACTGCGCACGATGGCCAATTTGTCCATCCGTGTTGCTAGCCTGGGCATTAACTCTGATATCTGTATTCCTGAAACATTGGTTGCAATTGGGGACAACTCGCCTCTTATTCCAATTGGAGCGTCGGGCTTCATATCCCATAGGTCCGTATGGCTGGGTGCACCGCAATTGAAAATCAGAATCACCGACTTGGCGGTTTTTCCATTCGGTTGACGCCTCAATGAGTTTGCCGCTGCCGACTTTTGCTCAACTAAGTTCTCCGCCCGCGCAGCCAAGCTCAACAGAGCATTTATCGAAGCTATGCCAGACGAGAACATCCCCGCATCGATGAGAAACTTCCGTCGAGATAGTGACGCTAGCTGATCAGCATTTGGCAAAGATTGAGTTCGAAGCACTCGATAAACTCCGTAGAAAACCCGATCCGATGTGGGTGCAATCCCCACGTTTCCGCACAAGATTCATCGACTTCATATTACCAGGAATGTTATTCGATCAATCCTAAATAACCATTTTTCAGAAGTGACGTCCTCACCAAGCGAGAATGCGAATACAAGCCCGATGCGCAAGCGAGTGCATCAATCCAGGCTCGCACTCGCTTGCGCTTCGGGCTTGTATTAGTATCTGCCGCTCGACCGATCATCCGCCTCCAACCAGAGGTAAAAAATGAACCTCACTATCGGGAGGAACTTTGGTCAGCAGTCCGAGCGAACTAACTGAGCCACCGATCGAGACACACCACCCAGCCCGCAACTGGTTGTTCTGGATTAACAAATCAGCGATTCCTGGAAACAGTTGATCCAACTGCTTGACGGCTTCGCGCACCGTCGTGGCAGAAACTTCGGCGAATTCCTTGCCGCTGGCCAATGCTCGCGCCGAAGGTGGAATATAAACGCGTATCATGGATTGATCACTACCAATTCACTTACAATTCGTGCAGATGGTTATCCGATATTGAATTAGACTCCAATGGAATCACATGACAACTCGAAATTGGATTATTGTTCGCGATTGACTGCTTGCCAGCGGTCGCACAAAGGTCGTCAACAATGCTGGAATTAGAAAACGTATCCAAATCGTACGGTAGCTTGCGAGTATTGGAGCCGATCAGCCTAGCTATGGAACCGGGAAAGACGGTCGTGCTGATTGGTCCCAGCGGCTGCGGCAAGTCGACGTTGCTGCGCATCCTAATCGGCTTGATTCCCAGTGACACCGGTCAAGTGCGGTTTGGCGGCGTGGAAATTACATCGAAGAACGTGCTGAAGATGCGGCACTCCATGGGCTATGTTTTGCAAGATGGTGGCCTCTTTCCGCACCTGGACGTTCGCCAAAATGTCACCTTGATGGCTCGCTATTTGAACAAGATGACTCCGGCGCAAATGGATGTTAAAGTAGAAGAGTTGGCTGAACTTACTAAACTGCCGCGCGAAGCTCTCGACCGATTTCCCACGCAGATTTCTGGCGGTCAACGTCAGCGTGTGGCGATCATGCGCGCACTGATGCTAGACCCTCCGCTATTATTGTTCGATGAACCGATGGGGGCGTTGGACCCGTTAGTCAGATTCGACCTGCAAAACGACTTGCAGAGCATCTTTCAGCGACTTAAGAAAACGGTGGTCTTGGTAACTCACGACATGGGCGAAGCGGCATTTTTCGGTGACGATCTGATCTTGATGTCGAGCGGCAGAATTGTTCAGCGAGGAACAATCCATGAATTCCAGCAGCGACCCACCGATCCGTTTGTCACACGCTTTATCAATGCACAACGAGTTTGTCCAATAGGTGCTGGCTGATTGGCCGCCGTCCTTGTTTACGGATTCTCAAGCATCACCCATGGAATTGTTTATGCACTTTGCCGCGCAGATTCGGACGATGGACCCTAGCCGAAAAATAATGACTACGGTTTCCTTAATCCTCTTATCTATTGGGGCGATAGTCCGCTGCCACGCTCAACCTGCGCAGAGTTCAGATGCGCCCACGATCCGCATTGGTTCGAAGAGTTTTACCGAGTCGGTCATCCTCGGTGAAATGCTGACCCGATTGGCGATCCATGCCGGCGCACGTGTCGAGCACAAAGCGGAGTTGGGTGGTACTCAGTTTCTTTGGCAGTCGATGGTGATCGGCGAATTGGACGCTTACGTTGAGTACACCGGGACATTGTCAGCGGAGATTCTCAAAGACGCGAAGATTCGGCAAATGAGCGACTTTCGCGCGAAAATCCAGCCCATGGGAATTCGCATGACCGAATCGCTAGGGTTCAACAATACTTACGCGTTGGGTATGAAAAAACCACGTGCACTGAAGTTGGGGATCACGAAAATCTCGCAGTTAAAAAATCAAACCGACCTGAAATTCGGTTTCTCTGATGAATTCATCGAACGTCCGGACGGTTGGCACGGACTCACGCGAGCATACGCGCTGCCCGAATTCGAGGTCACGGGCCTCGACCATAGCTTGGCTTACCGTGGATTAGAATCCGGAGCCATCGATGTGATTGATCTCTATTCCACAGACCCGGAGATCATATCTTTTGACCTATTGGTGCTGGAAGATGATCGCGCGTTCTTTCCGCTCTATAACGCAGTGATCGTTTATCGCCAAGACCTAGAATCGCGGGCTCCTAAAGTTGTCGAGCAGTTTCGCCGTCTGGAAGGAAAAATCACCAGTGCTGCTATGGCCGAACTGAACGCTCGATCGCGCATCGACAAAGAGCCTGAACCTGCGATTGCCTCCGAATTTCTGCATGCGAATGTCGATACACAAATCGAACTAGCTCAAGACGATGGGGGTGTCTTTCAGCGCCGATTAAAGAAATTCTGGGTTAACACTTACGAACATGTGACGTTGGTCGCGGTTTCACTGACGATGGCGATCCTTGCGTCAATTCCTTTGGGAATCCTGGCTTACAAGTTTCCCAAGGCGGGTGCGTGGATTCTGGGTGTCGTGGGCGTGATCCAAACAATCCCTTCAATGGCGTTGCTGGTTTTCATGATTCCCGTACTGGGCTTGGAGGCCAAGCCGGCGATCGTTGCGCTGTTCCTCTATAGTTTGCTGCCGATCGTGCGAGGGACTTTTACAGGTCTGCAAGGGCTATCCCCAGCGATCCACGAATCGGCCTTGGCGCTAGGGATTCCTGACGGCGCTCGTTTGCGATTGATCGAATTGCCCCTGGCATCGCAATCAATCCTCGCGGGCATAAAAACATCAGCCGTGATCAACGTTGGCACAGCTACTATCGGCGCCCTGATCGGCGCCGGTGGCTACGGCCAGCCAATTCTAACGGGAATTCGCTTGGCCGATATAAGCCTTATCTTGCAAGGTGCGATTCCCGCCGCAGCACTCGCGCTGATTGTCCAGGCTGGCTTTGGCTGGCTAGAGAGATTTCTCGTTCCGCGTGGTTTGCGCGCGAACTGATCGGAAAGGTAGAAAAGTACAACAATACAAGCCCGATTCGCAAGTGCGCCAGCGAGTGCATGAGTGCCAGGAATGACGCACTCGCTAGCGCGTCGGGCTTTTATTCGCCTAATCGGGCAGTTCGATGTGTTCCATCGACGCTGCTTCGCGTAGCTTGGTGAGTGCACGAGCCTCGATCTGTCGAATTCTCTCTTTGGTTACTCCCAGCTCTTCGCCAACTTCTTTCAATGTTAGCGGTTCTTGCTTGTGGTCCAAACCAAAACGACGAATGATGATCTGCTGTTCGCGCGCGTCCAGTCGATGCAGGATGCGGTTAATTTGTTTCTCCCGCTGTTTCTGCTCCAATTCCGACGCGAAATGGTTGGCCCGCGTATCCTGGTGCCCCAGGAAAACTTCTTCGTCGGTTGTCCGAAAACGATCCCTGTGCTTGAATTCATCGGGAATCGAACGAGCGAAATTCTTCATAATCGCCCAACTCGCATAGGTACTGAATTTGTTCCCTCGCGAGTAATCGAATTTTTCTACCGCGCGAATGAGCGACATATTGCCATCGCTGATCAACCCAAAAAAGTCATCCGAGCCTCCCACATGTCGCTTGGCTATCGATACCACCAAGCGTAAATTGGCTTGCACGATTTGGTTCTTGACTTCGACTGCTTCGGCGATCAATTTGTCAATCTGGTCCATCGCGACAGACGACGGATCGGACGAGTTTAGTTGAGCGACCATTTGGCTGGCTTTGAATTTCAGGTAATTCATTTTGCGAAACAAATGATATTCCTGCTCACGAGTCAGAAGCTGAACGTCGTACAACGAGGCCAAGTAAGTCGGCAGTCCACTCGGTGGACGCATCTTTCGAGGCGGGATCATCGTCTCAGGCATCGATTCGAGGATCTCGGCTTCTAGTTGTGGCGTCACATTTTCGAATGACTCGTTGAAAATAAACTCCAACGGGACTTCATATAGCAGCTTCGCTCGCTGTTCGTTGATAATGCGCACAATGCTGCTGCGAGTTCGCTTGTAACGACGACACAATTGACTCAAATTTGTGCCGCTCAAACTCTGCTGGTAAATCAAACGTCGATCCTCGTCGGAAAGCACTGGACGCTGCGATGGGAATATCGCTTGATTGGGATGGCAAGCGTCATGGTTTTTCAGCGTGTAACGGATTGTCTCAACGCTGCGATTCAATTGAACCGATAGTCGCCGTGCAACTTCGGTCAAATTGGCACCGTCCACCGCCAAGCGGCGTGCTCGTTCAAGCATCTCCGTTCGCTCGTCATCGGTCATCTGGCTGAACCGCTCGCCGCGGCGCACGCGCTCTCGATTACGAGCCACAAACCGCTCGACACTGCTGTGCAGAAATCCAACTCGCTTGCGCCCGTCGCATACAAATCGGCGGCTAACCAGCCCCTGATCTCGCCAGCGCGAAATGGTCTTCGTGGAGACGTTGAATAGCTTGCTGAGATCTTCGACAGTGTGCACGGGCTCGGAAGCCTCTTCGACCTTGAGATTCAACGAATCAGTCACATCTTCGACGAACAGACGCAGGTCATGCGCAGCATCCTCGCCCGTGACGAGTTTGCGCGTCGCCTCATCAGGCCGATAATCCGTGACGCGGTAGTAGAGAAACTCAAATGGATATTCGCGCGCCATATCCAATTCGCTCAGCAGTCGCTCGGCTCGTTCCGCCTGCTCGAGCCTCTTGCCGCGCGGAGTAAATTTGACTTGATGATCGCGAAGTTCTCGGAGAACGGCGATTCGATAATCTTGATGCATTTTTCTACCTAATCCCTGCTAGTGAGAATTCGTCATCTTCCGTGCGGCTTCCGACCGCCAACGAACTCCACGGCTGGGGTGAACCTCCTCCTGAGGCTCAGCAAAATCCACGGGCCAATCGAGTTGCTATTCGCAACATCATCTCTTTTAAAGTTGCCCCAACACGGCCTGTGTTACGCGTCTCCAGCATTTCCTACCCTGAATCATACGCGAAATGGCTAGTATTAGGTTCAGACTTTCAGAGATGGATCGCTCTCAAACCGCAACAAAATCAGTCCTATCGGAACAGGCCCGAAACTACGATGCAAAAACAAGGCCAAAAGTTCGCAAAAATGGTTTGACATTTTCTTCTGAACGTCTACGTCCATCTTTTCCAGTGTTTTCACTTGGTCGTGCGTTTCTATCGTTCCTCCGCGTTCTGATACTCGTTGGGAAAAAAACTCCAATCCATGCAAAATTGACATGCTCGGTCTCAAAGTGAGAAAACAGCGAGTGCTTGTTAATCTCTAACGACTGTGCTGGCTCCACTATTTAAACCTGAGGATCGATGCCGAGATACCAGATCAGGTCAACCGCGTTTTACCTTCAACCGGGAGTTTGTCTGATCGTGACGGGTTCTCACACCACAGAATTGAAAAGTAGCCGATCGATAAACCTTTTGGTGACCACAACTCAGACCAGCCAAATTCGGCGCCGATTTCTGGTGAGTTTGATTGCGGCCAGTTCGGCAACTTGGCTCGGCAGCCCATTGCCGGCTCAGCAACCCACCAAGAACAATCGCGCGAAGATGCTAGTGCGTCCGCATAGCCAGCAACCGCTGGGCACTCGCACCCGGATGGTTCTCGAACTGAGTGGCAATCTCAGCGTCGCTGAACCGGACAAGACCAAGAAGTCGAGTGTCCGAACTGCCGAAGTCAAAGCGACCAGCACTCTCGATTACGAAGACTTGACCGTATTCGATTCGACTCAGAATCTTCCCGCTGCCGCTGCGCGGCAATATTTGGAAGCGAAGGTAGAAACTTGGATTTCTGGTCACTCGACCAGCCAATCTCTGCGCTCAGAATGTTCCGCGGTAAAGCTGACTCGCCACAACGGTTCGTGGCAGCAATACTGCGAATCGGAACCACTAACGGCGCGCGAAGTCGAATTGCTGCACAGTCCGATCAACTCGATCATGATCGATCAGTTGCTGCCCGCGGAGTTAGTACAAGCCAACTCCAAGTGGAAGATCGATGAAAAATCTTGCCAAGAATTGTTCGGACTGGACGCTGTCCATCAATCCTCGTTAGAGGCCGAAATTGCTGAAGCGGAAAAAGGAGTGGCGACCATCAAGGTAAGCGGCACTTTGGATGCAAGCGCTCATGGCGTGGCAACGCAATTGACGATCAGCGGCAACATCCAAGCGCAATTAGCCTCCGCAGGTGCTATGGTGACTTGGGCCGGACTGGTGATCAAAGAAGTTCGCTCGATCAGCGAAGCTGAACCGGGTTTCGAGATTACCGCGCGTATTCGCATCATCCGCAAGGAAGCTACGGATATCGAATTCACGGACGCTGAACAACTGCAGGCGATTGCCAAGCAAGACGATCCGGCGCGCTGGATGTTGTTCGTGCGATCCATTCCAGGGCGTTACCAGATGCTAGCCGATCGGCGCTGGAAAACGATTATCGACAGCGGTGATGAGGCCATCCTGCGGTTGATCGAAAACAACAAGGTCATGGCCCAGTGCAATATTACTCGTCTGCCCAAACTGGACGCAGGCCGGCAACTGACTCTCGCAGGATTACAGGATGACATCAGACGATCTTTAGACAAGAATTTCGGCAGCTTCGAGGAGTCCTCGGAACGCGTCACCGTCTCGGGACTACGAATGGCGCGCGTGGTCGTGGTGGGCTCGTCTTCTGATGTGCCGGTGCGCTGGATCTACAGCCACTTGTCTGATGACGCTGGTCGAAGGTACTCTTTGGTATTCACGATGAGCGGAGCGGACGCGGAACGATTCGCAGCTTCTGATGATCAGATGCTCTCGACCTTTCAAATATTGCCCGATCCAACACCGAGCAATCAGCCAACGCCCGCGCCCGCTCAGTCGGCTGGTGTTGCTATCACAGAGCAAACCACGCGATAGGAATTCAATACAATCCGCTAAATTCCCATCTGCCGCTCACCCTACTTTGTCGCTTTTGCAACCGCTGGCGGGGAACGATATTGGTTTGATCGTGATAGTTCGCTCAATGCGGCCGCAAACTGCATTTGGTCGTCCACCTCTCGGCACTGCTGAAAGTCTTCGCTGGCCAATTCGGCCTGATTCATACTCAACCGGCACAGCCCTCGATTCAGCCAAGCCTTTGCCCAATCGGGCTCGTCTTGCAATACGTCCGTCAGCAGAGATGCGGATTCTTCGTACTTGCCCAGCTCATATAACACACTCGCCTCAAGGAACATCGACTCAGCTTCGCGCTGCAATTCGGTGGAACGACGATAAGCCGCTAGCGCTTCGTCGAGTTTGTCCTGTTTATGCTGTGTCAAACCAAGATTCATCCAACCGTTCGCATCGCCGGGTACGAGTTGCAACAATCGTCGGAAATCGGCGATCGCCTCTTCGAAACGGCCGAGTCTCGCCAGCAATACTCCACGATCATTTAGCACTCGCGAACCTTCCGGGTCCAACTGGAGTGCTCGATTGAAGTCGTCGAGCGCAGCCTCAAGCTCGCCAACTCGTTGATGCGCGCTTGCACGATCAAAAAAAGCATCTGCGGATTCGGGCCATGCCACAATCACACGATCAAGCATCTCAATTGCATCGTCAGCTTTTCCGCGATCAAGAAATAGCCGGGCGCGTTCCACCAAAATCTCTGGCGAATCGTCGACCGGAGCACAGCCCTGCAAACTTAGCAACCCAGCAAGAACCAACAAACACCTCGCGAACATGATTTCTCGCTCCCAAGACAATGCTGCAAGACTCTTTGAGTTTTACACCACGTTTCATCAGGGCCAGCACCTGAGAAAAGCGGTACGATTCAAAAGTGGCAAGTATTGGTCAGGTACCGTTGTGCAAAGCGCTCACAGGGAAGAATTTGCAACTTTGCCTAAACCAAATTTGAACCGCACCGAAATTGCGGCGAATTTCCTTGGGGTCAATAAATGCTACGTATACAAATGCCATTGCCAACCCGAACGTCCACATGCCCATGTACATGCCAATTCCCCAGTGGACCAAAATTCCAACACAGAGCATCCATGGCCGCAGAGCGCGGTTCCAAACTAACATTGAAAATGATATTTCCCACGCCCAAGTCATTACCGATACCGCTTGATAAAACCAAGGGAAGTGAATGATCCAAGTGAGGTCGTTGGACTGATACTCAAAATTGCTGGCTGCCAACCACAGCGCCTCGCCGTTCCACCAAGTCTCACCCTTTAACTTGCCCAATCCTGCCCACAAATAAATTACACATACATGTACTTGCAGCAATCGAGTAGCCAGTCGAGTGGAACTGGTCATCTGGCGACTCTCCAGCGAATTCAAGATCCTTGGAATCTGGCCACGCGCCGCGGCGAGTCGCTTGACGAACCATGCGTCGAAACTCAAACGCGCTCCACATGGCGCGATCGCCAAATAAAAGCAACACAATCCGTTAATTTGGTCCAAGCCGAACGTTGCCAAGGGAACTCGCTGGGCATAAGAAATCGTGATTACAAACGCCAGCCAACTGGTAACTCGAGCCGCGGCTCCAATCCAAAATAGAAACAGTACAAACAAGCACAAGCAATGAACTTGATATTTCCAACTTTCCGGAGTGATCCACCAAAAGGAAAAAGCGAATTGATCGGCCTGGACTGCTGAAACCAATTCCTGGGTTTGCCATGAGTTCGTGTTCGCAAAAAACTCCTCAAATCGCAACCCCCAAATCAAATGCGTGTAGAAAACCATTGCTCCGACCAGGCAGCGCATTACACATAAGCTCAACGGGTCTTGCGGCGCGAACCAAAAATCGGTCCACGCTTGCAGCATCGCGGCAACTCTCTGGACTAGCGACCGACCGATGCGGCGAAAGATCCTGGCCACGCAAAGTCTCCAATTCTGGTTTCGTCAAAAGTTTCGGGATCGTTCAAGCCTCGTCCTGCGCGAAATACGTTGGCGTCCGTCATGTGATGCGTGACTCGATACAATTCCACCGACGAACAAAGATGATTCTCTGCAATCCGCTTTGCGTAACAACGGGATAACAATTCATATAATTTTGGTTCCAATTCTGCAAAGCGCGGAACAGATTCGGTCAACATGAAATAGCGATGGTACAACAATCGAGGCCAGATCCGTTTGTGAGGATACCTACCGCGAACCGCGCGATCGACTGTATCTGAATTGGCGACAAAGCGAACCAGCGTGCTATCGCCTGGATCCGGACTAAAGAAATGGTACCCATGATCCATATAAAGCAATTGAGGATAAAAACGCAGAGCCCAAAATGTCGAGCGAACTGAACTCGGGGACGGCTCCACGGACGCTGGAGGCAAAACGATTCCCAATAAGTGGAAAATCAACCAGAAGTTAACCAGTAAGAATCCCGCGCAGCGTAATGCTGGTTGGCGCCTATTCAGTTTTGTTGGCTGAGTCATTTCCGGCGCAGCATGGTCGGACTGACGTGGTTGTGGGCACGACGAATCGCTGGCGTGGCAACTTGACGAATCCATAGTTAGTGCCGCAATAGCAATGATAGAATTCAAAAAGTTGGCTGGCAGTCCATTTGCTTCTTGTGCAGATCAAACTCGGGGACGGAGTTGACTGGCCAACCAACTTTCCGATCAGACGTTTCGCGGGAAACGCCTTCAATTTCGACTCAAATCGACGGCTCAGCGGCTACCGCTGGAGCCACCACGGGAACCTAACAGACGCGCGCCTCGCGAACCGGCGGAACCAGCCGAACCGGTTGATGCACCTGTGGAACCCGATTGGCCAACTGATCCAGCGGACCCGTGCGAGCCACCACGCGTTCTACGCAACAAACCACCACCATTGCTACCGCTCGAGCCACTGTTGCCGACAGACGCATCGCCGACCGAACCACCCGATGATCCACGCGTGCGCTGAAACAAGCCTCGGCCAGCCGAACCACCAGAACCGCCACTACTACCGCTCATGCCGGCACTGCCACCGGTGGAGCCGCTGGACCCGCGAAATGCCATCGCATCCGCAGACATCGCTACTACGAAAGTTACCGACAACAGAGCCAAACCAAACTGGCGTATCTTTCTTGACATTCTCAAATCCTCCTAGAATCCTATTGAAACACTAAAGGTAACCCGTGAAGTTTCCTGCACCGATACCTCCGACCCTCAGTTTGTTGAAGCTTGTAAGGAACCTAAGTCGAATTGCAAGCGCAAGAATCTCGACCCTCGATCAACCGCGCCCGTTCCTAGATTCCCTACAAAAATATGCTCCCGGTTTTCTTGCCGCTTCCGCTGTCCCAGTTGGGTAGTTGTGCTGCGACCAGCAAGTCGCGTGACGATCCTGTCGGTTTCCGCTGAATCGTCAAACTCTCCAACCTAACATTCTTCCATTCGCTAGCCTGGGCTAACTGAGTCAACCAGGAGACATTGGCAAAGTATTACACCCATATCGAGGCGTTCTGTACATCCGGGTTAGCAGACAATTTTGCCCCGCGTCTCCAGAATTGTGAAAAAAATCAAACCTTGCAAAATACCGCAGCGTTTTGGATCGTTGCATAAAGTGGTGCGCAGAGGAGTCTACCGTAACCCGATGCGTGAGCGAGGTGATTCGCGGTCTTTCCTTGCTTGCGCTTTGGGTTACTATTGGTAAGCTCTTACCTGCCGTTCGCCGAAGCGAAGCGAGTGCGCAGGAAATCTGGGCAAGCATGTTGAGTTTAAAGATAGAGCACGCAAGAATCTTCCTGGTTGCTGTAGGGGTCGCGTTCGTTGAGCGACGCCGGTCTTAAACGCAATACCGTTCAACGAACGTGGGTTAAGCTTCCAGCTTGTCAATATCTTGTGCAAGCAATGGTGAAACTCCGCTCCAGGTTGACAAGCTGGAAGCTTATCCCACGTTCGTTGAACGGTATTGCGTTTAAGACCGGCGTCGCTCAACGAACGCGACCCCTACAGCAACCAGGAAGATTCTTGCGTGCTCTATCTTTAAACTCAACATGCTTGCCCAGATTTCCTGCGCACTCGCT
>SYJV01000357.1 GCA_005798335.1 Planctomycetaceae bacterium | reverse complement strand
GGCCGAATCATTTCAGTACTCGTTGCCGAGAGCTGATTACTGATGGCTGGGGAATTTCTATCAGCGAACGTGGAAATGGTCAAGGCTACCACAGATTCTTAGATCCGAGATCCCTCTCGGATTTGGGTGGTATCGGAAACCCAAACCAACTGGGTCGACAGAATGTCAAGGCGGGAAGGCGGATATCGTGCTTGCAGAGTCTGAATTGTCTCAGTTTCCCTGCAATAATTTGGCTAAATCACCCTAGTCCTGTGCGGCATTGGAGCTGCTGGACGCGTCATCGGGGACCTGGCTTCTTTGGATCGCGTCATAAACTTCTCGGCGATGAACGGGCACTTCTCTAGGAGCTTCTACGCCGAGTCGAACCTTGTCACCGCGAATCTCCACCACCACAATAGTGATGTCGTTGTTGATGACGATACTTTCATTCTTTTTGCGAGAGAGGACTAACATCGGACCCTTCCTTTGGTGTGTGGCCCATGGCCGACTCCTACTGGCGATTAAAGCGAGTGCCATTTCTAAGGCATGCTCGGCGCGCAACAGGTGAGCGAAAATACACTTGACCCCAATAACACTTTGAGGCACCTAACACCACTCTACGCACAAACTAGTGTCAGTCAAGAAAGCAAGGGGCCTAGCAGGTTTTTTTTGCCGAAGTTTTTAGATTTTATTCATTTCAAGCTGATAACAACTAACAGAACCGAAGAAACCGGCGACCCGTTTAGGCGGCTTGTCAAGTCGTCAACGGCGCCAGATCGAGGCTGCGAATTCGACGTTAGAGTACGGTTAGCTTGGACGCCAATTCGACACGAAAAACCCGTGAGAACTCCTGCGTCAATTGGCTAGCCTAAGCAAACAAGCGAAAAAAATGAAACTCGTGGTAAACTTGCATGCCACTCGGGCATTCACCAGCTTTGCCGGAAGCAGATCTTTCGGGTTGATCTAGAGATTAATTCGTTAATGAGCATTGAACCAATAAAACGGATTGTTCCGCTGCCGGCAACCAATTGGCTGATCCATTTGGCGGTAATTTTTCTATTGGTTGGCGACGCAGCACCTGGAATCAACGAATCGCATTATCTGGTGAAAGCCAAACATGCATGGGATGGAGCCTTTGCTCCGGGTGACATATTCTTGGAATCGACCAACGCACATGGACTCTTTGGATTTGTGGCCGGTGCCATGTCGATTTTTTTTACGCTCGAAACTGTAGCTTGGCTCGGACGTTTGGCAGCTTGGGGAATCGCGGCGTGGGCTTGGATCAAACTGATGCAAAGCATGGCCATTCCGACGATGTTGTCGCCGTTGCTTCTGGCTGGTTGGCACCTAGCGGTTACTTGGGGGAATTGGGCAGGTGAGTGGGCGGTGGGTGGTTTTGAAGCAAAGTCGCTTGCGTACCCATTAGTAATTGCGTCGCTAGCTGTCTGCATCTGTGGGAGGTGGTCCATCGGCTGGATTCTGCTCGGCGCGGCAACGGCGTTGCATTGCCTTGCTGGCGGGTGGGCGGCTCTGTCAATCGGATTGGTATGGTGTCTTTTCTATAAGCTCGAAGCACCGCTACGTCAACAATTCCCTGCGATCATTCTAGCTTGTGCCATTGCATTAATTGGTATCGTGCCGGCAGCCTCGGGACTGACTGGGCACGCGGCACAGGGGCCGGCTCAAATACACACATTCATGCGATTGGCGCATCATTTGAGTCCGCAGCTATTTACGCTCGAGCGACACCTCGCCGGCGCATTCACCTTGGGAATGCTAGTTGTTGTAACCGGGGTCTTCCGCTGCTGGTTTTCTGATCGCTTGTTCTTGTCCAAACTCGACCATCGGCATAACTCATTCCTCACCATGTACGATGATTTCCCTCAACGGCGACGAGGAATCTTAATGCTGCTTCAAATTGCATGGGTGGCAGTAGGCGTTGCAACAATTGGAATAATAATCGACGTAATAATCGCCCCTGGTTTTCCAGCGTTTTCTGCCAGCCTGTTGAGATTTTATTGGTTTCGCTGGTTCGACATCATTGTGCCTCTAACGTGGGTGATTTCTCTTTGGTCAGTCGGCCTCGGCATTCAGGCATCGTATAATAGTTCCACTGAGCAACGTCGAGATCTTGACATAATTAGCCTTGGCGCTGGACCGCTTATCGTGCTTGGTTTGCTCTCTCTAACTTTATCAGCGAGGTTTTACTACCATCGGGTCAGCGATTCGATTCCTCCGGCGGATCGCAGGCTATTCGCACCGACACCCAACCTGGACACAATCGATCGACATCGCGTATTTTTTGATTGGCTAGCTGTTTGCAACTGGATTAATAACAATACGCCACCTGATTCGTTGTGGTTGACACCGAGGTATCAACAGACTTTTAAATGGTATGCAGGCCGCGCAGAAATCTATTCATGGAAAGATGTTCCCCAGGACAATCGTTCAGTATTGGAATGGTACGATCGATCGCGAACTTGCGCCCAGCCGCGTGATGCTCAAGGACGAGTGCGAGATTGGACAGCCGAAGAGCTGCGCCGCTTGAGTTCGAGATATGGATTTCGCTGGGTTCTAATTGATCGGCGATTTCAGCGGAGTCCGCCGCTACTTAAGTTGGTTTTCCCTGCGCATGATGCCCAATCAGGTGTCTCGGTCATCAACAGCACTTATGCAGTTTTCTATATTCCGCACGATTGAAATGTTCCTCTGATCTTAGCGCGTTATGTTTTTTGGCTGGGTTTCACAGAGTTGCCAGGATATCAAAGCATCCCCATTGACAGTGTGAACCGTTGCTTAACAATAGTGGTCCTGTCAAAGACGGCGAGCAGCGGTTCGTCGGTACATGTTGCGGGTGTGGCGGAATTGGCAGACGCGCTAGATTCAGGTTCTAGTGATCGCAAGGTCGTGGAGGTTCAACTCCTCTCATCCGCACTTCTTTTTTCCTGGGTTTTCGGCCATCTGGGCTAATACTCGTCTAACAGATGGAATCAGTTGAATCGGTAAAGACTAGTAAACTAGCAAACGTTGCGACGAGGAATTGATCCCGCGCTGCCGGTTGTGAAGCGTTCCGGTGCGCTGCGTTGTTAGTCGCAGTCGCTGACTCCCAGCAATTTGTTTTTTAATGGAGAGTTTGCCAAATTGCTCATCGTTGGATTCCCTTCGTTTTTGGGTTGTACTAGTCGCTGAACGACCATCTGCATGAGTCGTTGCAGCGCCTCCTGCTGCCGATGGGGCATCAGCCAAGTCTACAACTGCTCCAGAGGCACGACCTCCTTACCGGTCATCCACAGGATCGGAGATCGTTGCGTCTCGAGGTGGACAGTTTACATTGTTTCCCACATCCCGTATTCGTCTGAGAACAGGCTGTCAACACCATTGGCAAACTCTTTGCTTTGTACTTTTCGCGATTGAGCCATTGAGGAGCCAGCCAGGAGCCAATCAAGTTCATCGATGTTGTCATTCAACGCTGGACCGCTAACGGAGTTTGGATCACGTTCGCCGGGCGCCTTGACCGCCAGGGACAAATCCTCAGGCTGAACGGCTTTAACTTGGCTCGGTGCCAACGTGGGCTTCGAATCCAGGTTTCCATTCGACGGGACGGCCCGTTCCATGCTCTGTGCGTGCTGGGCAAATGTTGAACTGATGGCCTGTATCTTCAGCGTGGACCTTCCATGAACGTATACGTTGAAGAGCGTGCCATTGATCGATTGATCGGCGACTTGCCTCCAGCCGTTTCCGAAATTGACGGTATCGCCCCGATTGCGACGTACAACGAGAGTGTTCGTCTCGCCAGACACGGCATTTACAGTGCTCTGGTCGAGTGTGAGCGAATTGTTGCCATTACCGGTGATGTCAATTGTTTCCAGCCCGGTTAAACGATCGGGTGCGACTCGAGTCAAGTCCAACGACAGTCCAGCCCCGGTCAATCGCAGTGTATCTTCGCCGGTTCCACCGATAATGCGCGCCAGAACTGGATCACCGATGACGATCAAGTCTTCGCCGGTGTTGCCACTCACCAAGAATTGATCTCGCATCGCGGACGCGTTGATGACGTCATTGCCTGCTCCCGCGTCTACCTGCGTGAGCCCTCGAGGCAGACTGTGCCGCAGCATGATCGAGTCGTGACCAGCGCCGCCGAGGACATTCATCCTTGGTGCGATGACTTTGCCTGCCGTAATGATCTGTCCACCAATCGAACCGGCGCGTGCATTGGTCCCAGCCTGGAGATTAATTGGCCCATCGGCTTGGACTTGGCTGGAGGGTGCAAACTCGATGTCGGTTCCCGCCATAAGAGTCAGGCCGCCTTGAGCCACTACGTTGGCTCCGTCGACCAATTCGACCTTACCCGAGCCGGAGATACTCACCACACCGACGTTGCTGTTGACAAACTGGATCTTCAACCCGCCGCATGCGTTGTGTACGTTCGTGCCGCCGGGAGCGGTGAATGAAGTGACTCCGGTGGCACAAATCTCCAGCGCGTCGGCGGCTTCGCCAACTCGAACAGTCGGAGCGCTGGCGGCAGTTAGCGTCAGGTTCTGGCCGCTGATGTTCACGGCCGCGTCATTCTTGGCATCGACAATCGAGCCACTGGAAGTGGCCAGTGTTACGTGTCCCAGTGACGAACTGATCATGCCAACATTCATGTCGCCGGCTGTTTCGATCAAGTGGATATTGCCGATCGTGATCGCGTTGACTTCGGAGATTTTTCCGACGGCAGAATTGATGTCCAACGGATTTGCGGCCGAGCCGATGGCTCCGGTAGCTTGCAGGGTTATGGCATTGCCACTGATGTCAGTAAGGGCGTTGCTATTCGCGTCTGCAATATCGCCGAATTGAGTGGACAGTTGTACGTTGCCAGCGCTCGAAGTAATCGAGCCGACTCGCAAATTCCCCACAATTTCCTTGACCTGGATGTCACCGTCGGTTGCAACGAAGGTCGCGCCGCTGAGCGAATTCGTATCGGCGTCGACACGTACCTTACCGCCTACACTCGACTGGCGACGAACCCGAATATTCCCGTCCGACGTAATCTGATCGAACTTGTAGGTGGCATCGGTGGCTTGGGTTCCCGTACCGAAAATCCCCAGCGGATACTCGGAATCTGGTCCGCTGCCGTCAGGCCTGAAGTGGTTTTCGTAACCAATTGGAGCCGCTGGAAGAACCGCAACGTCGACAAGCAGGCTGCTGCCTGGATCGGTCGTTTCCTTTACGGCCGGTCGCAACAAGACATCCACGCCGTCACCTTCGATGGGGCCGACGTCAACGACAAAGTTCGAGATGCTGGGATCGCGGTTGATGCCGAGCACATCGAGGCGCACCGAACCGCCGGCATTGAATCCAGGGGCTGGCGAAAGCGCGGCTGGGTCCTGTTCCGGTCGACCTTCGCTGGCAACCAACTCGATGCGCAGTCGTAGCACCGTGTCACCAATCGTTCCTCCGGCCTCGACGTCCAAGACGTTGCTGCGAACAATCGCTTGCAGGTTGTTTTGGATGACGTCGCCGCCAACGTTTTCGATTTCCGTTGTCCCGATCGGGTTGTCTATCAATCCGGAGAGAATGACATCTGCGGAAGAGCTTGGACCAAGTTGGAGAATCTGAATCTTGCTCGTAGCATAATTCTGCAAGATGTCGAATCCGAAAATATCCTGTGGCGGTTGGCCAGGAAACGCGACGCTGATTCTCTCTGTGTCGATTGTCACGTCGGGCTTGACCGACTTGTTGACGACAAGAATATCGCCAATCACAAGATTCTTGTTGGAGTGATTCTCGATCAGGACCGCGTCCATCGTTTCGTTGAACGTAATGTTGAACGGATCGGTCCCGGCAGAAGTAGCCTCGGATTTGACGTATCCCAGCGGTGCGCTGTCCGTGGTCGAGCCTCCACCATCTGACGCACCGTAGGTCACTGAGCCGAGAGAATTGGTTTTGAACGATGCCGTGCCTGGTTGGTTGTTCACGATCGGACTGACGACGATGTTCGTCGCCGCTGGATCGACGTTGCCGTTGGGCAGCATCGGCGAAAAGGTCACGCCTTCACGCTTCAACACGGTACCATCGGGAGCGATGATGAGCACAGCATTGCCGGACGTGAGGACGACATCGGCATCGAACGTAATCGTGCGGTCCGGATCAAAGTTTCCTCTCTCTTTCGCGCCATTTGCCGTTCCCGTGGCCGTCGCGTTGGTATGGAAGGGGCTGGATCCGGTGCGCCCGAGTGCCTCGACGGAGAGTTCATGCGTCGTGATCAGCGCGCCTGGATCGGTTTCCACCAGTGAGTCCGTCTGCACATGTCCGATGGCATCCGAAGTCGCTCCGCCGACGCCGTCGACCTTGGAGACAGCATTGGAGTTGACTCGGACTTTCTTCGTTTCGGCGCGAAGCGAGACGGAGTTTTTTCCAGTCACTTGCGCACCGCTCAAGACATTGACTATGGCGTCGTCGTACAGTTCAACGCGTGAGAGAGCATCAATATCGGCAGCCCCTCCAACATGAGCGTCAGAGATCGACTCACCGTCGCTGCGCTCGATGGTGGCAGCTAGGTTCACCGATTGGCCGTCAACCGTCGCGTTTTGACCAATTTCCGATTTTGTCGAGCCGAAGATCACTGCACCGAGCAATCGACCTCCGACTTCCAAATCATCCGCGTCGACTCCGGCGTTGGCGTTTGCCCCAACGTCGAGACTACCGGCGTCGGCATCGGCCGAAGAGACGGCCTTCGAATCGGACGAGCTGCTCACGTTAATCGCTTGTTCAGCAGCGAGTTTCGCGCCGTTGCCGACGATCGCATGTGTCTTGTGGTCGATCGAGGCTTGAGATTCCGCGCGAGCGTCGCTGTTGAACACAGCACCTGCTCCCGACTTGGCGTCGGCATCACTGAAGTTGGTCGAGTTTGCAGATAGATTCAAGTTTCGAGCGGCCTTAACTTCCGCATCGGACTCAACGATCGCCTTGCTGGTGTCTTGAATGTCAGCTTTGACGATTGCACGACCGTCGCTGGCTCCCAAACCAAAGGCGTCGTTATCCGCTTTGGCAAACGCGTTGGTCTTGGAGTGCGAGACAATGAATACGTCTTGACCGGCCGATACGCTCGGCACGTCGCCTGCCGTTCGTTCGTGGACGATCGCCTGCACTGTGGGCTTGGCATTTACCGTGGCTTGTGTGCCGGAAATGCCCACGATACCGCCGACCGATCCGGAGGACTCAGCGCGAGAGGCTCCCGAACCATCGACCGGCGTGGTTTGGCCAGCGAGCGCTTCGATCTTTACATCGCGATTCGCGTGAATTTCTGCATTGACGCCAACTGAACTTGTAACTTCAGGCGCCAGATCGACTTGTGACTTTGAATCGCCGATCGCTGCGCCACCGAAAGCGTTGGCTTCGGCTTCCGCGTCCCCTTCGCTGCGCGCGTCGGCGGTGACGCGAACATCTTGAGTGGCGCCTGCGTCGACGTTGTCTCCGAGGTAAGCTTGGACCAACGGTTCGATATGTGTCGCGGCAACGGTCGAGTTAATGCTGATCAGACCACCGCCGGTGCCGATGACATCGCTCTTGCCGCGATCATTGCTGATCGATTCGACGACGATGTCAGTGGCCGTTAACGTTGCGTTGGCTTGGACGCCGGCTGTCGTTTCATTGCCCGCGGTTGCGTTGGCCTTTACGTCGCCTTTGCCGAGAATTCCACCAATTGCGACACCGTCGGCGGTTGCATCCGCCAGGTTCGTCGAGTGGGCGAGCACCGAAATGTTTCCAGTGGCTGTGATGGTTGCATCACCAACAACACTCGCAACCGAGCTGACCGCGTCGGCGTCCGATTTCGCGCCCAAGATTCCGGCGATCAGTGCGCCACCAGCGGCACTCGAGATAGCCGTGCTGAAGTCGGCTGAGTTTAGGGCTTCAATTTTGACATCTTCGCCACCGACGACCGTCGAGCCATCGCCGATCGAAGCGCGGAGCGTTTGGCCGAGAATCGATTGCGCGTCGGTTCCACCGCTGGCGACGCCGCCAGCGATCGTGAAACCGTTAGCGGTTGCGGTCGCGTACGCGTCGGTCGATTTCGCTCGAACAGCGATGTCTTTGGGAGCGCTGACATTGCCAGCCAAACGAGCGCGGACTTGAGCTTGATTGTCGCCTGCTGTGGGTTGGATCGATGCATGCACTTTATTGCCGGTCACGGCGAAACCGATTCCGCCGCCAGCAACAGTCGCGTCAGCCGTTGCATGGCTGCCCTCATCGTGCGCTTGAACCCGGATGAAGCTATTGTCAGAGTGTAGAGAGCCATCCGCCATGGCACGAGTGGATCCTTCAACTTTGGAGGTCGAGAAGACGCTACCTTCGGCTCCTAATAATGAAGCCGAAGCACCGATGCTCTTGGCATCGGTAGTGCTAGTCGCACTCGACTCAACTCGGATGCTGTCGTTGGCATTCACGGTCGAATTCTGTACCAGGGCCAGTGTATCAACGTCGACGAAGGCCAGCGTTTCGGCAGCACTTCCGTTAGCCAGACCGATCGAGGTCGCTTGCGAAGTGGCTTTAGCGGTATTCGTCGCATCGGCCAGCACATCGACGGCACGACCGGCCTCAATCGAGGCGCCGGACAGCACACGAGAGGCGACTTCACCGAGGATGGTCGCTTCCGCTCCGGACGCGCCCTCGCCGAAACCCACCACACCGATCGAGCCTCCGGTAGCAGTGACGTCGGAATCGGACGTCGCTTGCACCGTGACGTTCGTGGCGGTCGTCACCGTTGCGTCGCCGACCTCGGAGACCACGTCCATGTCGATTTTGCCTTTGGCAGAGGCCGCGAAAGCGCCAACCAGACCGCCGCCAATGGCCAATCCCATCGTGTCGATCGCGCCAAGCTGGTATGAGCTGACCGTCAATGACTCCGCCTTGAGTTGAGCGCCAGAAGCAATATCGCCAACAACGCTGCCTTCGATTTTCGTATCCGAAGTTCCGGCTCCGTCACCCAGGAATCCGCCGGCCGCGATAGACTCGATGGACGAAGTGGCCGAGTGCGAACCATAGGCGCTGACGAGCACCGCGCCCCGCGCGTCGACGTCCGCCGTTCCGATATGCGCATTGGTGTTTGGTTTGATGAGCGTGATGTCGGTCCCGTCGGTGACTCCGCCGAATGCCGCCGCGTTGGCGACGTCGAGATCGTTGACGACTTCGTTGACAGTGGTTGCCGCAACGGTCAAGCTGCCGACGGCTCGTTGGCCGCCAATCACAGCGTTGTCGCCGATGACAGCATTCGTGTTGGCAGTGATCGTTGGCGTAACACTGATCGAACCGGCAGCGGCGAGTGCGGCACCGCCGAAGCCCTGGGCTCTCGATTTCGTGTGAGCGACTTGAGTAGCGGAGACTTCAACCACTTCACCGCGAATGATTTCGGCACTGTTTCCAATTCTCGCGTCGGTATCGCTGCGGAGTGTTAGATCGGCCACGTTCGAACTGAGTGCAACCAATCCCGCGGCTCCACCATAGCTGACAATGTCAATGGGCGTAGCCGAACCATTGGCGTCCTCAGCCACGATGCCGATGTTGCCATTGGCTTCAACAGTATTGAAGTTCCCGAAGGTTGCCTGAGTTTCATTGTTAACGATAGACTGCCCAATGCGGGCACCTTTGCCGACCAATCCGACGACGTCCGTTCCGACCTTCTGCTTGATTACGTAGTGGTTCGATGCATTTACATTAAAGTCACCGCCGGCACTAACGTGCGACTTGGCCGCCGCGTTGGGCGCGTTGGCAATGATCGCGCCGGTAATGCGATCGTACGAGTCCGGCGTTAGCGCTTCAACGACACTCGGATCGGCGAGCGCACTTACCTTCTGCGCGGCCTTTTGGGTGATTCCATATGAAGGCGAGCCGACTTTGTCGGGAATTCCCAACGTGACGTCTGGTGTCGCGGCCGCGTCATTGGTCTGATCTTCCAGGCTGCTGTTGTTCTCGTCGACGTTGAGGAACTCGATCAAGATGGTACTGATCTCGGTTGCCGTCGGAGCACCCATTGTTAGCAGTGACGTTGCACCGGACAGCCCGATCAAGCCGCCGCCGAAGCCGGTAACTTGCGAGTCGAGATTGCGCGTGCTGTTCGACGTGATCGAGACGTCATCGGTGGCGTGGATGGTTGTACTGCTGCCGACTTCCGCAACAGTGCGGTTGCGAATGTTGCTCGATTCGACCGCAGCACCGATTCCCGCGATACCTCCGCCGGCCTGAGTGCCTTGTTTATTCGTGATATCCGCTTGATCGTTGGCGGAAATAGAGACCGTTTGTTTGAAAGGCAGACCGGTGCCGATCGGAGGCGCGGAATTGAGCTGCGAATGGAAGTCGCCATCGCCGACAGTTGCTTCGGTTGTCGATTCAATCGTGTTGATGACGACGCTGCCCGCCATTCCGGCCAGGCCCCCAGCTCCAAGTGCATGCATTTGGGTATTGATCGATTCGTCGCTGTTGGCTTCGATCGCCATGTCGCCGGCGGCCCAAAGTGTTCCTCCGAGTACTTGAGCTTGTACCGTGTTTTCGATCATATTGAAACCGGTGGCCGTGCCTGCACCGAAACCTCCGACGCTGTCCGTGCTAACTGTGCCGTCGATGGAGGCTGTGTCACTGGCAGAGATCTTCAAATCACCCTGTGTTGCGTCGCCTTCCAACGAGGTGACTTCCGAGTCGCGTACGAACGCTTGATTGGTCACAGCGATATTCGCCACCGAAGCCGAGTTGCCGACCGCCGCGGGTCCGCCGGTGATGCTCTCAGCGTGGTAGTCGACGTGTTCTTTCGACACGGAACTTACTTCGATGTTCTTGCCGAAGACTGCGGATGGCCCAAAACTCAAATCTTTGCCGGTCTCATCATTGTCGGAAATGAATGCGCGAGTTTGGCTAGTAATGTCCACTCGGTTAATTGTTCCGCCGATGCCCGCAAAGCCTCCGGAGACGCCTTTGGCGAAGGTGCGCGACAGTTGATCCGAGTGGGCGCGAACTATGACGTCGTCGCCGGGTTTCTGAAGCGTGTTGACTTCTGAACTGGCGATGAAGGCTTCCGTCGTGTCGTCGATCGTGTTGATGACGTTCGTCGAGTTCAGTCCCACGAGGCCACCGGAGGAATTTTCGCCCCGTACGGTCATCGGAAGCTGCGGCCCGCCGCCGTCGAAGTCGTCGGCCGGACCGGCGCTCGAATGAGCAATCACCGCCAGACCGTCCAGCGATTCAAGCGATTGATTGCCTGCGCTATCCCATTTACGAATTTGCAGGCTTGGGCCTGAGCCGCCCGCGATGACCTTGGAGTTCTCGTCGACAAAGGATCGCGTTTCGTTTTCAAATGTGTTCACGACGATCGTACCACCACTGCCGACCAACAGGCCACCGGCACCGCTGGTGGTGTTTACCGACAGCTTGTTGTCACCGTTGGCTTGAACCAGAACGTTGTTTCCAGCCTGGACGTTGGCTTGCTTTGCAATCGACGCTTCGACGTCGGTATCGATCGCGTTGACTGCGGAGTTTGCCGTTGAACCGCCGCCACCACCGATGTTGACACCAACCGTCGTGTCATGAACCGTGGCGACCGAGTCAGCAGTGACGAGGACGTTGCCTTGGGCCTTGACGTGAGCAATTTTGTTGATGGACGCTGTGACGCTATTTTCGACGCCATTGAACGTCATCGCCGCGCCGGCAGCTCCAGCAGCCGCGATTTCAAGTTGATCGACGACGGCGGTGACTTCGGTAGTGTCTTCCGCATGAACGATGACATTGCCCGTACCCGGGATGGTTGGATTCACAAAGACGTCGTTGGAGATTTCGGCGGTCGTCGCGTTGGCAACATCGTTGACGACCTTGGCCGCGGCAAGTGCACTGCCGCCCGCCACCAATCCGTCAGCTTGACCGGAAACAGTCGTACTCTCGATAGCCTGGATGCTAACGTTGTTCGACTCATGAATCCCGGTACGGATAGCTGCGGTAACTTCACCGCCGATCTTGTTGACCACCTGGCCTTCGCCGTAGGCCGCACCGAACAGTCCCAATGCGGCGCCGCCAGAGGTTGTGTTCACGGTCGAAACGTCGCTTGCCAAAATCGTGAGTGAACTCGGCGCGGTGACTGCTCCGCTGACCAGGGCTTCGACAGTTGGTTCGGAGGTAGTGGTGGCCGATGTGCCTCCCTTGGCACCGCCGCCGGAGACGGTAATCGAGTTGGCGGCGGCCGTAGGAGTGTTCGTGAGGTTGGCAATCACGGATACGGAGTCCGTCGTCTTGGCCTTCGTATCCACGTTGGATATCAGCGTTGGGGAGCTGATGACGTCCGCGGAGACTGCCGTACCGGCGGCCAGCAATCCACCGGTGGAGCTCGTGCCAGTCGCGGTGACGCTGTTCGTGACATCCGAGCTGACCAACAGCGAGTGGCCGCGCAGGTCGGCCGAGGCAACTGCGCTGGTCTGACCGTTACCCGTAGCGGTCGTTGTTACCGCGCCGAGACCCGCCAGTCCGCCGACCGCGCCACCGGAACCTGTCGATTGAGATTTGTTGTCGGCCAAGGCGGTGATCGAGATCTCACCGTCGGCGAGAACGAAGCTGCTGGAATCGACCTTTGCCGCCACGATGGGGCTGGCCGACGTGGAGACGATCGCGCCGGCTCCGCTGAGGCCGAGCGATTTGGCGGCGGCGGTTGCGTTGGCAATCGCGTGGTTCTTGGCGACAGCGGAAACTATCAGTTCGTCGGAACTGTCGCTGCCCCCTTCAAAGTTCACCGTCGTGTTTCCGTCTGCGGTCGCGTGGGATTCGCTGATACCTACCGATGAAACCAGCCCAAGAGAAACGGCCAATCCGTCAGCGTTTGCGATGTGTCGCCCGCGTGAACGAACGGTGATATCGCCGGAGGTTGAATTGAGCTGAGCCTCATCACCGACTTTCGAAGAAACGTTTTTGTTCGCCCCGGCAGTCGAATTGGTTCCCGTTCCCGCACCCAGACCTGGGAACGCCGAAGGAGCTTCTGCAACCGCTTTGGCTTGGCGAGCTTCACCGAGATCTTGGTTTAAGTTCGCTTCGACGGTGATGCTGCCGGCTTCAATTGTCGCTGCAGCAGCCACGTCGGCTTCCACATTTCCTTCCAGCGTGGCTGTTGCGAGACTTGCGCCGGCGGCGAGAATTCCACCTGTCGCCGTAAAGACGTCGGCCAAGGCTTCGTGTTCTGCTACGGCTTTGACCGTGGCTGAGCCGTTCACGTCGATAGTGGCACCAGCTCCAACGTATGCTTCGACGTCGTTCTTGACTTTGGAGAATGCGAAGTTCGCGCTGACGGCGACTGCGCCGCCGGCGACGGCAATGGTCGTATTGTGAGCGTCGATCGTCGAATCGGCTGTAACGCTGAGGCTGCCGACACTCTTACCCGGCAGTTGGCCGATTTGGGCGCCGCCGAGCACGCCGGCCGCCACTGTTCCCTGTGTATTCAGTTGTGTAACTGAAGCGCCGGCAGCGACTCCACCTGCGACCAGTGCTCCCGTGTCCAGCGTCATATCCTGATCGGCGTCGGCCAGTACGGTAACCGTCGAAGCCCAGTTTACACTGCCGATCACGGCTTCAACTTTGCTGGAATCGTGAACTACAACGACCGCACCGCCCAACGCAACGACTCCAACTGAACCTGCCAAAGCGAGGTTCTTCACGTCTTCGTCGAGTTTTGCCTTAACGTCGACTTGGTCACCAGCAGAAAGAACGCCGCCGGAATAGGCTGTCGCATTGGCCGCCACGCTATAGACGCCAATCGAGGCACCGACGCCCGCCAGACCGCCGGCAAAGCCCCCGACGAACGCATCGATTTCCATGTCCTCGTTGGCCTGGATCGAGATGTCATCTCCGGCAGTGACGATGGCGAAGTTTTCAATCTTGGCTGTCGTGCCCGCGCTCGATTCAAGACTGTTAATGCTATCTTCGAGAATCGATTTGGATGGCGCTCCCGTCTTACTCATTAATTTCGCAGCGGCCGTCGTCCCAATTTCGTTGACTCGCGACGAATTGCTCTTGGAGTTCTTCGGATCCTTGCCGAACTTGGTAAGGCTACTCGCGATTTCATTGCTGCCGGCTTCTGCTTGGTCGGTCGCATTGCCTTGCGCCGAGGCACCATTACTTCCATTCAGCGCATTAGACTGACTTCCCTTTTCGTCCGAGTAAGTCTTGGTAAGTGGTGTTCCAACGGACCATACCGATACCGCAGCCGTGAGCCCTACAATTCCACCGGCGCCGCTAAACGTATAACTGTCGAGGTCCTTGATGCCGAGCGAGTTGACTTCGACGTCGTTTGCAGCCGAGACATGAGCCTCTGCGCCGATGCGAGCGAGCGTGTCATTCTTGAGTGTACCAAATTCGACGGCACCGCCGACCGCCCCAGCACCACCAGCCACTGCTCCAGCGAAGGACGTAACGTGAGCTTTGTTGGCCGCGTTGACGTAGACGCTCTGATTCGCATGGGCGTCTGCCTGGTGCATTTGATTGATCACTGCATCGTCGCCGATTTCCGCCGCCGTATCGGAGTTTATCAGTGAAACAGCCACACCGCCGGCCACGCCGACGAATCCGCCACCGGCAGCGATTACCAGGTGCAAGAGATCTTCCGTCGAGCTGGATTGGACGACAACTCCGGCAACTTTCGCGGCTGAGAAGTTGTCGCCGTCACCGATCATGTTGCCGTTGTAGATTCCGCTGACGCCGGAGCCACCGAGAGCGTCGACGGTCGCTCCATCGTCGATCCAAGCTTGTGTTTCCTTGTTCAGCGACAATACTCCCACTCCAGCGCCGGCTCCGACCATGCCGCCGCCAGCACCACCAGCGATCACGTCGATGTCGGAGTCGTCTGTGGAGAGGACGAGCACATCGCCTTCGGCAAAGACCGTGGAATTCACGCCAATCGCCGCATTGGTGTGGTTATTGAACGACAGAACGCTGACTCCTGCACCGATGCCCACAGTTCCTCCGCCCAAACCAGCGCCAACCAATAAGATATCTTCATTTGCGTGAGCTTGTACGGACACATTCTCGCGGGCATTTACGATCGCCGGTGCCGTCATCGAGTTTACCGCGTCCCAACCGATGTAGGCTTCGGTGTTGTTATTCAGAACCGTGACGCTAACGGCCGGAGCAACGCCCGCGCCTCCGCCAACGGCGACAGATCCCGCGAAGGCGACGTGTTGAAAGTCATTTCCGGCGGCGACGTGGACCGATTGGTCGACATGACCGGTTGAAGTGTCTTCGTTCATTGTGGCCTCCTGCCCGATGAACGCTCGTGTGTTCGCATTTACCACGTTGACACCTGCCGATACGGCAACGGCGGCGCCCGAAGCTCCCGCCAAGCTGAATGAGTAGTCCTCGATGTCGTCGCGGTTGGTGGCCATCACGGCGATTCCGCGAAAGCCGTTGATCGTCTCGTGTCCGAGCGTGCGCTGGCCATTGAGCGACTCATCTTGAGCGTAGGGTTTTCCACTCGGATCCGAACCGGCGTCACCGAGGCTGGGCAGACCGATTTCGCCAGAGGCCTGTAGATTGCCAACGCTGGCGGTCATCGTTGCAGTGTTGTTCGATTCGATTCCCGGCGTGCTGGAGTTCGATGGAGCGATGGTGGTTACGAAGCGGCCGGTGCGCACAGTTGTGCCCGTCGATTTACCGTCCGCAGTAACTTTGGCTCCTTGGCCGATGTAAGCTTCGGTGGTTTTGTCGACGGTGGAAACGGCTGCACCCCCTGCGATCGCCGCGCCACTTCCGACTGCGAGGACGCCGACAACTTTGTCGATCTGAGTTTGATCGTCGGCGGAGACAATAATATTGCCGTTGGCGTGAATGCCGTTGGTCAGTGAATCGTCTTTGGCAGAATGGCCGCCGTCAATGAAGGCCTTTGTCTTGATATCCAGGACGTGAACTGACGCGTCGACCGAAACGCTCGCTCCACCGCTGGCTGCAACTCCGGCCGCGACGGAAGTGATATCTTCGAGCGAATTGGCAACGACGAAAATATCGCCTTCCACTTGTGCTTTGACTCCCTTGCCGATGGAAGCGATCGTGTCCTTGTTGAGCGTGCCGACGTCGGCACCGATGCCTGCTCCGGCAGAACCGCCCGCTGCGAGAGAACCGCCGACCGAGACGATCGTGGTCATATCGTCGGCCAGCACGTTGACTCCCGGCATACCAGGCATCGCGCCATTGGCGACGATCATGCTGACGTTATCGCCGATGGTAGCGCTGGTGTCTTCGTTCAGTACATTAACGGCTGCGGAACCGGCAACACCGGCAGTTCCTGCGCCGCCCGCCGCGGCGGAGATCGTGACAAGATCTTCTGTCGAATGGGCTTCGACGGAAACAGCTCCCGCGCTGGTTACCGTCGCCGACTGGCCAATCCGTGCCGCGACGATGTCATTGTGAACAAGCGTCGTGTTGGCGGCACCCAAACCAGTGTTGCCCGCCACGCCGACCGATCCGGCGATCATCCGTGTGGAAAACGTCCCGTTGGAGCTGATCGCCAACTTGCCCCCTGCATCGATCGCAGCACCGTCGAATGCATCGAAGCTGTCTTGCACCGTAGCCTTAGTCGTCGTTTCGACAACTTGGACGGCTGCCGAGCCGGCTGCGCCAACGCTGTTGCCGACGCCGACGGTCGCTGCGTAAGAGTTGAGCGTCTCAGTCGAGTTGGCAGCGAGCGTTAGATCACTGTCGAGCGTCACTTGGGCTTGCTTGCTGATCGTCGCCTGTGTGTCTTTGTGAAGGATATTCAGATCCAGCCCCAGCCCGATGCCCGCGCCGTCGGCTGCAACACCAATGGCACCGGCCATCGTAACCAGATTTGTCGTATCGGTCGCGCTCACGTCTAGGGAGTTACCTCCAATGCTGGCGAATCGATCTACAGTTGCGTGCGTAGTTGTCTCATGGAGATTTATGCCGGCCGAACCAGCAGCCGCAAAGCTGCCCGTCGTGCCACCGCCTGAAACGGCCATCGATGCGATAGGTTCGTCGATGGACTGGGTATCGAGCAGATCCGCAATCGCTGGCGGCAACTTGAGCGCTGGAAACATGTCGATCGAATGCGTGGCGGTAACGCTGACTTCGCCCGAGGCGGCCACCGAGGCACCCATCCCGTTTGTATCCGAATCGCCGATGCTGGCGATCGTTCGCGATCCGCCCAAAGCATCGGTGTTTTCGTTCAGCCCAATGACATTGATCGCGACGGCGGCGGCGACAGAGACTCCAGTAGAGACCGTACCAGCGATCGCGGCAGCCTGTACGCGCATGGCATGCTCAGCGTTCACGTCGACATCACCGGAGGATACCAAGTGCGAGTTATCGGCGGTGCGCGCCGTCGTGTCCGCGTCGACCACGTTAAGTGCAACGACGCCGGCCACGGCCGCATCGCCTGTGTTCCCGGCGACGGCAAACGCTGTGGCCGAGTAGTCGTTTGTCAGATTATCAGTGGTAACCGCTTGAATGGTGATGCCGTTGCCCATGACCAGCGATTCGGAACCGATTTCTGCGGTATTCGTAAGTGAAACCCAGTTCAATGCGACGGCGGCACCGACACCGACATCCCCGGATGTGATATCGATCGCCGAACTGTCGGCGATAGTCTTCGAAATTACGTGAGCCGGAGCGCTGACGGTAACTGAACCGGTCGCAGTCACGTCTGCGCCATTGGAGATCAAGGCGGAGTTCTTGATCGAAAGAGCGTTGACCGCGACGGATGCCGCGATACCGACCCCCGCACCGCTGCTGCCCGACTCTTCTTCCGATTCTTGCTTCGCGTTGTCGGTGGTTTTTCCTGATTCTGGGACGGTATTGTCGCCATTCTGTTTAGCGTTGGGTTGGTTGGCCTGGTTATTGGCCTCGGTGTCGGCGTTGTTTCCACTATCATCGCCCCCGCCAGCGCTGGCTTTCACGTTGAGGTTGCTTTGAATCTCGACTTCCGATTCAATCTTTACGTTGCCTCCGGCTTGGACGTCTCGAGCGACTTCAGCCAGCGACGTGTCTTCAACGATGACCACGCCGACGGAAGCTCCGATGGCTGCGTCTTCACCGGATGCGGCGGATGATACCTTGGTGGTTTGGCTGTTGGCGTGGTAGGCATGAATTGTGGCCGCGCCAGTGGTTGTCAAAGCGCCGTTGCCTTTGCCAGCCCGAGCTTTCGTGTGATCCTTTGCAACGACCACTGCTACCGCTCCGCCGATACCGACTTCACCGGCTTTGGCACCGTTCTCTGCCGTCGTCGAGTAAGTGTGGTCGGCCAAGGCGTCGATCGTCAAGCTGCTCGCCATGCCGCCGTCCCAGGCAACTCCATCTTCAATTTCGGCGGTCGTGCTGTAATAGGTTAGGTTGAGAGCCACTGAAGCACCGACGCCGACGCTGTCCGACTGCGCGCCGCCGAGTTTCTTGTCGGGCAGTGCGTGGGACGTGTTGTCGGTAATCGACTCAGCTTTGATCGAAACTGGCCCGATCAAAGATAGAAAGTCACCGCCGTCCGCTAGTGTTATTGCGGCACTGGATTTTATTGCTGCGATGGTGTCGATTTCCAAATGATTGATCGACAGCGAACCGGCAACGCCGACGTCCTCGCCACCGGCACCCGACTTGGAAACTGCAGAGAATGAATGCGTGTCGTTGACGCCTGGCGATTCTTCGGTCATCAGGGCTTCGACGACAACACCGTCAGCCGTGATTTTGGAAGCTCCAATAATGGCTTGGTTATCGAAATCGACAACGTTGATCGATACGGCCGCCCCGATCCCGACGCTTCCCTTTGATGCCGAACCATCGGCCTGAGTGCTCGCGTCGGTATTGTTCGATGACTTGACAGTCAGCAATCCACCTGCATTGATCGACAAGCCGTCGGCGATTTCCGCTACGTTGGACGATTCGACGATGCTGACCGCAATGGCCGCAGCCACGGTAACGGCATCGCCGTCGCTGTCGCCGTCCTTGTTAGCCGTGGTGGCGGTGGCTTGGTTGTCTTCGCCAGAGTCGGCGCCGCTTTTTGCTTTCGATTTGGTATTGCCACTCTTGCGGAGGTTGTCGCTCTTCTCTTGAGCAGTACCGCCTTGGTTCGCTTTTTCGCCGGCCGCTCCAGAAGCGCTCGCAAAAGCGTCAGTCGTATGGACTGCGAACGACTTCGACGAGATCGTCAGGTCGCCTCCGACGACCATGTCTCGATTGGTGTTGGCGTTTACATTCTCTTTGATATAGGTGAATCCCAGCGAAGCTCCAATGGCGGCGTCCTTGCCTTGCGCCAATCCTTTGGCGTCAGCGTCGACCAGGCCGGAATGCTGAGCGAAGATCGCAAAGTCGCCCGAGGCGTTGAGCGAGCCGGCTTGTGATCCGACGGTTGCTTCGGTGTCAATAAAAACCAGTGATGCAGTTCCCACGGGTGTGATGGCGGTGCCTCCCGAAGCTCCTCCATCCGCTTTGGTGACGACGTCGTGTTTCGAAGTTGCCAAGATCGATGCGTCGTGCGCGTAATTGACCATGGCGGAGTCCGCTATCCAAGCCCGCGTGTCGTTGTCGACGATATTGAAGGCGATTGACGCGCCGACTCCCGTGTCGCCATCCGCTGTCGCGGCCGCCGTTGACTTGTTGTCAGTCACTGAGAAGGCTTCGATGTGCAGCGGTCCGACACTGTTGCCGATGTCATTGCCGTCAACAATCGTAATTACGGCCCCGGACTCAATGCTTGCCAACGAATTTACTTCTGCGAGGTTGATGGCAAGCGATCCTGCAACGCCTACGTCGCTGCCACCGGCGCCAGAAATTGCTTTAGCCGAGAACATGTCGATGGCGTCATTTATGCTGGCTTTGATCGTCAAACCGTCGGAGTTGACCTTCGCGCCACTTCCGATCGTGGCAGAGTTTTCACTGGTCGCCGAGTTGATGGCGACGGCGGCACCGATTGCGGTTTCGCTGTTGTTCGCGCTACCGTCGGCAATAGCCGAAGCAGTCGAGTGTGCGGTAGAGGTCACGTTGACGGGGCCATTAGCGGTGATAGTCAATCCATCGGCGATCGAAGCACCGGTCGTGGCATTGGACAAGTTGATAACGATGGCAGCGGCCACCGTGATTTCACCTTCGGCGGTGCTGGCGTCGGGATTGGCTTGAGAACCCGTTGAAGAGCGTGCGCCGCGGCCAGCGGCTTGCGAGTCGGCTGAGTCGCGCTGGTTTTGGCTCTGCTGGTTGGCGTCGTCTTCGCTGCCACTATCGGTTTCGCCTTCAGCGCTGGCTGTAGCGGTGGCTGCCGTTTGCGTATTTCCGTTAGCGATTACACTGATCGCTCCGCCGGAATTGAGCGAGCGATTGACTTTGGCTTCAGTTTTATCTTCGAGCATATTCATGGCGAAAGCGGCTCCAATTGCAGCGTCGCTTGCGCCTTGGGCATCACCTTCAGCCGTCGCCGTGCTCTTTCCGAGATGAACGGCAATGACGTTGACGTTGCCTGAGTTGCTAAAAGTACCTCCTGTTCCGATCTGGGCGATGGTGTCGTTGTGTCCGAGTTCAAACGCAACGGCGGCGGCAATCGCTGTGCCCCCCGCCGCGCCCGCTTTACCGATTGTCGTGACTTCGTTGAACGACAGAGCGGAAATAGATAGGTCGTTGGCTCCGACGAGCGTTGAACCATCCGCCATCGAGGCCGTGGTCGTGTGATCGGTAATGTTAATCGCAATGCCAGCACCGATACCGAGGCTTTCACCGCTAACCGGATCGTCTTTGGGCAGAGCCTGGACCGTGCTGTATGTGGTCGAGTTGGATGAGATGTTAACGTTAGATCCGTTGGCGTTGACGTTGGCCGTTGGATCAAGCTGGGCATTGGTGTTGGTGATGGTCACGCCGATCGCCAAGGCTCCGGCGACACCGACGTCGGATCCGGTCGAATTGCCGTTCTGGTCTTGGCTCGGGCCGCTTGGACCGGAAACGGCCTCGGTCAGAAAGTTGCTGTTCGGCTGCGATGCGTTGATCGACACCGAATTCGCGCTGACGTTGACCGTCCCCGCGACGTTGGCCGTGCTGCGCAGCGCCGTCGCTCCCGTCGGATCGGTGACGCCGGCCAAGCCGATGGCGACTGCGATACCGACGCCTGTTCCATCTTGGCCGGTGGCGGTTGTACCGTCCGCTAGTGTTTGAATGTTATGGGTGGCATTCGAATTAATGCCAATACTGCCGGTTGTCGAAGTCAATGACCCGCCGGTCACAAGTGCTCGCGTTTCGCCCATGACGGTATTAACTGCGATGGCCGCCGCCAAGGTCATGTCACCGTCGGAGGTCGAAGCATTGTTATTGGCCAGAGTTTGCTGGCCTTGCGTTTGCGTGTTCGAATCGCCGTCATCTGTCGCTCCGTTGGGTGTTGCCTTTGAAGTCGTGATGACCGTACGGTCGCTGGATGAAGTGATATTCAAATTTCCAACAGCAGTGATCGACGCGGAGTCCTCGACGAGGACTTCGGTATCGCCGACCAAGGTGGCTGTGGCCAGCGTGCCGCCGGAGCCGTTGTTGCCATTGTTGCCGTTGGCCAGTGATCCGTCGGCAGTTGTGGTTACATTGACGACGTTGACTGCGGAAATGTTCGCAGTGCCGCCTGCAGAAAGGCTGGACGAATCGCTGATGCGAATTCCGGCCGAAGCCGTAATCGCCGAAAAGGCGATCGCCGCGTCTTCATCTTTGCTGTTGGCGTTTCCATTGCTGTTATTGTCCGTTCCGCGCGTCACCAAAGTCGTCAGGTTCGACAAGGCACCGATCGACAGATTGCCCGCCGCATTGATTTGCGAATTTCCGTCGATCACGATCGTGGAGGTGGAAATTGCCACAACTTCACCGACGCTAAATTGGCCGTCGCGAAGATCGGTAGCATCTATTTGGACATTCCCTGCGGCCGAACTGGCGAGCGTGATATTGTTACCGTTGAGTACGCCACTGTTAATGTTGATCGACGGGGAGAGCAGAACGAGCGCGTCGAGCGAATCGGCGTCGCCTTGTGCGACTGCGGAATTGGCGGCCGAAAGCGTGATGTCGCCGCTGGTGTTGATAGAGCCGCCCGCGAGTACTTCGACGTTTCCGTGGCTGCTGGTCAGAACCACATTGCCTTGGGCGTTCAACGGGCCAGTAACACCGATTTGGGCGCCGTCGTTCAGAGTGACGTTAAGGCTGGCGGGTGAGTAAACGTTCGCGCTGCTGGGTGCAACCGTGATCTCATCATTGTTCAGCAATGGAATCAATGTCCCTTTGATTCCATCGAGTGTGATCGAGATAGGAGCTGCGGCTGGATTGAACCCCGTCGAATTGCCAAGGTCGATAACCAGTTTCTCGGGAATCTCTTCGGTCTTGCCCTGAACGGTAGTCGAATAGCCAGTGATGTTGATTTGGATCGGCTCTGTAAACGGCGACTGCCCAACCAGTTGATCGGCGGGCGCTTTGTCGAGATCGACCAATTGCAGCATCGGAGTGCCTCCGACATTGGCGATCTGCACTTTCAAGTCGACATCGCCGTCGAGCATACCGAACGGGTTAGAGGCCGTGTAAGCTGCCGGTGAATCGATTTGATAGTTGATGACCGCCATCAATTTGCGAGGTTCGAGCGCTTCGAGCAGAACACGACGGCGCAGTTGGCGAATTCGCTCAGCCATTGCCTTGGATTTTTTGCCGCGCTTGAAGAATTGGCGCATGAGATAGTTTTTGATCGATCGAAGAATCATGGGAAGTTCCTTGCGAGAAGCGAGCGGTGAATTGTGAGATTGTCGAGCACAACGAATGATGACTCACGCAATAACGAGGCTCGGCCGAGGCCAATAGTGCGAGGTCGATGTTATGAAGTGACGCGAGAGTGCCCGACTGTTACAACAGTTCGAGGCAAAGTGTGCGTTTTTTGGCCCGCGGGCCTAGGTTTCAGATTCCTTGGCTTGTTTTGTAAATAGCGCAGCTTGTCGTCTCTTCATCGTGGCGCGTTGTCGAGCGACTTCCACCAGCTACACTGCGTCTCAAGCCGTTATTTGACAGCAATTCGAAAAGAATTTTTGCGGACGCGTCAGTCAGTGGAGAGGCAGACGCTGTCGAAAACATGTGGTTGACGAAGTCGTTTCGTCAAGTCGACTCGGTGTTGTGTGAGCGTTATTCTTACGGTCCAAAAGAGTATTGCATGGGCCCATTTGGTCCCAAAACTACACTGACGTCTACGACCACAACACTTCCTACATCGATAATTCGATAATTGATTGATTGGAGATTCGAAAATGGGATTGCCGTTACTTGAGTTCGTGCAAAGGTCCACGGCCCCAGTCGAAAAAGAGAATTGGGCCGCAGCCTGCCTAGCCTGAATGTTCGCATCATTCGTCGGTTCGCGACTGAGTAGCGATCAGTTTGCGAAGTTCGTTTTCGAATAGCTTTCGTGTTTCGCGGACGTCGTAGAATGCCGTGATAGCTGGCTCAGTTGCCGGAGAATCTATCTCACCACTGGACCACTTGTCGTACTTGGCGAGCCATTCGTGCGATTGTTCTCGATTGCCTAAGTGCCACTCCACCATTCCCAGTAGCAACCAATCTTCGACGTAGCCGCCACCGGTAGTTTTTACATTCCGTAGAAGAGCTTCCTTGGCTTCTTGATAACGTCCGCAGCGCAGCAGGACTGCGGCGAGCGTGTTTTCAACTGCGGATCGGTCCGTGTCGTTGGGTGCTTTTGCCATAGCCAATTTGGCAAGCTCGAGCAATTCTTCACATTCGCCGAGACCATCGGCACTAAGAACGGAATTCCACGCGGCGTTATTGATATCAAACCACGTGCTTCGATCGGTAAGCGTATCAATCAGATGTCGGCAAGTTTTTCGATACGCGGCTATGTCCCCATACACGAGCTGGCACACGGCAAAGTTAGTGATGGAGTTTCTGTTTTTCGTGCCCCTGTCCATTGCCTTCTGAAAATACACCAAGGCTTCAGTATAATTCCCAACCTGCGCCAAACTGTTGGCGCGGTGTTGAAAGTCCTCCGGCGTCTTTGCAGGGCTTTCACCGAGCCGCGCATAATGGAATTGGGACGCGGCAAGCAAGCCTTTCAACCGGCATTCGCGAGCTTGTCGTGAGTGCCAACGAATATTCGCCGCGACAAAGGCATCCTCGGACCATGTTTGATCGTTACGTTCCCGATCGGTGCTCCAAACTTCGATGGACCGATACAGAGCAGACAGCAGCCGCTTGCCATCGGGATGAAAAGTCATGGTGTGAGTTGCATCGCTCTGTAACGCTAACGCTTCCTCGCCAGACTCGACATCCCACAGCTTGAAAGTTCCATCAATGCTACAAGATGCAATTCGTCGATCGTTGGGGCTGATGGCAATATCCGTTACCGTGCGGGTGTGTCCCCTCAGCGTTCGGAGCAGCTCACCAGTTTTGACATTCCAAATTTTGTCGGTGGAGTCTTGACTACCACTGGCCAAGAATTCACCGTTGTGACTAAGGGCCAAGGCGGTGACGGGAGCTGTATGACCGCGGAGGCAGTGGAGTTCGCGACCGGAATCCACCTCCCAGATGCGAATGGTTTGGTCGTGGCATGCAGCCAAAAGCCGACTGCCATCACTGGAGAATGCGACGCGATTGATCCGGCCTTCAGTTTGCGGGAACTTGCGCAAGAGGGACCCACTGTCCAAGTTCCAAAGGCGGACCAGTCCATCTGCGCACCCTGTTGCAACTGTCTTTCCTAGCGGATCGCTGGCAACTGAAATTACGGCATCCGGATGATCCAGCCGAAAGATCTCCTTTGCAGTTGCGGCGCTCCATACTCGCGCAGTGCGATCCATGCTTGACGAAACGTATCGTTCACCACTGGGTGTGACTGCAGCATCAGTTAACCAGCCAGTGTGCCCCTTGAGTTGATGTTCCAGTTTTCGCGTCTCCAGATCGAAGACCATCAAGACCTTAGAGCCGACTCCGTGCCATCTGTGATTAAACCCATTGGGAACAATTAAACGTCGGCCATCGGGAGCGATTCTGATGCGGTCCAAAGAACCGGGATTCGAGAATCGGATAAAGTCGATAGAATCGACTTTCCAATCTGTTCTTCCATCCCAGACTCGAACCAAACCATCGCTACCGGCAGTTACGAGCTTGCGTCCATCCTCATTGAACGACAAATCTCGCACCGGCCCATCGTGCGTATACAAGCGTTTCAATTCCGCCCCCGTGATTGCGTCGATGATCAGCACGCTACCGTCGTGGCTAGACATACCAACGCGCCGGCCCTCGGGACTGAAGGTGAAACCACACACGGCACCAACGTGGTATGTAAATTTTTTTAGTTTGTCGGGGGCGAGCGACGTATCCCAGTAGTGGTAGTCGCCATTGAACGTCGTGAACGCTAGGTAGCGTCCATCCGGACTGAAAGCCACTCTCCGCAAATCACCGTAACCCGTAAAGGCTTGTAACTCCTTACCGGTATCGATCTGGTACATGCGCGCTGAACCGTCGCGACCGACAGACGCTACGCGATTGCCGTCGGGATGAAAGGCGACGCCCAGAACTGTCCCCTTGTGACCAGAAAACTCGTTTTGTAGCTTCCTGTTCGTCAAGTCCCAAACGAGCACCTTATCGGTAACGCCGATAACTAGCTTTGTCCCATCCGGGCCGAATGCGATGGCATGAGAATGATTCCCGGGCGGAGGAATTGATTGCAGCAGATTGCCGCTGGTGTCCCAGATCTTGACGCCCGGTCGAGGTCTACCTTCCCAGCCGACGCTGGACGAAGCCAGCCGTTGGCCGTCGGGACTAAAGCTGAGCGACATAATCGGGCCATCGTGTGCGGGGATCGAAACGCGTTTTTTTCCGGTCGCGGCATCCCAGATGATGATTTCGCCAGGTCGCGCATAGCCCCATTCGCCGCTGCCCGATGCAATGAGCGATCCGTCGCGGCTGACCGCCAGGCACCACAACGTATCCGAATGGCCGCGAAGCGTCATTAGGTCCGCATTACACTTGCTCTTGAGATAGTGCCACTCGAAATCGCGCATTTCGGGCGGGCATTGATCGAGCAGAGCATTGGCGCGATTGACCTTGTTGGCTTGCCATTCGCGGTTGGCCTGTCCAACGCGGTGAAAGTACAAGCTACGCTCGCTTTTACGTTGTTCGAGCTCGGAAGTCGCGCGGAGTTCATCCGCCTTCTTCGCTGCCACGCGAGCTTGTTCGGCTGCCAGGCGGGCTTGCTCGCCTCGCGATTCGGCCATGAACCACAGCGCCGTTACGGCTGTCAGGCTGAGCATGAGAAACGCCACGAACGTGGCCGCTAATGGACGGCGGCGAGTCCATTTGATCAACCTTTCGATCGACCCAACGGAGCGCGCGAGAATGGGTTCACCGAGCCTGAAGTGTCGTAGGTCCTCGGCCAACTCGAGAGCACTTGCATAACGGCTCGGCGGTTCCTTTTCCAAGCATTTCAAGCAGATCGTTTCCAAGTCACGTGGAATATTCTCGCGATAATAGGATGGCCGCTGCGGCTCTTCGTGCATGATCCGCCGCAGTTCCTCCAGCGGCGCGTCGGCTTGCAACGGCTGTCGACCGGTGAGCATTTCGTACAGGATGACTCCCAAGGCGTAGACGTCGGATGCTGGACCTGCGGCCGCCGCACCGAGGGTGATCAGCTCTGGTGCCATGTAGGCTGGCGTCCCTACAATCGCTCCCGTGCGAGTCTTGCCCACCTGGCCATCCTGCAACTGCTTGGCAAGCCCGAAATCAGCAACTTTGGGCTCGCCTTCGGAAGTTAACAGCACATTGCTGGGCTTCAAATCGCGATGCACGACCTTGTGATCGTGAGCGAACTGGACCGCTCGGGCGATCGTTTCCAGCATGCCTGCCGCTTCGATTGGAGTGAACAAATCCGTCTTGAGTCGCAGCTCCAAATTCCCACCACGGACCAATTCCATCGACAAAAATGGGCAGCGATCGTGCGCGCTGACCTCGTGAACTTGGACGATATTTGGATGATGCAGTCGAGCCGCCGCCTCTGCCTCGGTCTGGAATCGCGACAGCTCGCGCGATCCGGCGAACTCCCCAGATATGATCATCTTAAGGGCGACGTCGCGATTGAGCGTCAGTTGCCGCGCGCGAAACACCACTCCCATTCCCCCGCGACCAATCTCTTCGATCAATTGGTAGCCACCAATCAACCGACCACTTTCGAACCGACTGTACTCGACTGGTTTCACATCCGACCGGGAGTTCTTCGAGCAATCGCGGCTGAGCGAAGAAACCGCGCGCACAGTGTCCATCTCACAGACCTGCCGATGCACTTCGAACAGTTGCCGAAGATCATCGGCCCAGTGTGGGTAACGCTGGTACCATTGGTCGGGATTGACCGTTTGTCCAAGCTCTTCGCGCACCACATATTCGGTGTAGAGCAGCTCGAGTGCCCATTCTGAATTGTGCTCAATCGATGGGATGCGATCGAAATACTCGTCGGCAACACAGTCCTCACCGGAGCGCAGGCGTCGCCCTAAGTCCCCGCAAGCTGCGTGGATGTTTTGCTCCAACTGGTCAAAACTGACTGAACCTGCCATCGTGAGTCATCCCAGTATTTTTGTCGCGGGATATTGTTCCCGTGCCAATTATCGCTTGTCCAGTGCAATGGTTGCAAGTTGTGTGTTGGGGCCATTTAGGCGCCGAAGCTGCAATATACTCAAACCGATCGCGCAAAAGGTCCTATAGTTAATTGCCATGGCGACAGCAAAGTGTTACACTTTTTTTGCGATGGACGATTTTTTAGAAATTTTGATGCAGGCACGCGGCGGTGATCGCAATGCACTGACTCGCCTTGTCGATCAGTACGAAAAGAAATTGCGTGTCGTAGCACGAGTGCAATTGGGTCCAGCACTGAGACCTTACCTGGATTCTCAGGACTTAGTCCAGTCAGTTCATCGCAGTCTAATGGCCGGGCTGCGCGATGAAAAATTCGATATCTCCAGTCCCGACCAATTGATCGCGCTGACCATAACTATGCTGCGTCGAAAAGTTGCTAGGTTATGGAGGCGCATGCGCCGACAAGAGAGAATTGACAATGGCTCGAACAATAATAGCGATGTCGTCGATCTTCTAACGTCGATCAGTGCTCCGCGAGCAGATCCAGAAGCGGAAGCTGACTTTCGAGATTCCGTCAGTTTTCTCTGCGAGCAGATGGACGATGTCGAACGAAGTATCCTAGATTTGCGATTGCATGGATTTGCCGCACCAGAAATAGCCACGCAAATTGGTCTATCATCGGTGAATGTCCGTGTGCGCATGACTCGGCTGCGTCAGCGCCTGGCCGCCGCCGGAGTGTTAGACGACTGGCTGTAAACTGATTAACTTCGGCCACGCGCGATTGCTCTGGATTATGTTTATTCGCTGTCTTTCTCATTCGCTGTTGAAATAGACGGTCGATGGCCCTGATGTCTGCAGACAGTGGATGGCCCTAATGTTCTAATGTGTTTGATTTTCAATGCAGCAGTGCGCCAAACAGGAGAATCTTCGACGGTTTCAGAGAACTCATATCAGAAAAGAGAACTCATATCAGATAATGGAGACGTCCTTCAAATCAGATTCCATTGCCAAGCGATCCGCAATTCGATGCTCCGGGCGTTGCTGGCGGCGGATCTCGTAGAGTAGGACGCCGGTGGCGACTGCGGCGTTTAGCGAAGTGCCGGTTCCGAGCATGGGTATGCTGACTTGCAGGTCGCAGCAGTTGATCAGCTCTGGGCTGAGACCGTGGTCTGCGGCTGGGCGGGTGTGGTCATGAAAGGAAAACTGAAAAGCAATCTGGAATATCATGCCGAAGTTTGTCTTCGATCATCCGTGCAATCCGTGTAATCCGTGGTTTTGTTTCACATCGAATGCCGGGAATCTAACCACGGATTTCACAGATAACACGGATGAGAAACAGAAACATTGGTCAAGTTCAAACTAACAGTCAGGTCAATGGTTGTCAGGCATCGATCCGCTCGGACAGATTACGACCTTCACTCGGGACGCCATGAATCGAGTTCTCACACGCAAGAATCCGATGAATGAGACTGTTACGTACGCCTATGATCTCAACGGTCATCGCACTAGCACAGAAGACCCTCTGGGTAACCGCACTACCATTACGTTCGATCAACGCGGCAGGCGAGTCGCGCGCATCGATCCACTCGGCAATCGTACGACCTCCGTCTACGATGCAGTCGACAATATTATTGCTGAAGCCAATCCGTTGGGACAATCAACCACCACGATTTACGATTCCGCCAACCGACCGATTGCAACCCTCGATCCGTTAGGCGCGCGTGCAACGTTGGCTTACGATTCCTCCGGCAACCGCAACGTCGTAACCAATGCCCTTGGATTCCCAACGACCATAATCTACAACGCAGATCGACTTCCTGAAGCTACTGTGGATGCCCTCGGATCGCGTACAACGACGATCTATGATTTGTCCAGCAGACCACAAGCGTCGATCAACGCGCTCGGAGTTCGCTCGACAGTAATCTATGATGTTGGCGGAAGGGCGGTTGCGACCATTAATGGTCTGGGAGAACGAAACACATCCGTCTACGACGACGCCAATAATCGAATCGCCGTCGTCGATTCTCTCGGGAACCGATCGACAGTAGTTTACGATTCCCTGAATCGCGTTTCGTCGCAGATCGATCCACTGGGAAATCGAGCGACAATGCTGTACGACAACGGTGGACGACCGATTGTTTCGGTCAATCCACTTGGCCAGCGAACGACGACCGTCTATGACAGTTCCAATCGCGCGGTTGCTGTCGTTGACGCCAATGGCAATCGCGTAACCAGTGCCTACGATGCCAGCGGACGTTCTATCGTTCAGCAGAACGCATTAGGATCTCGCACCACAAAGATCTACGATGCGTCAGGTCGGATTAGCGCGCTCCAGGATGCTCGTGGAAATCGACATAGCTTCAGCTACGACGCGTCCGGACGCCGGACTGCCACCATCGATCCACTCGGCAGGATAACTACTGCGACATACGATATTGCCGGACGACAAACGCTGCGCGTTGATGCCAAGGCAAACGTAACGACGTATACTTACGACAATGTGAATCAACAAATTGGCCGTCAGTACATGGACGGATCGCGTGCCACGTTTGTTTACGATGCAGTCGGCAACAGGTTACAAATGTTAGATCCTTCCGGTCGCTACACATTTACCTACGATGCGATATCCCAAGTTACCTCGGTCGCACAGCCGAGCGGCGGAGTGACTACCTATGCCTACACCGATTCCGGCAGACTCAAATCGATGATTGGTTTGCAAGCCGGACGATTTACTTACAGCTACGATGCGGCAGGGAGAATCGACCACCTCGTCAATCCGGAGAGTTTTCGCACAACGTTCAGTTACGATAACGCCAGCCGTCGAACGCTACAACGCTTGGGCAACGGCAGTCGCGAGTCTATCACCTACGACGCCGCCAATCGCGTACTCCAGTTGTACAACTTGAAAGCCGACAGCAGCGTGATTTCCGGTTTCGCTTACTCCTACGACATGACCGGCAATCGCACCGCAGTTCGCGAGTCCAACGGCGATCGCGTGACAGGGACTTACGATGCCAGTTACCAGTTAGTCAACGAGCATCGATCGGGTGCAAACGCTTACAACACTACGTTCGTATACGACGCCGTAGGCAACCGCCTCGTCAAGAACGCATCCGGCGCTCCGACCACTTCGACTTACGACACCGCCAACCAATTGCAAACCAGCGTCGACGCCAACGGAGTAACGAACTACACCTTCGACGCCAACGGCAACCAGCAGATCGTAGTCGCCCCGAGCGGCAGTCGAACCACATACGCCTGGAGCTACGAAAACCAAAACACGCGCGTCGAACTACCATCCGGCGCTAGAGTCACGAGCATCTACAACGCCGACCTCCGACGAGTTCAAAAGGGAGCCTAAGCATGCCAACAACCAACTTTGTTTGGGACTACGTCAACGACAGCTATTTGGCAGAAGTTGACGAGAGTGGAACCGCTACGGCCGTTTATACGAATGAACCCGTCCATTTCGGCAAGGTCATCTCGCAGAATCGGAGCGGAATGGCAAGTTACTTCCACGTTGATGCTCAACGATCCATGCGGCAATTGACGAGTCAGAGCCAGTTTGTAACTGACGAGTACAAATTCAGCGCTTATGGCGAAACGATTGCCGCCAATGGGTCGACAGGTAACACATTCAAGTACGTTGGAACATACGGTTATTATTCCGATACTGAAAGTAATCAGATATACGTACGCGCAAGGGACTACGCACCCTCACTTAATCGCTGGAGTTCCAGCGATCCGATCGCTTTCGACAATGGCCAGTGGAATTTATATCAGTATGTTGCCAACAGTCCGACGCATGCGATTGACCCTAGTGGACAAATCGCCTGGATTCCGGTTGCCTGCGTCGTTACTATTGCTTGCATTGGCATACCTTTTTTTGACTGTTCCGGTGCTTGCGCTATCGATCCGATTTGGGACAATCTCAATGATGACTGGGGAAGTTGCACCAACAAATGTGTCAAGGCCATTCTTAAGTCTAAGCATATTTGCGCAAGCGCGTATTCAGCATCGTGCATGTCAGCTCTTGCGACGTGCACGGTGGGCGCAGCAGGAAAATGGGCGGTAGAGCATGCAGGACCACCGACCAAAAACCCGTGGCCACAGATTGATGTGCGCGGCGAAAGGATCATTAGATAATGAATTCGTCGGTTGATGATAGCGAGTTAAAATCCCCTGCCTGGCGATTTATTGCACTCGATCGTGCGTTGTGTCAATTTGGCGGAATGGTTGGATTGCTTTGGTACTGTGTTGGAGCGCCATTTAGTTTAGCTATACTCTCTTCTGGCACATTATCGCTTGCGTTTGGACTGTACTTGAGCCAGGCTTCATCGCGTACGGAAAAGTAGATTGGTTTAACGTTGATTGCGATTCTCATTCTTGCACTGGCCACGTTCGGAGCAAGTATCGCATTGACTGGCTACGTTCCGGAGTCGGTGCCCACTTTCGTTATCTCTAGTTACCTCGATTACTTTGTTGCCGCTATTGTAATTGGCGCAGCAATAATATTTCTGCGGCGCTTGGTTATTTTTGATCTTTTTAATACCACAAATGCCGTCGAACTCAGATATCGCGAGAAGAAATCAGATAACGGCAAATAATTGCAGTCGCTTTTTGACGAAATTCCAGTTCGCGCTCCTGAGGATTATTTACCGTATGTAGCTAGTGTCAGTCCGGAAATTGATTTCACTCGACGTACAGCTATGATGCGGCTGGGCGGCAGGTGAAAGTCTCCAATTTGCTTGGGAATTCAGTGACCACGGTTTATGATTCAGCCGGTAGAACGGTTGTTCAGATCAATCCACTGGGCAATCGTACTACAACCGCCTATGACGCTGCGGGGCGAACCGTTTCGACACTGGATGCCAACTGAGTTCGAACCACAACCGCGTACGATGCGGCTGATCGAATCGTCGGACAGCAAAGCGGCTTGGGGCTCATAACCACAACCATCTATGATGCCGTGGGACGCACTACCGTTTTACAAGATGCCCACAGCAATCGCCACAGCTTCACGTACGACGCTGCCGGCCGGCGAATCGCGACCATTGATCCACGGGGCCAGCGTGTAACCGCCACATTCGATGCCGCAGGTAGGCAGACACTCAGGCTCGATGCCCGAGCGAATGCAACTACCTACAATACGACTTTTACCTACGACGCCACCGGCAACCGCTTGGTGAAGAATGCGTCCGAGGGAAAGAAAAGGGGTCAGGAGCCGTTTTGGAGGTTTAGGCGGAGAAAAAAAGGGGTCAGGGTGCGTCGGCGTGAGCCGGGGAGAGGTAGCGAATGAAAGAGTCGTACGAGGTAAGACCTAGCCAGTCACCTTGGCCTCGAGTGATGCGATGTGCCGGGCAACTTGCACATCGAAGCGTTCACAGAGGTACAGCCGGGCTGTGTATTGAGCTGCGAAAACATCCTTTTGTGGTGGCCGACCTTGTCCTGACAAGGGGAAGGCAACAGTCATGACGAACGCCTACGGCAAGTCCGTTATGATCCCCACGGAGTCTGAGACCACATGCACGGTTGGTAACCTTTCTCACGGAAGCCGAGAGACCCCAGCAACATCCAATTCCTCCATGGAACTGGAGCGGTCGGAGAAGGCGCGACGCCACAATCCCGACATGCACGTTGCTGGGGAGTCAGATGGTTCCATAGTACCTGAGAAACTGGCGAACAAAACCGGAACACCGGTGACGGAGCTGGTGGAGGAAAGGGGCCACCCAAGGACAAAGTCGTGCCATGCGCATTCGTTCCGGTCTCAGTACCGGGCAAAGCGAATCAAAGTGCATGCACAACTACGGCAAGTAAAGATGGTGACATCTCGACCGTTGCAGCCCAAGGGAAGAGCCGTATGCGGTAGTTCCGCACGTACGGATCTGCGCGGGGGCGGCCAGCAATGGCCGTCCCCACCGCGAAAATGTACCTGACCCCTCTTTGAACCATTCTCGAATGCTCGACTCTTTTGACAGGGACATGCACTTTGACAGGGACATGCACAAACAAAAACACCATGACGAATCAAAATACAAATCGGCGCGAAGCGTTACAGTCTCTCGGTGGAGCTTTGGCTGTGCCCCTGGCCGTGGGAGTGTTTTCCAGTTCTGGCAATGCCGCAGGAGGGAGCGGAGGCAAGATCAAGATCGGACAGATTGGCGTTGGACATGCACACGCCAGCAAGCTGTCCGCGTTTCGAGAATCGGCTGAATTTGAAGTTGTTGGAATTGTCGAAGAAGATCCACGGTTGCGGGAGCGCGCACAAACGGACGCAGTGTACCGAGACCTGAAGTGGATGACCACGGAACAACTGCTGAATGTTCCTGGCTTGCAAGCGGTGCTCGTCGAAACGCGGGTTTGCGACTTGCTCAATAATGCGGAAATGTGTATCAAAGCCGGTAAGCACATCCATCTGGACAAACCCGCTGGAGAGTCATTGCCACAGTTCAAACGCATTCTCGACTCGGCTGCCAAACAGAAGCTGTTGGTGCAAATGGGCTATATGTACCGGTACAACCCAGCCGTTGTGCTGATGCGTAGTTTCCTGAAGAAAGGCTGGCTGGGCGATGTTTTTGAGGTGCATACCGTCATGAGCAAAGTTGTTGATCCAGCGGGCAGACGCGAGTTGGCCGAATACGCTGGTGGCATGATGTTCGAACTGGGCTGTCACATCGTCGACCAAGTGGTTGGCGTGTTGGGCAAGCCGACGAAGGTGACGCCCTTCCCACGTCACTCCTCTTCTCTGGACGATCGCCTGGTAGACAACATGTTGGCGGTTTTGGAAACCCCGAAAGCCACTGCGACCGTAAGGACCAGCGCCATGGAAGTCGACGGTTTCGAGCGGCGACTGCTGGTTGTATGCGGCACGGAGGGTACCTTTCATATCCAGCCGCTGGACAATCCGTCTGCTCGAGTCACCTTGTCGAAGCCACGTGACTCCTATCCCAAAGGATACCAGGACATCAAGTTCCCGAAGTACGTTCGTTATGTCGATGATGCTGCGGATATGGCTCGCATCATTCGCGGTGAAAAGCCGACGGACTTTCCATACGAACACGATCTGGCGGTCCAAACGACCGTGCTCCAGGCGTGCGGTTTGCCGTTGGACAAGTAAGAAGCTATCCGGGGTAAAAAGGGTCGGGAGTCGTTTGAAGGTTGTGTCTTTTGCTGCTCATAGTTGTTTCCTTCAAACGCGCCACATGCCTATGCAATACAAGCCCGAAGCGCAAGCGAGTGAATGACTTGCACCGACTCGCTTGCGCTTCGGGCTTGTATTTCCCGTCGTTTAGCACGAAGTGGCGCTGTCTAACTAATAATCTCATGCAACACTTGACCGCCGATGTCAGTGAGTTTGCGGAGCCTACCTGCGTGAAGCCAGGTCAAGCTATCGTCGTCGAGCCCCATCAGTTTTAGCAGGGTTGCATGTACGTCTCGGATGTGGATGCCTTGGCCGATGGATCGCAAGCTAAATTCATCGGTCTGCCCGGCCGTCGAGCCACGTTTCACACCGCCACCTGCCATCCACATACACAAGGCATAGCCATTGTGGTCGCGACCGGGTCGGCTCCCTAAATCTCCGTTCAGTATCGGTGATCTACCCATCTCAGACGTCCAGACGACAAGTGTTTCTTCCAACAATCCGCGTTGCTTGAGATCGGTTAACAGTCCAGACACAGGCAAGTCGACTTCGAGGCAGTGTTTGGTCATGCCGCTCTTTACATCACCATGGTCATCCCAACTGTGGGAACCGATCTGAACTCCATGAATCAACATCGTGTGACGGACTCCCCGTTCCACCATGCGCCGGGCTAGAAGGCACTGGCGACCGAAGTCGGCCGTATGCGGATGATCCAATCCATACAGCGATCTTGTCTGCTCCGTTTCTCCATCGATATTCACGAGTTCTGGTGCAGCCGTTTGCAAACGGAAAGCCATTTCATAGGCTGCGATGCGAGCCTCTAGCTCGCTATTTCGGCTCTCCTGCAGTTCGCGACGATTGAGCCAGCCGATCGCATCAAATTCCAATCGTTGCTGTTCTGCGGTAACGCCTTGCGGTCGAGTGAGGTCAATAATGGGAGTGCCACTTGGCCTTAGCAGGATTCCTTGATGTGTGGCTGGCAGATAACCATTGCCCCACACAGCCGCACCGTTCGTAGGTGCTCCACGTGGATCTTGGATAACGATATAACCGGGCAGATTTTCATTTTCACTCCCAAGCCCATATTCAATCCACGCACCCACCGATGGACTGCCTGGAAAAGGGCTGCCCGTGTTGACGTGCAATGTCGCGGGGCCATGATTCTGATTGTCGACTTCGATGCCATGGATGAACGCCAGATCATCGACGTGGTGAGCCAAATTGGGAAACAGTTCTGAGAGGTAACGTCCGGATTGTCCATAGCGCTGGAATCGAAACGGACTGCCCACACATACATGAGGAAATGTCAATTTGCCCTGCAGTTCGCCGGCCGCAATCTCGGGAACAACCGGGATGCGTTTGCCATGCAGAGCGTTGAGGGCGGGCTTGTATTCAAACGAGTCCATTTGGCTAACGCCACCCGCCATGAACAAAAAGATACACTTCTTGGCCTTGCGCTCTGGAAGGAGTGCCTGGACGTTACCTGACGATGCATTCGCTCGCACAGTTTCGCTGGCCATCAGTTGCCCGAGTGCTAACGCGCCCAAGCCATTCAGCGCACTGGCGAGCCACTGGCGCCGCGAAGGCCAGGAAGAATGCATGCGCGATAACAGCGATCGATTCATGGTGTCATGACCTAGCACTTGGACCGTTTGTGTTCACTTCAGATAGGCAAACTCGCTCGAGTTGATCAATACGCGGCAGAGTGCTGGCAGTCGCTCTTCGGGCTGACTAGCCGCCATTAACTGCTCCAGTCGCTTGACCTCTTCCGGTGTCGGCGTTCGGATCAGTGATATTCGAAACGCAAGGTCCAACTGAGCACTCTCAGAGTTGCCTGCTTCCCCTGCGAGTCTCGCGGCAAAATGGCGAGCTTCCTCGGACGCGAAAGCCCCATTGTACATTGCCAAAGCTTGGAGTGGAGTCACCGAGTTTCGCCGCAAGTCGCGCGATGCATCACACACGGTAGCATCAAACGACTGCATCCAGGGCATGCTCAACGAACGCTGTTGATAGATGTAGATGCTGCGTTTGCGACTTTCGGGACCGTCTTGTGTCGACCATTTGCTCTCGTTCCACTTCACGGACTCCGCGACGTCGTCGGGAAGTGGCGGAAAAATGGGTAGACCAAACTGCTCGGGATTCAATCGACCACTCACCGACAACACACTATCACGCAACGCTTCGGCTTCCAAGCGCCTTGGTGCAAACCGCCACAGAAGTACGTTTTCCGGATCAACGGCGAGCGACTCCTCATGAGCAAGGCTGGACTGCCGCCAAGTGGCCGAGTTGAGGATCAAGCGATGAATTGCTTTGACACTCCATTTCGATTCGATGAAACGACTGGCTAACCAGTCAAGTAACTCGGGATGCGACGCCCCGCCACTCAACTTTCCAAAATCACTCGGGGTGGCTACAATTCCGCGGCCAAAATGCCAACCCCAAAGTCGATTCACCATCACGCGAGCAGTCAGCGGATTTTCGGGGCTGGCAATCCAACGCGCGAGCGTCAGTCGACGACTGCGCGTTGGCCAACGCTTGAAGGGGTCGAGCGGAATTACGGCCGGTGCTTGATTGCCTGTTATGCAACTCAGAAAACCGGGGGCAACAGCCTTTGCCGGTTTATCCCATTCGCCACGCAACAGAACATGAGTCGTCGGGACACCTGGTTCGTAGGGCGGACCGAAGGAGTGACGCAGTGACATCGCCAGGGGCTGTAAACGCAGGAGGTCTTGCTTGATCGTGCGAACTCGAGCCTTGATCGCTTGTTGCTGCGATTTCTGCTCTGCCGATAAAGCTGCCGCGGGATCGACTTTCTTGGCTTCAGCTTCAGCTCGATCGATCTGGGCCAACGCGGCTTGAGCTTTATCCAGTTCAGACTGTCGCAACTGGCCGGCTGACGCGGCCCATTCTTTTTCGCCTTTGCGATAAAAGTCCGCTTGGATCGGTCCACCTATTTGAAACCCATCTCCCTTCAATGGCCGCGGAATCTGTACCGTCGAAAAAAAGGCTTGCATGCGATAAAAGTCTTCAGTCGGGATACCGTCATATTTGTGATCGTGGCACTGAGCACATCCAACGGTCAGCCCAAGAAATATCGAGCTGACTGACGCTGTCATCTCGCTCAGCAACTCGTGGCGCGATGCATCGCCACGCGGCTCAGTAAATGGAGCCAATCGCAAAAACGTAACGGCCACGGTCTGCTCTGGCTTCGGTTCGGGTAACTCGCCCGCACCCATGATCGCTTGCATCTCGTCGCCAGCGATCTGCTCGATGATAAACTGGTCATACGGTTTATCTTGGTTGAATGCATCGATAACATAATCGCGATAGCGCCAGGCGTGCGGCAAGTCTGGGTCACCCTCGTAGCCGGCTGTGTCTGCATAGCGTGCTAAGTCCAACCAAAATCTCGCCCATCGTTCTCCATACCTCGAATCATCCAAGAGTCGATTCACTAACTTCTCCCAAGCCAGTGGATCCTTATCACTCGCAAAAGCAGCCACCTCCTGCGGCGTCGGTGGCAGTCCGATCAAATCCAAATAGAGCCTTCGAATCAGCGTCATCGGCAGCGCTTCGGGGCTGAGCGTAAGCTGCTTTTCTTCTAGTTTCTGAAGGATGAATGCATCGATTTCGTTGCGAACGCGATCAGTCGCTCGCACCACTGGCTGGTCGACAGCCGTAGGCACTGAAAATGGCCAATCTCTGCCGGGTTCCGCCCAAACTTGGCCAGCCAGCAATGTCGCTATGCAAGCCAAGTTCGAAACGCAACGCAGGTTAAAAATGCCGGAGTGCATGGGGTGTAGTGGTGGCTGAATGAACGGAATGACGAAGCGAGTGCACTGTAACTCAAGCTCAAATATGGCCCGTTCGAAAAATAATGCAACACTGTCAGCAAAATAGATCGGCGACACGACAACGAAAAAATACTCCACGCACTAGTTTTAGGCGATTTGCCATCGATTGTAACTTTTTCCGCGTTAGCTGCTTGAGTTCGTTTTCGCTTGATGACTTGCCAGTTCTTGATGATTCAAATGGTTACGGATAACTGCCGAATTTGCTGCTTCTGACATGTCAGGCCAGCATCACGAAGCCGGCGGCGGGGTGGCACTGTCGGTAGGGAGTGATTTCGTGTGCCACTGGTTTGCCAGTGTAGATCGGAGGTGAGGAGCCTAGCGGCGAGAAGTTGTTCGGCAATTGGGATCGAAGTTGTAAAGTCTGCAATTGTAATAGGTCACAAGCACAGTTGGCGTCCCTGGGAAGAATTAGAGTTGCAACTTTGGCAAGAAGGACCAGGCTTCGATCGGAATCTGTACAGTTTGAAAGCCATCGGGGCATCGATCGGCACCATCCGTCGGATTCCGGTCAAACGTGGGTTGTGCCCTCGAGCGACCGATTGAAAATGGTCGAGTGCTCGATATTACCTTAGTGTCCCTGCAAAGCAGCATAGGGGAAAACTTGCCGCTCATCCACGAACGGGGAAGCAAAAAGGGGACGGGGGTAATATGCGTCAGTTTTTGCTCATTTCTAGCTTTTTCGGGCGGCCAATTGGACGCAGAGTATGCAGGACGCCGTGGCGTTCCGCAACCTTTTCTGTCCATCTCTCATCACCATACGGCCTCCCTCGATTGGCGCATGTCCGCAATGCTTCCAACTCTCTTTCGTTCAGTGGTGCGTTGACTCGATCGATCCATCCGGGAAGCTTTGGCAATGGCCAACTTGTCAGGAGTTTGGGAAGGGGTTCGGTCGATTGATTCCATCGGTATAGCGAACCGTAGGGCCAAAGTTCAGCTTTGGTAACCAGGTTTGTTCGAAGCGGATTGCGCTCAACGTAGCGACAGAGAACGTAGAAATGGGCATCGTCTTGAACCGCAAAGCTTTTGTACCGCGACTGGTAAATGTGACCATAGCCGCGAGTATGTTGATGCGCGTGATACCGAAGCGAATGCGTTGCGGTAACCCATCGCAACAGCCTTCTCATCTCATGATCCCTGCCGGGCCGCAAGACGAGATGCCAGTGGTTTGGCATAAGCGTAAACGCGAAGAGTTCGACTTGATATCTCTCAAGCCCTGCCGCTAGGATTCGGAGGAAGGCGTCATAGTCCTCGGGCTTATGAAAGATCGTACATCGAGCATTGCCACGATTGAGTGCATGATAAATGTATCCAGCTTCGTCAACACGTTTCTGTCGAGGCATACATGAGATCCAAAGTGCAAAACCCATAACATACCGGTTCAACACACGACAAACAACCCCCGTCCCCTTTTCTCAAGAGTCAGCCCAGCTTTGCTCCGAACAATTTCAAAGCGTTTTCTCGCAAGATCAGTCGCTTATCGGCATCGGATAGATCGGCATAGTTGATCCGAGCCCGGTGCATGGCGGTGCTGTAGAGCGGCGTGTCCGTGCCGAACAGGACTCGCCCTGCTCCAATCTCTTGGACAGCCCACTCGATCAAACCTGGAGTGATCGAGCGGGCACTAGAGGTGTCGGCGAAAACGTTGCCATGCTGGGTCTTCTGAATGGCTCGCACTTGATGAGTGACATCGCCATCCCAGCCGTGGCCGATATGAGCCAGAATCAACCGCACCTCGGGGAACCGATTTGCCCACGGTACGAAGTCTTCGCACAGACTGTTCTGCTCACTGGTGTGAGTAAGGACGATTGCTTTTCTTGCTGCGGCGAATTCGAAGAGGGGCGCCGCATGGTCGGGGATCGGATAACCGTGCTCTTCGGGGTGCAGTTTGATACCGACACACTGAGGCTGCTTGAGCATTTCATCAGCTTGGGAATAGGTCTCCGGTCGCCGTGGATCGATCACAACGTATTGCTTCAGTCCAGGAGTCTGAGCCACAATTCGAGCTGCCTCGGCATTGCCATCCGCAGCGTTGGCCTGGAATCGCGGCATGAGCGCCAGGAGTGGCGAGACAATCGTCAGGCCGACGTTCACAGCCGCCGCCCTCCGAACCACTTCTGCGGCATCTCCCGACAACATCTTGTTATACAGGTCAGACTTGTCGACTTGCCTGTAGATACCGTAGTGCCCGTGAACGTCAATTGCGGAGATCGAAGCGATGGAATCCATGTTGCAAACCTTTCAGCTCAAGTACCGATGAGAATCTACGATCAATTCGTTTGCAGTCCTGCCGAAGGACCGGCCTATTTCAAAATTACCCGCTTCAATGCCGGAGCACTGGGGGTC
>SYJV01000356.1 GCA_005798335.1 Planctomycetaceae bacterium | reverse complement strand
CTTGGCATTGTATCATTGTTCTGCAGCCTTCTTGCCAGTATCGGACTGATCACGACGATCGGCTTGGCGGGTTTCATCGAGGTCAATACACCTGGTGGCATAGACGAAGCTGAAAATACGGCAATTATTCTCGGGCTGACGATGTTTGGCTTTTTGTTCCTTGCTTTCATCAGTTTGGGCCTTGGCGTCGGCGCGCTCTGCCAAAGTGACCGAAGAAAGCTGTTTCCAATTTTGGGAATTGTTTTTTCGGCGCTAGTAATAGTGATAACGATCGCCCTAATGGGAATCGGAATGAGCATGGAATGAATTTTAGTAACAGTGCCGTGCTGCCAAGCTAACTGTATGCGTTACGCTATTGCCTCTATGACAATTCGACCATCGACCAGTGGCATAGCGCGTCCGGTGCGGTCGGGGATTGTCATTTCATGATCGATGCCGAGCAGATGGTACATCGTGGCTTGTAAATCCTTGGGGCTGATCGGGCGCTCGGCAACTTCGGCGCCTTGGCTGTCGGATGCTCCAACAATTCGCCCACGAGCCACACCTCCTCCGGCAACGAGCGTTGTATAGACGTTCGACCAATGGTCGCGACCGCCTCCTTGCGCTTTGTTGATCTTGGGCGTTCGACCATGTTCACTGGTGCATACGACCAACGTTTCGTCAAGCAACCCACGTTGGTCCAAGTCGGTGATCAGACCATACCAACCCATATCGAATCCCGGACACAGTTCGTCTTTCATGCGCGGATAATGATTCCAGTGCGTGTCCCAACCCATTCCCGCCAGTCCATACTCGTCCCAGAACACCGATATCACCCGCGTACCCGCTTCAACCAGGCGGCGCGCGGCCAAGCATGATTGTCCGAACAATGTGTGACCGTATAAATCGCGAGTCATGTTTGGCTCTAGACGCAGGTCGAGCGCCTTGGCCAACTCATTCGACTGCAGCAGAGCGAGCGCCGAGGCCTGATGCTTACTCAAGGAAACTGCGGCCAAGGAAGACTCCAGTCGCGGACGCGCATCGTTCAGTTGCTGCAAGATCGAACGACGCGTATTAAGTCGATCGACCGTCACATCGCTGCCGGTCAACTGCGCAGCAGGTACTTGAAAAAAAGCGTCGCGAGCAAGCCCCATATATGGATCGTTATCGTCGAACACCATATCGCGCAGCACCTTGCGGTGCCCCTTGGTGGCTTGTCCGACGTAATCGGTCCAGACCGGATCATACTGGCTGCCCAAGTAGGCTGCATACGGACCCGCGCGCGGCACTTCGCCAACTCGCCGACTGCTAAACCGAAATGGTAGTGCGATATTCTGCGGAATTGATGGAGGCGTGGTCCGATGTTGGTCTTCGACGTATTCGACTACCGATCCGAAAAACGGCCAGTGACGCGGGTCGCGCGGCGCCAACTCCATCGCCACGTCGATCGCCGCGACACCAGTCAACGCAAAGGCGACGCCGTGCAATGGATACGGATGTGTCATCGACCGCAGTACCGTACACCGATCCATTACCTTGGCATGGTTGGGCAGCAACTCGCACACTCCGCACCCAGGTAGGCTCGATGCAATGCTCCCCAATTCGCCGCGAATCTCCATGGGTGCGTTGGGTTTCGGATCGCACCACTCCAATTGGCTTGGCGCGCCATACAAATGAATCAGAATTACCGATTTGGCTTTCCCGAAACTGGCAGGTCGATTCGCGCGCGATTGTGCGCTAGCCTCCTGCAGCCGCAGAATTTCCGCCAGCCCAAGTCCAGCAATTCCCAATCCACCAACGCGCATCGATTCTCGGCGAGTGACACCGTTGCACAGTTTCTTTGGAGAACCCAAGATGCGAAGCATGGATCACCTCACGCAAACAAACAATTGTTCAAACCTTCCGCGTTCCCTACCTACTACGCAGTCATAGCGCGACGGATGCTCACCAGCAGTTTCTTGGTGGCTTTGATACCAGCATATTCATCGAGGTTTTTGCCTTCGTACTCGATACCAATATATCCGTTGTAGCCAGCATCGACGACTATTTTCATCATTCGTTCGTAATCGATCTTGGTTTCTTTTCCCGATGCGTCGAAGTCGTAGCTCTTGGCGCTGACGGCCTTGGCGTAGGGCATCAACTCAGTAACACCTTGATAGCGATCGTAGTCGTAGAAATTGCCGAAATCGGGCAATGTTCCGCAGTTTTTTAATCCGACAGTTGCAATGGTTTCGGCCAACCATTTTCCGTTAGAGCTGAGCCCGCCGTGATTCTCGACGATCACGTTGATGTCACGGTCTTTGGCAAATTCGCTGAGACGCCGCAGCCCATCGGCGGCCAGTTTCTTCGATTCTTCGTAGTCCTTAGTCGATTGCGCATTAACGCGAATCGTCGTGCAGCCGATCGCTTTGGCAGCTTCGACCCAGCGATAGTGATTTTCTACGGCCTTCTGACGCTTCGCAGAATCAGAATCTCCCAGAGCTCCTTCGCCATCGATCATGATGAGCAACGCTTTGACGTTGTGCTCTTGCTGGCGTTTGACTAACTCGGCCAAGTAAGCCTTATCTTCCGCTTTGTCCTTAAAGAACTGATTGACGTACTCGATCGCCCCAATCTTGAATTCCTCTTTGGCGGTTTTGGCGAAATCTTTGTTGTCGAGTTTGCCGGCATTCAAGGTCTTGTGCAATGACCATTGAGCGAGCGAAATCTTGAACTTAGGCGCGCCCTTTTTCGCTCCCTTCTTCTTGCCTTGCGCATTCTGAGCGTAAATATCATCGGACAATGATAGTAGTGAAGCGCCGGCGGTCGCGGCGGTGGCTAGGCGCAGAAAATCGCGGCGTGGGAGAGCGTGACTCATCGTGATTCCTCATTGTCGGTTAAGTGTAATTTGGTAAGGAGCTACATCATATTCGTAATTTGGGAAACCAGCAATTGTTTGCTGACCTGAAGCCATGACAATCCTGAGGCGACTAACCACTTTTTTCAGGTAGCGCTCCCTACAGACTTTGTAGATATTGGATTGCATAACCAACTTCAGTTACAGGCGCGTCGCATCGGTCGCGGTCCACAATGTACCACCCTCGATATTGACGCTCTTCTAATCGCCCGATGATCTCTGGAAACTCGGCGGAACCTTGGCCGAGAGCCACTTCGATACCTCGTTTGCGAGCCAGATCGCGGACCGCATCTCTTGAGCAGACGTGCACAACCCAGGGTGCGCACATCTGGAGAGCTTGTTCGGCAGAGAAACCGTTGAGAATCAAGTTGCCAGGATTGAAAGCGATTCCCAGTGTTGGCTCTTGGAGATTGCCCAACAAGCTCGCGAGCCGTTCACCAGGCTCCGCGCCAGTCTCCGCAGCCAACACTGCTCCGACGTGTTGGCCATATCGAGCAAGATCGCACAGGCACGAACGCAGTTGGTCGGCTGACGGATCGAGAGGATCTTCGGGAACGACTCCAATCTGATTGACGACGACCGAAGCGCCAAGCGTGTGCGCGAAGCGCATCGCCAGCTTGGTCGCTTCCATACGTTTGTCCAGATCGTCAGCCACGTCGTATCCTCGTCGCGTCAAAAACCTAATCGCTGCAACCCGCAAATTCAGATCGTCCAGCATTTTCCGTAGCTGCCTACGACCGGTATCTGAAAGTTCTTGTGGACGAAGACCAGTACGCGCGTCGATTTCCACGCCAGAAGCTCCCAAACGCGCTGCCGTGTGCAAAGCTTGTTTGAAGGGTAATCGCAAACACTCCAACTGAATCCCTATTCTCAATTGCGGCACAATGTTTCCTCGTATCGCTAGATTCCAAATCTCCAAATCGACGACGCAGTTACGCGGTTCCAGTCCAAGTGCTGTCAGCGATTGCTCGAGCGATTCCGCTGGTAACCAACCTAGGGCAAATTTGGCGTTGCTGAAATTCCTAGGGCGTGCGCGGCCGGACAGTCAGCTCGATAGAACCATCGCGATTAGCATGTGTTGCCTGCTGATTACAATCGCGTCAGTGCCCGAGTTCGGTTTCGCCGACGATCTCCAAGCAAAGAGAATTCAAAGCTGGAAATTTCAGCGTAACGAGGATCGCAACTCTGACCAGTGGCCTGACGGATGGCGGCGACAAATCGGTCGAGAATATCCCCAATATATTCCGATACAAATCGTTCCGAGAGATTTGGCAAAGTTTAACCAGTTTATAGATGCCCAGCACACAACGGCGCGACTTTGGTCAGCGGCTGAGCAAAAAGAACTGAGATTGCCACAGACCATCGAGTCAATACCGGAATCCCTGGCAGCCGTGCTCGACAACTTGGAGCACAACAATCATTGTCTAGAAATCCGCATGGACGGGGGCAAAGTCGAGCTGGAAAGCGCCCCGTTTGAACTCGACGCTCGTTTTGGCTACAGCGTCGAAGGCGAAGTATCTTGCGATACGTTAGATGGCTATCGAGCTTGGTTCGAGTTGTCGCTGTTGAACAGCCAGCAAAAACTGCTGCGCACTCAGGCCGCGCCAAGTGTCTCGGGAACCAAACCATGGAGTATCGTATCGACTCCAATGTTCGATAACCAACTGTCGGAATTGCAATACGGCAAGCTCGTGATCAAAGTCGAACCCACGAGCGCCGCGCGAATCACCGGCAAAGTTCGTTTCGATGCTTTGCATTTAGTGCGCATCCCGCGACTGACTCTTTCATGCAAGGCTCCGAGTCACGTGACATCGCCCGCCGAGCCGATTGAAATTGTCTGCCACGCAACAGGTTTGCGATCCGACGACAACGAAGTCTTTTTCCAACTGGTCGATCACACTGGGAAAATCATCCAGCAGCAGAAGGTCAAATTGAAGCTGAACTCTGCCACACTATCAAACGAACTCGCCAAGGCTAAACCAGAGAAAACGCCAAGTCCCAAGGCACCGCATTACGTCAGCCGTTCTAAATCGAACGGTCGCACGCCAGGCGCTTTTGGCGCACTTCCGCTGGTCGACGGGACCGCGTTGTGGAAACTGGCTCTTCCTCTGCCCGGGTATTATCGTGTTCGCGTAGACCTAGGCGAAGCGTCTCGACGAATGAGAACGCGCGAAATCTCAGTTGCCGTAATCGAACCCGGCTTAGCTGCAACATCCAATCCATTTGGTCTATCATTTCCGCCGTTTAGTAGCACACTGACGCCCAGTGATGTTCCACGGCTGATTCAAACCGCTGGCGCCAATTGGGCAAAGTTCCACATTTGGTTCGAAGCCGATCAGACATCCCATGCGGAGCAACTATCTTGGTTAGTTGAACGTTTGCATTCCCTGAACATCAAAAATATCGGCAAAGTCACCAAGCCAACAGTTACGCCAACTGGGATGGCCGCCACCAGAGACTTGGCCATGGCGAACTACTTCCAACCGAACTCGAATTGGGAAACGGAATTGGAACCGATCGTCCTGCGAATGTCTATGAAACTAGTTTGGTTTCAGATCGGCGACGATCATGATTTGGGATTCATTTCGCAGCCAACCGCCAGCCAGGATGTCGCGGACTTGCGATCGCGCATCCAAGCCTACAGCCAAGAAGAACTGAGTCTGGCAATTCCATGGAAATGGACAGAAGCTCTGCCAAGTGACTCGACGAGCAGTTGGCAAGCCACTCAGTTTGTCGTTCAGCCCGAGTTGTCGGCACCGGAGCTGGCCAGCCATTTCGCGGAGAAACCCACACACAACATGATTCGCTGGGGTACGCTCGACCCGTTGCCAGCGGATCGATACACGACGCTTGATCGCGTTCGCGACTTGTGCGAACGCATGATCGCCGCGAAACGCTTGGGCGCCGAAGCCTGCTTTGCAACACAGCCGCTCGACAAACAACGAGGGATCTTCAATCCGGATGGTACCGCAGGAGAATTACTGATTCCATTTCGAAGTATGGCCTTGAACTTCGGCGGTGCAAAGTACGTGGGTACGATCGATATGCCCAGTGGCAGTATCAATTATGTCTTCCGCAACGGCGATGATGGCGTCATGATCTTGTGGAACGATCGCGATGTCGTCGAGAAATTGTATCTGGGCGATGATGTGAAAGGGCACGACGTATGGGGACGAACCGTCGAAGTCCAAACTCATCGTGAAACTTCCGAACGCACGGAACAAAGCCTCGACGTCGGAGCATGGCCACTAATCCTATCTGGAATTAGTATTCCCGTAGCCGAATGGGGACGAGCGTTTCAACTAAAGTCAAAGAATCTCGATAGTTCGGTTGATCAGACGAAAGTCTTGCAAATGACGCTCGCCAATACCTTCGGACAAGCTGTCAGTGGAAAAGTGCGCGCGGTCGCTCCGTCGCTTATTCAGCCGACCAGTCCTGCTATGCAGTTCCAGTTGCACGACGATAATCCAAGGGATTTGGAAATGCCCATCGTCTTGACGTCGAATGCCTCCGCCGGCAATCATACCGTGCGGTTCGATTTCGATATCAATGCCGATCGCCGATACCAATTCAGCATGTATCGCCAGATCACTCTCGGCCTGAACGATGTGCAAATGGATTGGACGCTACAGCGCCAGGCCGATGGCCGAACGGTGCTCAGGTTGGAATTGCAGAATCACACGGCAGACGCAGTCAGTTTCGACTGTAAACTCTTTCCGCCTGCCCGTCCCTATCAGCGATTTCAAATTTCCCGCGCGAATCCTGGACGTACGTTGCGAGAGTTTTGGGTAGCTCTGCCTATGGATATCGAATCCAAAGAATTTTGGTTGCGCTGCGAACAAGTTGGCACCAACCGCGTGCTCAACTTTCGTGTCGAAGCAACGCAGTAACATCGGCGGGATCTCGCGTTCAATGGATGTTGCGCCGGTCTATCAGTCGACCAACAATGCATGTACTGAATCACGCTTGAGATAGCGCGAGCACAATACATACATCACGATTTTGCCGATCCCATATAACAATGTAAAAACGAACGCAACCACCAGCGAAACGACCATGATTGTTCCGATGGGGAATTCCTCTGGGATGTCCGCCGATTGAAAACTATTGAAACCTTTGATCATCTGAAAATTTAGCCATGCGGCGAATCCTAAGCGGACAATTTCGTAGATCACGCACGCACTGCAAACCTGGATTCCTAACTTGGCCGCGAATCGCTTTTTCTTCGACAGTCCCAAGCCGGACCAAACTAACAGGCCGCTCAGCACCACATTGACCAATCCCACTAGGAATCCAACGGCGTTGAACTTTTGCATCTCCTGCATTTCAGCGTTGAGCTCGTCGACTGGGTTTCTTCGCTTGGCACGTTTTGTAGGTAGCACTTCGAACGGCACTGCGATTGCTTTGTCTTCAATGTCAGCCTGTTCTTGCTTCTGATCAGTTTGATCCGATTTCGGTGCGATCTCTTTCTGGCTGGGAAGTTCCTCAACCTTGACGTCGGATGCAGGTTCGAACTCAGTTTCGACGTCGTAGAGATTGGGAACGAAGTATTGCACCGCCGCTCCAATCAGGAGGCCTGGCAGAGTCAACAGTCCGAGAATTCCAAAGACGATGAACAATGTCGAAATCGTTCGCAAACCCTTTTCGCCTGCTTGCGGCGTATATTGCTCGTGTTGAAGGGCCTGAGTCGTTGCGGCAAACGGATTGGTAATGGGAGGAAGTTCGTTGGCCATGCAGTTGCCTATTTACCATGAATTTTTCGATAGTCGTTTAACGCTCGCACCAGTCGATCGATATCGTGCGCATCATTGTAAGCGTGCGTACTGACCCGTATTCTACCACTTCGAACACTTATCACGACACCTTGCGATAGGCAGAATTTTCTGGCGTTCGAATAGTCTCCACCAGGCCATGTGAGTGTCATAATTCCGCTGCGATGTCCATCGGCAGGCAGTTGAACACAGTACCTTGCCTCAGTCAATTTTTCGTGCAATAAATCCACGTTGGTTAAAATCGAGCTGGCGATCGGACCATTCTCTAAATGCGTGCCACAATCCAATAACAATCGCACGCTTTCTCCGAGTGCCATCATGCCCACCATGTTCGTCGCGCCACCCTCGTATCGCGCTGCGCAGCGTCTTAGCTTTGTGGCGCTCGGGTTGAACTGAAAACTATCTTCAAGGCTATTCCATCCAACCATGATTGGTTGCAGTCGCTCAAGATGTGCTGCGTCCACAAAGAGAATACCCGCTCCTTCGGTTCCCAACATCCATTTGTGGCCATCCGCAGCTAAGAAATCGACCCCTAGTTGTTTAACATTGATCGAAAACGCTCCCAGCCCCTGAATCGCGTCCAAGCACACCAAAGCGCCAGCGCGATGAACGATTTCAACGAGTTGCACCAGATCGATTCGATAGCCAGTTACAAACCCAACCCAACTGATCGCGACGATCCGCGTGCGAGCATTGATGAATTGTTTCAGTGCCGCGAGATCGACCTCGCCCGAGGGCTCGACAGGAAACTCGCGAACTTCAACTCCAAGCCGCGCTAAATTGTGCCAGGGAACTTTGTTAGCAGGAAATTCATTGGCTGGCACGACGACATTGTCGCCAGGCCTCCAAGGAAATCCTTCGGCCACCATTCCAATGCCAGTGGAAGTATTGGCTACCAGCGCTATCTCGTCTTGGCTGCATCCCAGCAACGTCGCGCTGTCGCGTCTCAAGTCCTCGACGCGTTTGCTCCAATCCAGCCATGCAACGTCCCCACCCCTACTGGCTTGTTCGGCAAACTGGCAAATCACCAAAGCGCTCTGCCGTGGCAGGGGAGCAACTGCGGCATGGTCGAAATACGCCAGCTCCTGGCTCACCTGCATTTGCTGGCGGAGATAAACGGTATTCTGCGGAGTGTTTGACGAGTGAATCATTAGTGGGGAATGGCTATCTCTTGACATTCGCCATTCGCTACGAAGCGGGTTTCTGGCGCGCATGGGGTAAACGTCTGGCCTTCCTCCACGTTCTTTTGCCGATGTCCTTCGATGCAATGCCCAAAGATCTCGTGGAAGAATACACCGCTGGCACGGTTCAGTAAGATGGCTGGTCCCGTGTACGGCTCGACGACCGGTGCAGCGCGCAGCGCCAGCACCATCTCGATCACGCGCCGAAATGCTTCCTGCATCTGCTGGTCGGACGGCAATCCCGACTCCGACGCGCAATTGAAGATAAAGCTATGACTCAAGTCCATCCCATCATCAGCTTTAGTGCTGGCCGAGACATATACTCGCAGTCGCTTGGTGCCGGTCTTTAATCTGCTCCCTTCACTGCTGACGAAGTAACGATTCTCGGCTGAGCCAGCGATCGCGACCGTCGAATCATAGATCAGCGGATATTTCAGCGCCAACCGCGAAACCTGCCGCAGTCGATTCGCCCAATCTGTGCGATCCAGTCCGAGGGAAGCATCAGGATCGGCATGGATACTCGGTTCCTCGCGCGAGAAATCGTGGGCCTTACTCTCTTCGGCCACGGTAGTCTTCACATCTGTCGTGACTCGTTGGTAGCGTTCGACGGCGGACTTGAACGCACGATCGGTCGATTGCCATAGGACATGCTGAATCGCCACCGGATCGTTGTCCAATGGGACAGCCGCAGTCGAACCACCGACACGTCCCATGCGAGCGAAATCGTTTCCGCCGCGGATCTGATGCGTATTATCCAGCGAGTAATCTCCGACTCGTAAATCTACATCCAAGAGTCGACCCCGTGTTTCGCTGTCGCCATACACTGCCCCCAGGCTTGCACGCAATGTAACCGAAGTAATATCGGCGACCGAGTACGACAAAAAGTACGGCTTGGTTCCATCCTCGGTCGTCAACTGCCCCATCGAGTATTCGAGTTCTCCAGCCATTGCCTGAACCAGTGGATCGGCAGGTGCAGAAGTTCGACTATCCTCCGCCAGGAGCCCCACCGCGCGAACCGTCACCAGAATACCAACCGCCAACAACATTACAGTGCGCATCATGGTTAACTCTTCACTAGAACGCGCCCAAGCAGTCAACACGTCTTGGCGTTGACGAAAAAATCTAGTGGCTGATTGTGCCACATTCTGCAGCCAATTTCCAGCATCCAATCGCCTGGAGTCGGTTTTGACCGGATGTCGCGTAGCGAAAAAATTGAGGGGTCGCAAGATTTAGCTTGCCGGCAGACTGTAAGTATCGCTCGAGCAATAAACGTCAGGTACGTGTCAGGTACGTACCTGACACTCATTTCTCGGCTATTCCTTAGGCATTGGTATCACGCATCATCGCGTGAACCAAACCACACCCTGAATCAATGGCAACATGAGAAAGTACACTATGCCAGCCCAGTGCAACCAGTCGCGCCGAGTTCCAGATCGCCAGTCGATGATGGTGAGCGCCCAAATCGCCAATGCTACAACTATTGGCAGTATTACATTTTGAATAGCGATAATGCCCAACCAAGGCACGAAAACCAAGAGTCCTACGACAGCGAAGTAAATATATACCAATCGCCAGCCGCTCTGGGTTATTCTTGCTGCGTATAGGTAGCACAATGGACAGATTAGCCAAAAGCCAAGAAACTGGATTCCTCTAGCGATGACTGGAAACCCTACGTACCAAAGTTCCATGGCGGCCATTTCGGTCGTCAAGCTGATTGAGCTGATTGCCATTATCCAATGGCCGGGATGCGTTAGCATTCGATCGCCAAACCTCAAGTGCCTGTAAAGCAGTACGATTGTGCCACTCGTGTCTAGGCTTCCTTTGATGCAAAAAACGATCATCCAGAATTGAAGAGAACGAGCATTGTCATGGCGAGCGAACTCCTCCAACGCACTCCGAGATGCCGCCATTTGAACTGCACAGCACGTGGTCCAAAGGAACAGAAAAGAAATTCCTGGGCGCGGCAGTTGAATCGGTTTCTCTATGCTGGTCGACTTTGGTTCTTCAGCAAACTGTGCACCATTGGTGGTCTGGGCTACATCTTCCATAGTAATGCCTCGACATCATTAACGAAGCCGTTTTCTACCGCGCAACCATCGGCAGTAATAGCTCCGAGAAACGGAGAAACGGAGCGAAAAATATCAACGACACCGATGTTTGCGTCCAATTGCTGGTAGCGCATTACCCAACGACACGCCAACCGCCAGATGCTGCGTGACATGGCTGGAGAACTTCAGTTACAACTGACTCTCTCAGAATAGGCGTCGATCATAACTTG
>SYJV01000355.1 GCA_005798335.1 Planctomycetaceae bacterium | reverse complement strand
GCGAGGATTGGGTTGCGCTTGGCTTTGCAATCAGTTCGAAAACTCAACCCAATCCTCGCATAGCGGCTGCGGGTTAAACGACGAAATGGCTAGGGCGAAAAGCCATGCCTTGCACACAAAATGGCGCTGTCCAACTAACTAAGCAATTGAGCGGACAACGTAGAGCAATTGAGGACAATTGCTCTACTCTCTTTTCCTCGCTTCGCGAAGGATATCGATTACCGATTGGATATCGGGTGGTATGGGGCTGTCGAGCACTACTCGAGCGTGAGTGATTGGATGCTTAAAGGCCAGGTGACGCGAATGTAGTGCTTGTCGATTCAAAACAACGCAATCACTGCCCGCCTCCGGCGGCAGCCCGCGAGCTTGCCGGCGCATCAACTCCCCTCGCGTGACTTGGGAATGGCCTCCGTAAAGTCGGTCGCACAATACTGGACAGCGCAAGTGCGCTAGATGCACGCGAATTTGATGGGTGCGACCTGTTTTGGGAACCAGGCGTACCGCAGTGAAGCCATCGAAGCGTTCCACGACCTCGTACATGGTCTCTGCGTCGCGCGTGCTCGAATGATCATGACGAATCGCCATCTTGTCGCGCTGGTAGGGATGCTGGCCGATGGGTTGTCGTATGACGTCTCGGTCGAAGTCGATTTTACCGATCACGATGGCAAAATATTCCTTCTCAATCGTACGCGATTCGAACTGAGCCGCCAGCGCCAAGTGGACGACGTTTGTCTTGGCAATCACAATCACACCGCTGGTATCGCGATCCAATCGATGAACCACGCCTGGTCGAGTTGGACCACCGACATCGCTGAGCTGATTGAAATGGTAGGCCAAAGCGCTGGTGAGCGTCCCACTCCAATGTCCTTTGGCTGGATGAACGACCATTGCCGGAGGTTTGTCGATCGCGATTAAGTGCTCATCTTCGTAGAGTATGGTCAACGGAATCGCTTCGGGGCGCGGACCATCCGTTGGCGGCGGAGGCAAGTCAACGACGACGATTTGCCCAGCTCGAACATGAAAACTAGGTTTGACTTTTTCCCCTTCAACCGACGCTCCACCGTTTTGAACGACTTTGCGCAAGAAGACGCGGCTATAACTGTTTAGATGCGCGGCAAGCAATGCATCGACGCGCTGCCCTTGCTCGTCCAATGTGACTTCGTGGCGAAACAGTGTTGTCGACGACTCATCCACAGTAGACGATCTGTTTACTCACCAGTTCAGTCATTATTTTACTGGCGATGGTGGATTGGGCGACGATTCAACTGCCGGTCCGGCTGCAGCCGGTGGAACTGCTGCAGCCGGTGGAACTGCTGCAGCCGGTGGAACTGCTGCTGCCGGTGGAACTGCTGCTGCCGGTGGTACTGCTGCTGCCGGTGGTACTGTGGCCGCGGGAGATGCAGGCGAGTTTGCAGCCGGAGCCGGTGAACTTGTCGGAGCTGAGTGCGGCGCAGGAATGCCTGGAACAGGAGGCAGAGCTGCCGGAGTTGGCGCGGCGGCTGGCGTCGTAGAGATAGCAGGAACTGGCGGCAACTCTAGCCCTAAACCGCTTGTCCCTTTGGTCTGACTGTCGGCGGCCGGAGTCGTTTCGCTCGGTGTTTCACCTTTGATATTGACGCTTCCGCCACTGGAAACACCCGATCCAACTTTGTCGGGAAAATCCAAATCGGGTGATGAGGGAGGAATTGCCAAATTGCCTGGGATTGTCGGTGGTGTATCTGGCGCTGGTTTGAGCGAAGCAAACCAACTGTAGAAACTCTTGCTGGATTCGGATCGCAACCAATCAATGCGTTCCCGCGCCAGCTTGGCAACTGCCGGAGGAGCAAATGATTTTTCCACTATTTCGTATTGCTTGATCGCGTCGTCTAACTTGCCAAGCGACTCGTAACATTGTGCTAGACCGATGGATGCCTTGTATCGTAACTCTTCTTCGTAGGTGGCGTCGAGCACTGCTTTGTACGAGGAAATGGCTTCTCCGATCATCTGTTCGCCATTCGAACGATTGGTATACAGTGAGTCGATGCCGCGAGCCTGTTGGCTGTCTGCCATGGCTAGTCTCGCCCAAGGTGCGGCAGTGCTACTGGGGTATAAATCGACGACTGAGTTAAATGCCTCGCCATTGCCTTCACCTGACATCAAATAATATTCGGTCCAGGCATCCGAGTTTGCTTTATGGGTCCAACTGGAGTACGCACCATATGCGAGAGCGACAACCAAGATCAGCGCGAGCCCACCCAGTACCAGTCCACCAATCGGCTTGCCCGTCTCAATCACTGACCCAAGCCGCTCGGCCAAAACGTTCGTTTCTAGCTCGTGCCTGCGTTCACTCTTCATCTTCGCCGTTCCATTCGTTACTTAATCAATTCGTTCAATCGCTTTACAAAGCCAGACCTGCGCCAGAGTTTGTCAAAGCCAAGATTTAGGGTCAAGGCAGTAGCGGAAGTCGTCAAGAATTCGTCCGTTTACTGAGTACGTCGAAACTCTTGACGAGTTCCGCTACCCTAAAATGAAGCTCTGGCAAACCATTTGGCTGGCCTGATTTCTGAGGCAATCCGCAGGCCAACCAAAACAGAGTATATCGGCGTTTGCCAAGTTGCTCAATATCGAGAACACCTACGTGCCTGGGCCTTCCATCAGAAAATGCTACGATAACTAATGGCCTTTATCTCCGAACCTCCGCCTTACTCATGGGGCTTAGTTCAGACGATCGAATACCTCTTATGAATTCAGTCTCCCGACCTCATCTCGCCGCGGAACTTGTTTCTATCATTACCTCCCATGACGTGCAGGTACGCAATACCTCGCTCGATTCGTGCTGCCAGTCGGCTACTCGCGAAGACTTGTTCAGCGCTTGTGATGAATTGGATCGCTTTCGACGCAGCAGCGACAACCTTTACCAACGGGTGCGAGCATTATTCTTTCTGTATGCGATCCATCGATTTCATTTGCCGCCGCAACTGGTCGGTCGAGAGTGTGGAGTTATTCCGTTTCAAGGCTACGAAAGTTTGTTGCGGCGGCGGTTTCACGAAGCAATCGATTGCTTTTTGACGCAGCAGGAATCCGACGGGCCGAGCATTACGTTGTCCAGCGCGCTGGCTGCCGCGTATCATCGATTGGCGTTTCAGACCTTGGCGGACCAAGTGCGGCAAAGCGTGCGAACGGTACGAGGTAATCAGTGGATGTTTCGCACTGGCCATCCGCAAGACTTACCTCTACGCGTGCGCCGGGAATTGCTTACCGCAGGTCCCGACGGCACGTTTCCGGTGCTGAGCGAAAAAACCAGCGTGCGCATGGACTTTTCCCATTCTGGTTGGAGCGATATTTTCTTTCTCGGCATGGATTTCCCCGAAGGCGCGCGAGTCATAAATGCGTCGATCGACTTGGCGGTGCGTGGCAGGCACTCGGCCCCACTACCACCAATTGATACCGCGCTGCGAGTGATCGATCAACCGATACTGCGACTGGTCAGCATCGATTTAGAAGCCAGTACCGAAATTCGACGACTGAGCGAGGTTTACGATTTTGCTCGTGACTATCTCGGGCTGCTCAAGGCGGCCATCATCGCTGGTGGCTTGGTGCCACCGGGGATGGAAGGTTGCGATGTGGGCGTGGAAACTGTGTTGCAGCAGCTTGTTGGTCCAGGCTTGGGCCTCGAAATCGTCTCCCGCGTTAACGACATTCCCAAAGGCTCACGGTTGGCTGTGTCGACAAACTTACTCGGTTCATTGATAGCATTGTGCATGCGCGCAACAGGTCAAGTTTCGCAGCTCACCGGAACTCTCACCGAAGACGACCGCCGGATTGTCGCGGCCCGTGCGATCCTTGGCGAGTGGATTGGCGGTTCGGGTGGCGGATGGCAGGACTCTGGTGGGATTTGGCCGGGCATCAAGCGAATCGCCGGCAGTATCGCAGAGGAAAGTGATCCCGAATTTGGGATCAGCCGCGGACGTCTGCTGCCGACGCATCACGTTTTTTCGAGTCAGGAAATCTCGCCGCTGACGCGCCAGATGCTGCAAAATAGCCTAGTGCTGGTGCATGGTGGCATGGCACAAAACGTCGGTCCCATTTTGGAGATGGTCACTGAGAAGTATTTGTTACGCAGCGACCGAGAGTGGACCGCTCGCCAGGAGGCCATCGGCATTCTCGATCGCATCACCGAGGCGCTGGCTGCCGGAGATATTCGCGGATTGGGACACGCGACCGACCATAATTTTGCTAAGCCATTGCAGGAAATAATTCCGTGGTGTTCCAATCGATATACGGAATCGCTGATCGAGCAATGTCGAGCCAAGTTTGCCAATGATTTCTGGGGATTTTGGATGCTGGGCGGGATGGCAGGTGGCGGGATGGGATTTATTTTTGCTCCACCACAAAAGGCCGCAGCCAGCCAATGGCTTGAGCAAACGATGCTGGCGACAAAAAGGCGGATGGAGACATCGCTGCCGTTCGCAATGGACCCGGTTGTCTACGACTTCACCATCAACGATCACGGTACGCGAGCTGAATTGCGCACCGATAGTCAGATGCCCAGCGGCTACTACTCACTGGTCGTGCCGGGCTGGCTGCGGCGCGACATCCAGGGCCTGACTCCGCAGACTCGAAACGAATTGGAGCGCATCGGTCGGATGTGCCGAGGACCCGATGGCGGTCCATTGGCTGGTCAGTTGCTCGATCGAATCTTGCCGGGTTCCGCCAAACAGGAATCCGCTGCGGACAACCTCGATTCACTGTTAAAAGAGAATGGATTCGATCGGATCGCCCATCAACAAATTCGAGAAGACATCATCGGCGGTCGATTGGGATTATCGCAAAATCGTTTACCGCCGACGGCTTTGATTGAAGATGTTTCGGTCACCGAATTGCTCGATGCACGGCGCGGTGTCCCCAAGTCACTGACGCAAGCTGCTGAGAACTGCATCGCAGCCGGTCAGATTGCTGTGGTGACGTTGGCGGCTGGTGTCGGTAGTCGCTGGACACAAGGCGCCGGAGTCGTCAAAGCGTTGCATCCGTTTTGCAAGTTCCAAGGCACTCATCGCACGTTTCTTGAGCTGCATCTGGCGAAGAGCCGTCGGACAGGCAAGCAGTATGGCAAGTATCCCGCGCACGTCTTCACGACCGGTTACCTTACCGATCGCCCGATTCGACAATCAATGTCGTCGGTAGAGTACGCTGGCCAAGCTATCGTATCGCCGGGCAGAAGCGTCGGCCTGCGCATGATTCCAACCACGCGAGATCTGTTATTCGCATGGGAAGAGATGGCTCAACAAGTTCTCGACCAACAACAAGAAAAAGTCCGCCAAAGCGCGCGGGCAGCCTTGCTGGATTGGGCGCGCGCTGCGGGAGAAGCCAGCGATTACACGGACAACTTGCCGATGCAGTGCATGCATCCGGTGGGCCATTGGTACGAAGTGCCCAATCTGCTGCGCAATGGCGTGCTGAAACAACTGCTCGCCGAACAACCGAAGCTGCGTTACTTGCTACTGCATAACGTCGATACTTTGGGCGCGTCGATCGATCCAGAAGTGCTCGGCCTGCATATCGCATCGGGCGCGTGCCTGTCGTTCGAAGTTATTACGCGCCGGATCGAAGACCGAGGTGGTGGACTGGCCAAAGTCGACGGGCGCATGCGTTTAGTCGAGGGCCTCGCCATGCCTAGCGAGCGCGACGAGTTCAAGCTCTCATTTTATAACTCGATGACAACCTGGATCGACATCGATCGGTTGTTGACCGCGTTCGGTCTGCGCCGCGATATGCTTGACAATGCTTCAGTTGTCGATGAAGCCATCCGGCAGCTCGGCAGGCGCATGCCAACATACGTTACGCTAAAGGACGTCAAGAAACGGTGGGGCAATGGCCAGGAGGATATCTTTCCAGTATCTCAATTCGAAAAACTGTGGGGCGATATGACGGCAATTCCCGAAATCGATTGCCAATTCATCTCCGTCCCCACGGTGCGCGGTCAGCAATTAAAAGAACAAGCTCAACTCGACGGCTGGCTCCGCGACGGTTCCGCCGCGAAAATCGAAGCCCTACTCGATTGGAATTAACGGGTTGCGTGTTCCAGTCAATTGTTTGTCAAGCGGTACGAGGCACTTCGAATGGCTGGCAATAGACGCGCGTCAGCATCTCATTGGCTGGTGCATCATTTTCAAAACGCTCCTCGGAGCCGGTGAACTTCAACGAGTGACCGACTCGATATGAAATATTTGCGAGATGGCACAGCGTCGTCGACAAATGACCTTCGTGAATATCGCAGTGCATGTCCTCGTTCTTCCCTGATCGCACGGCCTCCAAGAAATTCGCCCAGAAATCCACGTGGCTGGAGATAGGGCTTTCATGTGGTCACGATTGTGCGTCGTTGCGATTCACGCCGATGGCCGTAAAAATACCAGAGCTGGACATACGCTGACAGTTTTTAACAAACAGAATGGTCGCTGGCTGCTTGCGCGAGACGCGAATTTATTGGCACCGGTGCTCGGAATTGAATGAATCTCGATGGTTTGGCCCCATCCGCTCGATTAGTTATCTGTAGGTTCAACTTTGAAATTAGCGACAATTCTGTTGATGCGTTCGAGTTCGCCTGCTAGATTGGCCATTGAGAGTAAAACGATTGTCCAATCGTTTCGTCGCAATTAGACGTGTTGCTGAGCAGACGCGTTTGCTGAGCAATTGAGGACAATTGCTCTACTCTCCTCTGCTTTACACTCCTGCCTCGAAAATCTTGTGATAGTAAATGAAGACTGCGCGCTGCGGATCTGCGATAACAGTTAGTGTTGGTGGGTGCCCGGGCTTGCCAGCTTGCTTAGGCATGATCGTATTCGCGATCGGATCAACACAAATATACCCGGTCGTCGCGAATGACCAGGTCGCATCGGTGCCGAGTTTTCGCAACGACGTAATTCCAATCTTGACGAAAGCTTCGTGTAACTCGGGGGCCTGCCATGCGAAGGCTGGAAACGGTCAGAACGGATTTCGCCTGTCGCTGCTGGGATTTGAACCGCAAGAGGATTTTGAACACATCGTCAAAGAAGGACACGGGCGACGCATTTTTTTTGCTGCGCCTGACCAGAGTCTGCTGCTGCTGAAAGCAACCAATACCGTGCCGCATGGCGGTGGCAAACGCATGGAAGTCGACTCCGCGTCGTACACAACTTTGAAACGTTGGATTGAATCGGGGGCGGCTAGCAATTTGGCCTCTGATCCACAGTTGACTGCCATGGATGTTCAACCAAGCCATGGCATTCTTCAGGTGGGTTCCCAGCAACAGTTAACCGTCACTGCAAAATACTCCAACGGGACCCAGCGCGATGTCACGCACTTTTCATTGTACGAGCCGAACGATAAAGCGATGGCCACGGCCAGCGATGAAGGAATAGTTTCCATCCACGATGTTCCCGGTAACGTGGCGGTTATGGTTCGTTATCAGGGGCTGGTTTCGGTCTTCAGCGTTTCCGTACCACTGGGCGCACCGGTCGATAAACTGCCCGCAGAGAAGAACTTCATCGACCAACTCGTTTTCGCTAACTTGAGACGAATCGGTGTACCACCATCGGACCTCTGCGATGACTCTACGTTTTTGCGCCGGGTGACGCTCGACATTGGCGGACGTTTGCCGACCGTGGAAGAAACCAGCGATTTCTTGCACAGCGGCGATCCCAAAAAGCGCGAGCAGTTGGTTGAGAGTCTGTTGAGCGGCCCTGATTACGCGGATTACTTTGCAAACAAATGGGCAGCGCTATTAAAGAATCGCCGCGATGAAACGAGCGACATCACTGCAAACTTTGCTTTCCATTCGTGGTTGCGCGATGGGATGTTGGCAAACAAACCGTATGACCAAATGGTCCGCGAGATCTTGGCGGCCACGGGGACCATCGTCGCTAATCCGCCGGTCGCATGGTACAAGCGCGTTAAGGAACCGCAACAGCAGATTGAGGATATCGCTCAGTTGTTCCTCGGCGTGCGCATGCAGTGCGCGCAGTGCCATCATCATCCGTTCGAACGCTGGAGCCAAACCGATTACTACAGCTTGACAGCGTTCTTTAGTCAAGTTGGCCGCAAACCCACTTCGACTCGCGGAGAGGACGTAATATTTCACAAGCGTGGCCTTGCCCAAACTGAGAACAAGAAAACTCGGCAGCCCGTTCGGCCCGCTGCGCTTGGGTCTCCAGCTCCCGATATTTCGGCCGACGAAGATCCTCGCTTGCGCTTGGCGGATTGGATGAGCGACAAGTCGAATCCGTTTTTCGCCAAAGCGCTGGTGAACCGATACTGGAAGCATTTCTTCCGACGCGGGTTAGTCGAGCCCGAAGACGATATGCGAGATTCCAATCCGCCCACCAACCCCGAATTGCTCGACGCGCTGGCCAAGCACTTTGTCACTAGCAATTTTGACTTGAAAGATCTTGTTCGCACAATCACGTTGTCGACAACTTACCAGCTCAGCTCTGCACCTAACGACTATAACGTTGTCGACCGTCAGAACTACTCACATTATTATCCCAAGCATTTAACCGCCGAAGTTTTTCTCGATTCGATCGATCAATTTACCGGAGCGCGAACCGAGTTTCCTGGGTTACCCGTGGGCACGCGCGCGGTTTCACTACCGGATAACAGTTACAACAACTCCACCAAGTTCTTAAAGGTCTTTGGGCGGCCGGAAGGCGCCAGCGTCTGCGAGTGCGAGCGAGTGCAATCATCCAGCTTGGCGCAGAGTTTGTTCCTGATGAATTCTGCCGAGATCAAGGCCAAGCTGGCGACCGGTGAGGGACGCGCCGATCGATTGTCGAAATCCAACAGTGCGGACGCCGAGAATATCCGCGAGTTGTATCTGGCGGCCTACTCGCGCGAGCCGAAAATAGACGAGTTGCAGTTGGCAGAGGCCTACGTGAAAAAGCTGCGTCTGGACGCGCAAGGCGCTCCTCTCGAGGAACAGCAGTCCAAACGTTTGGCATATGAAGATTTGATTTGGGCGTTGATGAATACCAAAGAATTCCTTTTTAATCACTGATGCAACATGAGAACACTCTGTTCGCTGTTGGGTACGAACGTCGCACTGTTGACGGTTGCAACATGCGCGCTCGGGCAGACGGTTGGGCTACCGACACCTCGATTGTTGACCGTGACGCCGATGGGTGGCCAGGCGGGTACCGAATTCGAAATCACGGTAACTGGCGAGAACGTCGAAGATTCTCAAGAATTGCTCTTCTCCACGCCTCACATTGCGGCTAAACCCAAGCTCGGTGCCGATGGTAAAGCAGTACCGAACAAGTTTGTCGTCGCAATCGCTGCAGACGCTCCGACCAGCATTCACGACGCACGCATGATGACGCGTTTGGGAGTCTCGTCAGCACGCGCCTTCTCGGTCAGTAAATTGACCGAGGTAACGCGCACTCAACCTAATACTACGCTCGCATCAGCGCTGCCCTTAGCCATCGGTTCGGTCTGCAACGCCACAATTACCAGTCGAGCCGTGGATTACTATGCGTTCGAAGCCAAGGCAGGCCAGCGCGTCGCCATTGACTGTGCGGCGGTGGGTATCGATTCCAAGTTAGTTCCAGTGTTGATCGTGGCCGACTCCAAAGGACGCGATTTAGTTGCCAACCGCGTGGACGGATTCATTGAGTTTACACCGCCCGCGACCGGCAGCTACATCATTAAAGTACACGGACTAACTTTTCAGGGTGGCTCAGAGTACTTTTATCGATTGGCACTATCGGAATCGCCCAGCGGACAGCCTGCACCTCGGCAAGCTGCCACGCGACGCGTAAGTTCATTCTCCTGGACTGCGGCCGACGCGAGCTTGCCGATATTGGATGAAGGCGAGCCCAGTAACGACCGAGCGGGAACCAAGAAAATTTCGCTCCCCTGCCGAATTGACGGTGCGTTTGCCAAGGCCGCGGATGTTGATACCTTCGAGTTTCAAGCTACCAAGGGTGAGGTCTGGTGGATCGAAGTGGCCTCCGAGCGGCTGGGGTTGTCGACTGATCCATTCCTGCTGGTGCAACAAGTTGTTCGTGACGGCGACCAGGAAAAACTAGTAGATGTTGCCGAGCTAAACGACATTCCCAGTCCCATGAAAATTTCCAGTAATGGCTACTCCTATGATGGCCCGGTTTACGATGCTGGTTCAGCCGACGTGCTGGGTAAAATCGAAATCAAGGAAGATGGCACGTACCGATTGCAATTGCGCGATTTGTTCGGCGGAACTCGCAACGATCCGCGCAATATCTATACGCTGGTGATACGCCGCGCTGCGCCAGATTTTTCGCTAGTTGCTTGGGCAATTCACATGGAGTTGCGCAATGGCGATCGCGCGGCTCTTTCCAAACCAATCGCTTTGCGTGGTGGAACGACGGTAGCCTTTGAAGTTGTGGCCATTCGCAAAGATGGTTTCGATGGAGACATTGAGCTGGCGATGGAAGGCTTGCCTCGCGGTATCAATGCGTGTGGTTTGCGTATTCCGGCCGGCAAGAACCGAGGTATCTTGTTGATCTCGTCCGAGCAAGATGCCGCAAGCGTTCATGCGACTGCCAAAATTGTCGGTTCGGCGTTGATCAACAAAGAGTATCGTGCGCGAACATGCTTCCTCGCATCTACGGTATGGCCGGTTCGGGATGCTAGCCAAGAGATCCCCAATCCACGATTGCTGGCCGATGTGCCCGTATCGGTCAGCGGGTCTGAAGCGGCACCTTTGACCATTTTGGCGAAGGAGAACAAGCTGTGGGAAGCCACCGAGGGAGATACGCTGAAGATTCCGTTGAAGTTGAATTGGCGTTGCGAATTCTCCGGCGCTGTTCGTCTGAAGACACTTGGTGACAGCTTCGAAGGGACGAAGATTATTGACGTGCCGCTGAGTGCGCCGGAAGTCGAAGCGGTTATCGATCTGGCGGCCATGAAGATCAAGCCTGGCGATCACGCGATCGCTTTTTATGGCGGCGCAGTCGCCAAGTATCGGCACAAACTGCACGAATTGAACGCTGCCCAAGAGCATCTCAAGCTTGTCACCGAGCGCTTGGCTGCCGCGACGGAAACTTCCAAACACTTGGCGGACGAGGCCGCTGCCGCGACATCCGATAAACGCCAAGAACTGGCGGCCGCCGCACTTCAAGCCGCGGAAGCTCTAAAGACCGCCGAGAACGAAAAATTGGCGGCTAACCAACGGGTGCAAGCCGCAACTGATGTTGCTCAACCCAAAGACTTAGTCGACATCGTCGTCTCCGAACCCATTCGCCTGCGAGTCAACCCACGTTCAAAATAACCCAATGATTTGTTTGCCCACCACGACTTTAACTAGATCCCTACTGGCCAAACGGCTTCAGTGTATGTGGGTCGCAATTCTTTTCGGCGTCTTTCCTCGGGCACAGGGCGCGGAAGTGGACTTTTATGTCGATGTGCTGCCAATTCTGAAAGCGAGTTGTATTGCTTGCCACAATAAGACGACGACCAAGGGTGATTTAAACCTGGAAACGCCCACGTTGATGATCCAAGGTGGCGACTCCGGACCGGGCGTAGTTGCTGGGCAGCCAGCGTCCAGTTTGATCTACACTGCTGCGGCACAGTCAAGCGAATTGATTATGCCGCCGGCCAATAACAAATCCGGAGCACATCGGTTGACGACTGGTGAATTGAGCATCTTGCGAACTTGGATTGAGCAAGGAGCGAAAGAGTCTCAGCGACGAGATCGCCCGGTGAGCTTAATTCCTCTGCCCCCGGGAACGCAGCCGATCTACGCGGTGGCGATTACTCCTGGAGGTCGATTCGCAGCCTGTGGTCGCGGAAACCAGATTCATGTCTATGATTTGGCCAAACGGGAATTCGCTACCAGCTTGAACGATTCTTCAATCAGCCTACCGACAAATGCTGCTCAGACGTCATCGCATCGTTCGGTCGTGCATTGTCTCGCCTTCAGTCCCGACGGATCGCGACTGGCATCGGGCAGCTATCGCGAGGTGAAAATTTGGCGACGGTCAGAAGCTGTTCGGTCGCGACTAATTGCTGTGCCTGACACCGATCTGCGACCAAGTACGACCGCCGATGGCGTATTGGCGACTTCGAAATCCAACACCTGGATGCTGCGTACCCAATCGGACGGTTCGTTGGAAATTGCCGAGCAATCCACAGGCAAATTGCTTCATAAACTGCAAACCGACCTACAAACGCAACAGTCGAGTGCGAAGTTGGATTATGTGCTTGCCAAGAGCGGAGTCGAGGCTGCTTATCAGAAAAGCGAAATAGCTCGGATCGAAGCTCAAAACAAGTCGCTCGATGAACTGTTATCTAAGGCAAACGAAACGCTGGCGAGCGTCAAGAAAACGCTTCCCGAGAAACAAGCCAATCTCAAATCAGCGGATGAAGCAGTGTCGCTTGCTAAGAAGACTGTAGAGGATCTCAGTCAAGTGTCTGCCGGCACCAGCGCCGGAGCCGGTGACGAAGCGTTGGCGAAGCAGAAGAAAGAATCGCAAGAAAAACTCGCTACCGCACAAACCGCGTACGATGCAGCTCGGGCGATGGTCATGGAACTCGAGAATCACCTCAAGGATGCCGAAGGCGAAGTGGATCGGATCGCGAACGTCAAGGCCAAGAATGCACTCGCACTAACTTCTGCGAACGAATCGATCACACAAATAAAACTGGTCGAAGAGCGAGTCGGCGCCGATCTCAAATCGATTCGCGAGGCAACTGGCAAAGATCGGGTGAGGTTCATCGCAGGCACGTTTGTCGATCGTGATTCGGTCGTGGCTACGGTCAGCCGCGAAGGAATTGTCAGCGCTTGGGCTGCGCGCACCGGTTCGCCGCTGATGCAAAAGTCGTTACTCGACGTTTCGGATGCCGTTTTGACCTGGTCGCACATCGAAGCAGGCTCAGGTTCCAGTTTCACGGTTCAATCCGATGAAGGCGCGCAAGTTCTGGTTGAATTCAGTGAAGTCTGGCAACTGGAACGAACGATAGGAAGTGTCAATTCTTCCGAACCATTTCCAGATCGAGTCAATGCGGTCAGTTTCAGTCCCGACGGTCGATTGCTGGCAGTGGGCAGCGGGGAACCTTCGCGTTCGGGCGACATCACGCTGTGGAATACGGCCAACGGAGAACTGGTCAAGCACTGGTCTGATCATCACCGCGATAGCATCCTGAGTCTCGATTTCACCAGCGATGGAAAACTGCTTGCCTCTGGCGCAGCAGACCGAATCGCGAGAGTTACCGAAATCGGGTCGGGGCAGGTTATCCACGTTTTCGAAGGTCACACGCACCATGTGATGTCCGTGGCATTTCGCGTGGACGATCGTGTTCTTGCCACCGCAGGCGCCGACAACGTCGTTGTCGTTTGGGATATGCATACGGGTGAACGAAAAAAGAAGATTGAAGGTTGGGCCAAGGAAATCACCGCATTACAATTCATCGGTGGGACCAATCAAATTGTCTGCTCTTCGGGTGACAATCTGATCCGAATCGTTAAAGACGAAGGCGGGGAGGTGCGATCGATACCAAAGTTGCCCGAATTCATGCAATGCGTTACCGCATCTACGTACGGCGGTATCATGATTGCCGGAGGCGACGATGGTGTGTTACGAACTTGGGATGTGGCAGGCAATGAACAGGCCACATTCCCGCCCCACGAGACTGGCGTAAGCACTCCGAACTGATCAAGAGTTTGAATAATACAAATGGATAGAGAAACAAAGATGGCAAACAACCAAATCATGAACACTTTCGCAAAGTGCGCTGGCCCAATCGGGCGGCGTGAATTCATGAGCCTTGGCTTGACGGGTTTCACGACTTTGGGCTTGCCGGGTCTACTCCGGTTGCGCGCCGCAACGGCGCCAGCCAGCCAGTCCAAGAATACGTCGGTGATTATGGTTTGGTTGCCCGGTGGATGTTCGCACATCGATACCTATGATCCCAAACCTGAGAGCACCAGCGAGTACCGAGGACCATTCAAGACCATCCCAACTGCGATCCCGGGCCTGCAAATCAGCGAGTTATTACCGATGCAGGCAAAGATCGCTGACAAGTTCTTGGTGTTACGTTCCATGCACCAACGCGCCGGAGGGCATCCTGCCGGTTCGATGCAGTTGTTGTCCGGCGATCCCGATGAACGGGACAAACCCAAACCCAAACTGCCCGATTGGATGTCGGTCGCGCACTACTTGCGATCGCACAGCGAAAAGCGCATTAATCCGCTGCCAAACTATGTCGGCGTCAACCCGCCGCTGGAGTACAACGGACCGGCGTATCTCGGTGATGCTTATTCACCATTCGCCGTGAATAATGATCCCAATCGCCCAGACTTTGAGGTCCCCAATATCGGCTTGTCGAATCGATCCGAGACGGCACGATTAAGCGACCGTGTATTCTTACGCCAAAGCCTTGATCGACTGGAACGGCGCTTTGACAAGGAAGGTGAACTAGGTGCATTGGATGAATTTGAATCGCAAGCTGCGACGCTGCTGACGAACTCTCGCACACGCGACGCATTCGATCTCACTAAGGAAGATGATCGCACGCGTGATCGGTATGGTCGCAATCGTTGGGGACAGCAGTTGTTGCTTGCGCGTCGATTGGCTGAGGCGGGAGTCGAGATCGTAACCAGCCAACTCAACGGCCAGTTGTGTGGTCGAGTTGGAAATTGGGACGACCATGCTGTCAACCACCATGTTTTTGATGGGCTGAGATTCCGCGCGCAAGCCTACGATCAAGCAGTTTCGGCGTTGATCGAGGATATCTATCAGCGAGGATTGGACAAGCGAATTCTGGTGGTCGTGACCGGAGAATTCGGTCGCACACCTAAGATTAATTTTGATCGTAGTACCGGTGCTGGCAACGCCAGCGCGGCGACTGGCACATTGCAACCCGGACGCGATCATTGGCCCAGAGCGTTCAGTAACATCTGGGCTGGCGGAGGACTGAGAACAGGTGGTTTCATCGGAGCGACCGACAAACGCGGTGAAGATGTCGTCGAACGTGGTTGCGGTCCCGGAGACTTTCTATCGACGATCTATCATCATTTGGGAATTGACGCATCCAAGGTCGTAATCGACGACTTCAACGGCCGGCCGACTGCGATCGTCAGCGAAGGTCGGCCGATTCCTGAATTGACAGCTTAGGCGCTGTGTTCGCAACACGCGCCGATCTTTTGACTTTCACAGAATCACGAATATGTTGCTACTTTGGACACTGGTTCGGCTGTTGCCCAGAACCTTGCATACTTGGATCTGGGTCGTTTTTCTACTGAGCAATTTACAAGCGATTGCGCAAACCAATACGTCGAGCAACGGTATCACCAAGGCTAGGCTCCAATCGACCAATCAACAGCAGCTTGCCGCGGATATTCGTCAGCTCGAGTTGCAACATGGTCAACCGCTAGAACTTGGAATTTGGTTGGGCACCAGTGGCGGGCGAGCGCTGATGACTCGCGATGCAGACCGTATTCGACCGACTGCCAGCGCGATTAAAACGGCGTTTCTCGTAGAACTGTTCGCTCGCTATCACCAGGCGCTCGACGCGGTGCCAGCAGGACTCGACGAGATTTTGTCTGACCAGCATCCAGCGGTGGCTCATTTTTCGCCCGAACAACGCGCCGAGATTCGGCAAGGCTTGTCCATGGCAACGGTTAGGCAAATCGGCATGATCATGATGGGCTCGAAGAAGGCATCCAATCTCGTTTACAATGCGGCCGCCAATGTCACGACCGCGCTGCTTGGCGGTCCGGCGGAATTGACTCAGCGAATTCATGCGCGTTCGCCCGCTTTTAAGAATCTCCACGTGCGGCGCTATATGCTGGCACCGCGCAACGTGACTGGCGATAACACTTCGACAACTGTTGCCATGGCATCTGTGTTACAACAACTTGCCTCAGCAACTTTACCGCAAATGCCCGGTCGCTCCCTGCAGGAATCCGCGAGTGCACTTTTGACCGCCGACGAGCGATATGGGTTGCGCGGGAAACATTTTTTCAAGGATGGCGCGCTCGACACAGATCCACTTACGCGCGTTCAGGCGGGTTGGTGCTACCCAGCCGGTTCCTCGGAAGCCGTCGTATATGTCGTGATGGTTGAGCAAGCCGATCCAGGCGACCGGCCTCGCGAACAAGTCGCAAATCGGCTCAGTCAGTTCTCGCGCGAAGTTACTCGGTTGGTGCTCGCCACGGTACAGCTCACAGCAGGCAATGACCTCGCCACCGACAATGAAACCGCCCAAGCGAACAATCGTTCTCGTTTGCCGACGAACCGAATTACCGTCGAGGAAGCGCTGGATGGTTGGTTGGCGCTATTCGATGGCGCGACTACTTACGGTTTTGCGGACGCGCAACTGTCAGCGGCTGAACCGGAAACCGTCATCAGTGGTGGCGCGACGACCACCGAGTTCACAGATTTTGAGTTGCGTGTAGGTGTAACCCAAGCCGGCGAATTGGTACTGCCCGACCGAACTGTGATGTTGCAACCGGGCACCCACACTCTAACATCACGAGGCAAGCGAGGACCGATTCGACTCAACCAAGGATTCGCTGTCTCGCGTCTAAACCTCAAACCTCTTGAGCTCAAGTCATTGTTCAATGGTCGCGACTATTCCGGTTGGGAACGGAGAGGAAGAATTCCCACTGCAAGCAAACCGGGCGCGGTGTGGTCCATCTCCGATCGTGCCATGCGAGTCGTTGGCGGCCCAGAGGCTCTTGAGTACGCGCCGCTGAATGGCCCGCACATGTTCGCAGATTTTCTACTTCAATTGGAAGGCTGCACCAGGCGAGCAGGTACGAATGGCGGGCTGTTTATTCGCAACGAGCCGGGGCGCACCATGATGGGCTATGAAATTCAGTTGCACCATTCCTGGTACGATCCGAAAGGTGCGCGGCACGGATACACTACCGGCGGGATCGATGATCGTTTACAGGCGCGCGCTGCAGTTGCCGTCGATCACCTACCGTTTCGCTTGACGGTAGTCGCTCTGGGGCCGCATTTGGCGACTTGGGTCAATGGCTACCAGACTGCAGATTGGATCGATACGCGGCCACCCCACACTAACCCGCGAAGTGGTTTGCGATTGGAATCCGGAACGTTGCAAATTCAGGCCCACGATCCCGAGACTGACTTGGAGATCCGTCAGGTGCTACTGCGTCCCTATTAGCAGGACGATGAAAGTAATTTTCAGCTAACGAACTTTCTGCTGTCGAACATGCGATTCCACCCACGGCATTTTGTGGAGAAAAAGAGCTTATTCACGAGGAATCGCCAGGCATTGGGCCACTAAGTGATCGCAGCACGTTATGATTTGAAAAAGTTTTTAAGGTTCCAGTTTGGTGATGCCCCGATAAACTCGGGGTTTTTGTTTTGGTGTTGTATGCGGATCGTAATGCTGGACAGCGCAGAGGAAGTCAGTCGACGGGCGGCGGAGTTGATCGCTGAGACTGTGCAGCGCAATCCCGATTGTGTGCTTGGTTTGGCGACAGGCGGTACGCCGCTGGGAACGTACGGCGAATTGATCCGCATGTATCGCGAAGGTGCGGTTAGTTTCTCGCGCGTTACGACGTTTAATCTGGATGAGTACGTTGGCCTGAGTGCCGACCACCCACAGTCTTATCGGTATTTCATGGGGGTTAACTTATTTCAGCATGTGGATCTAGATTCTAACCGTTGTCATGTACCTGACGGTTTGGCTGAGGACTATGACAGTTACTGCACGAGCTATGAAGATCTGCTCCGCAAATCCGGCGGCATCGATTTGCAGTTGTTGGGCATTGGCACCGATGGGCATATCGGTTTCAACGAACCGGGTTCTTCGCTAGGCAGTCGCACGCGATTGAAGGGGCTCACCGAACAAACCGTACGCGACAACGCGCGGTTCTTCGACTCGATTGAGCAAGTGCCGAGATTGGCTGTCACCATGGGCGTCGGCACGATCCTGGAAGCTCGGCGTATCTTGTTGATCGCGACGGGATCGAATAAGGCTGGTGCGGTTCGTTCCTTTATCGAAGGACCAATAACGTCGCAGATTACCGCTTCCGCTTTGCAGCTTCACCCGGCGACGACCGTTCTGCTCGACCGCGCGGCGGCAGATTGGTTGCAGCGCAAGGAGTATTACCAGCACGTAGAACGCTTGCAGCGCGAAATCGAGTTGCGTGCCAGAGAACCCGAAAACGCGTCCAGCCCAAAGGGAAGGCGCCGCAAAGGCTCAACACAGAAATAGAAATCGCCCATTTGCATAATGGGATAGTCATCAAGCCAGGATATCGAGAATTGGCTTGCCGAAATCAATTTCCAAACGTTTGCGACCGGGAATCTCCATGCGCCGCGATTCCAGTCCCAACTGATGCAGAATGGTGGCGTGGATATCAGTTACGTAGTGACGATTCTCGACGGCATGAAAACCAATTTCATCGGTCGCACCGTGGACTTGACCGCCACGGATTCCGCCACCAGCCATCCACACCGAGAATCCGTATATGTGATGGTCCCGACCGTCCGCACCTTGCGTCCCCGGCGTTCTACCAAACTCACTGGCGAAAAGGACGATCGTCGAGTCAAGCAATCCCCGTTGCCGCAGATCGCGCAACAGACCCGCGACAGGCTTGTCGACCTCCAGAAAATTCTTGGAATGGTTCTTCAGCAACCCGCTGTGCGCATCCCATACTCCAGCGCCGCCAGCCCCGTGCTGGACTTGAATAAACCGTACGCCGCGTTCGACAAATCGACGAACTGCTAACATTTGCATACCAAATTCGCGAGTTGCCGGATCGTCCAGTCCATATAACTTGTGAGTTGCTTCCGTTTCGGAATTCAAATCGAGCACTTCGGGTACGGACGACTGCATGCGAAATGCCAGCTCGTACGCTTTGATGCGCGCCGCCAAAGCGGGATCGTCTGGATACTCGACACCTTTTAGTCGGTTGAATTGACCAACTAAATCAAAACCGATTTGTTGTTCCTCCGAAGATATCGCTCCTGTCGGCTTGCCATAATCGAGCGGATTGCTCGGATCGACTCGAATGGGAATCGCATCGTGTGCCGGTCCCAAATAATGCCCGTCTTTGGCATTCCAATATTCCCGTCGTCCCATCGAGATGAACTGAGGGAAATTGTCATTCAATGACCCGAGCCCGTAATGCACCCAGGCGCCCAAAGTTGGATATTCGCCGTCCAGCATATGTCGCCCGGAATGAAACTGAGTCTGCGCGCCATGATTGTCGTCGGTCGTCCACATCGAGCGCAAGACACACAAGTCGTCGGCGCAGCTTCCCATGTGAGGCACCCAATCGCTCATCTCGATACCGCTATCACCATACTGGCGAGAGCCGACTTGAAGTGGATAGAGCTTATCGCGCTGCTGTCCGTTAGCGTCGTTGATCACTGTGACGCGAGCCAATTTGAGCTTCTCAGGATTCTGCGCATCGGCAAACGGAGTCTCGCGAATCGTCTTGCCAGCGTACTTGGTCAACATGGGTTTTGGGTCAAAACTCTCCATGTGTGAGACGCCGCCATTCATGAACAGCCACACGACGCTCTTTGCGCGAGGAGTAAAATGTGGCTTGCCATCGGGCGGTTGCCAAATAACCTCATCGCTGCCGCGCACAATTCCATCCCGAGCGAGCATGCTCCCCAACGCCAATCCCGCGCAGCCCATGCCTGCATCCGCGAAAAAATGGCGACGCGTTACCGCGTGAGCTGTTTTACATTGCTTGCAGTTGGATCTCATGCTGGACACCTTCCAAAAACCCGATTGCTTGAAAAGGAGCAGTTACCATTCAACCACCCGCACCAGACGAATTCAGAAAAATACGCTTAGTATCGCTCGAGAAATAAGTGTCAGGTACCTTTTGCGAGAAACTCGCCCTTCGGGTGCTGCGCACAAAAGGTACCTGACACTTATTTCTCGGCTATTCCTTACCGGATCGTGACATAATCATTGTGATTGAACAGCGCTCGCACGAGCTGTTGTCGAGCGAACGACTGTGGATTCTCGCGATTTCTAGCTTGTGCCGCTGAGGTCAATTTCTCTAATGCGCTCACCGCAAGCTGTAATTCGGCGTCGTTGGGCTGGACCGAAATTACAGCTCGAAATGCCAAACGTGCAAACACATCATTCGAATGAGCGTGCGAAATTCGTTCGATTCTTGCAGCGACTTTAGCGGCCATATCGGTTGCAAACTGACTGTTTTCCAAAGCCAAGGCCTGCTGCGGTACGATACTCTCGGCACGGCGGTAGCATTCCAACACGCTGGCGTCGTCGTATGTCGACAAGAACGAGTTGTGCTCGTTATGCGAATGCACGTAATACAGACTGCGTCGGCGCGATGCCACGTCTGCTGCTGGAATCGAAGGGCCACCCATCGTCGTGTCCAATTCGTCGGCCAGATAGAGCAGTCCGTCGCGCACGATCTGAGCCTCCATGCGTCGAGGATTGGCTCGCCAATAGTATCGATTTTCCGAATCCTTGATCAAATTCTCAGCAGTTGCGTGCAAGGTCGACGACGATAACTGATAGGCGCCAGACAATACGATTAGGCGATGCAGATGTTTCATGCTCCAATCGTTCTCAACCAACTCCGTGGCCAACCAATCCACTAGTTCGGGATGTACCGGCGGAGTCCCTTTGCGTCCAAAATCAAATACGGTAGGTACCAAAGGAGTTCCAAAATGCCTCGCCCAAATGTGATTTACGGCGACTCGAGCAACCAATGGGTTTTGAGAGTCTGTCAACCAATTGGCAAACGCTGTGCGCCGCCCGGTGCTGGTCCTCGGAAATGGTTTGCGGCGAGAGTCCTCAGTTTCTAAATTGGATTCCAGCGTTTTTAACGAGCCTAGCAGCGGCGTATAATTGCCGTCTGTCAGTTCCACTGCTTTCTTGGCTGCTTCGATCGCCGAATTTGCTTTTTCTAACCGCTTTTTCGCCAGCATTTTTTTCGCACCAGCTTGATCAAATTCCGCTTGCGCGATTTTCAGCTCTTGTTCGGCGGCAAGCAATGCAGCCGCACGCTCGCACTTGGCGGCAGTTGTAGCCAGCTCTCCGGCATTGGCAGCGCCACTTGCCCGAGCTGCGTCGGCGGCGGCGCGGGCTTTTACGGCAGTCCATTGATGCTCGGCAAATACAACGGCCATTTCCGCTTTGGTTCGACTTTGCGATTTGTCTGACTCTGTGTCACTTTTTTCAACGCTTCCAGCATCGTTGATCTTTCGTAGCGCCGCTTGTGCATCATCGAGAGCTTGCTGGGCAGCGCTAAGGTGATTGTGAGCTACAAACGGACGCAAGCCCGGATCGCAGGCATCGACCGGCAATTCAATCGGCTGAATTTGTAGTTCTTTGAAAGCCAGAAACTTTGGAATGGCCGGCTCGATGACTCGATTTTTGTCAGGGTTGCGATCGTCCCCGCGCATGTGAACGTACGTGCCCGCGTCCAGATTGCAGTCGAACGCACGAGGTATTCCGTCTCGCTCCAAGTCGACTTCGCCTTCGACCATGTCCGTGCGCACTTGATAGGGTTCGAAAATCGCTCGCAGGCGATAGTATTCGACGTGTTCCAAAGGATCGTATTTGTGATCGTGGCACTTCCCGCAATTGAACGTCAATCCCAACATGGATTTCGAAGTATGTTCGATCAGTTCGTCCAACCAGCTTGTCCGGTTGAATTTGAAATACTGGCGAGCCAAAAATCCGGTGGCCCTCAGTTTTTCTAAGTCGTTGGGGTATAGTTCATCAGCCGCTAACATCTCGCGCAACATTTGGTCGTACCCTTTGTCCGCATTCAACGACTCGATGATCCAATCGCGGAAATGCCAAATGTGCTTTTGAGAATTGCGAACTTCCGCGCCCAGTCCCCACCAATCGCTGTAGCGCCAGATGTCCATCCAATGTCTTCCCCAGCGCTCTCCGTAGTGTGGACTGTCAAGTAAGCGATCGACCACAGTTTCCAAAGCGCGCGGCGATGGGTCGGCCGCAAATGCCTCCAATTCTTCAATGTTTGGCGGCAGTCCGATCAAATCCAAATATACGCGACGCAACAATACGTCCTTGGACACTTGTGCAACCGGTCGTACGCCTACCGCTTGTCGCGCACGTTCAAGAAAGACATCGATTGGGTTGTGATAACTCATGTCACTGAGCGTGGGCACGGCAGGCCGCAATGGTGACTTGAAGGCCCAGTGTTCTCGAGGGTCCGTTTCGGCAACTTCGTTCGCGGGCGCCGGAGCTCCTGCGGCAATCCAGTCTCGAATCACGGAAATCTGCTCGGACGTTAGTGGCTCGCCCTCGGGCGGCATGCGCATCTCTTGATCGGTCGAAGTAATTCGAGCTAACAACAAACTGCTATCGACCTTGTCCACCGCAATTGCCGCTCCGGAATCGCCACCCTGTTTGATGAATGCAGCCGTATCCAATCTCAATCCGGCTTCGCGTTTGAGAACAGCATGGCATGCAAAGCAGCGTTGTTGGAGTACTGGACGCACCTTGGCGGCGTAATGGTTCGCATCAATTGCCAAACCACAGCGTCCGATCGCCAACCAAACCAACATGGCCAAAAGCACGCTCATAGCAACGCGGGCCTGCAGACTAGAAGTGTCGTGTATCACCTGATCGTTCATGGGACACTGTTCATCCATTTATCGTCGATTCATTTAGCCAAGCAACTGAACATGGCTTATCCGGGTTTCAACACTCAGTTTGGCCGCAGCGTTGTTTAACCGCAGCCATAGGGTCCGTAGGCAAGGATTGCGATGATTTCTCGTGTTGAATGTCAAACTTGCCCCAATCCTCGCCTACTACTGCGGGTTAAACAACACTGCGCCGAGTCTGTTACAACTTCCGTATCACCAATCACCATGCCCAAATATCACCATAATATAGACTCTATCGGTATCGAACTGAAGATCCAACGGTCGGTTCGTCGCACCGACCACTATCAATTCTGCAACGAAAACTACAATCGACATCGCTTGTATTGACAACTGATGCCGTGACTTTTAACTTTGGGCCATGACCAAGCACTCCGAACGCCAACGCGATTTTTCTCCGGGATTTGATTCACTTGAGCAAGAAGTATTTCTCAATTTGTGGAGAACATACGATTGCTTGAAATCCGTGGAGGATGAATTGTTTGATCGCTATGCGTTGTCTGCGCAGCAATATAATGCATTGCGACTGCTACGATCGGTGCACCCAGGTGCCATTCCATCGCAAGCACTAGGTCGAAAACTGATCTCCAGGGGTCCCGATACCACGCGCATGCTCGACCGACTGGAGCGACGAGGATTGATCTCGCGCCAGCGCCGCGACGAAAATCGACGGGTGGTGGAAGTCACGATCACAACGTCCGGATTGTCGATGCTGGTCGAGCTGCACGAACTAGTCAAATCAATGCACCGGAGCCAACTTGGCCACCTCTCAAGTACAACGCAAAAGGAGCTCGCGCGACTTCTTCGGCTGGCTCGCAAGCCTCACGATGATGCTACTTGTGATTGGTTAGATGAGTAGCAATGCTGCGGGCGCCATTAATAATCGCCCTGCTGTTACCTTCAATTGTCGCCTGCAGTGCGCGGCCATCTCGTGGCAATGTCGATCTAAAGGTATATTCGTTTCCATTACTCGGCAACACGAATACCGTTCTTGAACTTCGCCGTAAATTCCATCATTGCAACAAAGTAACCGATTATGAAAGCTATTGCCGTTCGTCCGGGAAAGAGTGGGAGTGTGCACTTGCGAGATATTCCCGATCCGAACATTAACTCGATTATTGATGGGCGCGGAGTACGTGTCAAAGTACTGAAGGTGGGTGTGGATGCGACCGATCGCGAGATCAATGACGCACTCTATGGTAACTCGCCGCCGGGTGACGACTATTTGGTATTGGGCCATGAGTGTTTTGGAATAGTCCAAGAGATTGGGCCCAACGTCCGCAATGTAAAGGTCGGCGATTACGTAACTGCGACGGTTCGGCGCCCGGGAGGTTCCATATACGACCAAATTGGTACCTATGACATGACCAGCGAGGAAACATACTTCGAACGCGGTATCAATTTGCTGCATGGATACTTAACTGAGCAATTCGTCGATGGTGAAAACTACATCGTGCGTGTTCCGAAAGGACTGAAACACTTGCACGTATTGATGGAACCGATGAGCTGTGCAGCCAAGGCGATTCAGCAAGCGTTCGAGTGCCAGCGCAGAATGAAAGTCTGGCAACCGCGGCGCGCCTTTGTGCTCGGCGCAGGGCAGATTGGTTTGCTTTCAACGCTGGTGCTGAAGCTCAAGGGACTCGAAGTATTCACGTTGGCGCGCGGTCTGGCACCGAATCTGAAAAGCGAAATCGTGGCTGGCCTCGAATCGAATTACGTCAGTACTCAACAAACCAGTTTGGTCGATTTGGCCAAGCGAGTCGGTAAAGCCGATTTGATTGTCGACGCAACTGGTAGCAGTCATATCGCATTCGAGGCGATGCAGGCACTCGGACACAACGGAGTTCTGGTTTGGACCAGTATCACTGGCGGCATTCGGCAGACCGAGGTTCCGTCGGACAAGATCAATCTCGAATGGGTGCTTGGAAACAAGCTATTGCTAGGCTCTGTGAACGCCAATCGGGAACATTTCGAAGCCGGTATTCGCGACCTGGCCTTGGGCGAAGTTATGTTTCCTGGCGTGCTTGAGCGCATCCTAACCAATCCTGTCCACGGTTTGGACAATTATCAAGAAATGATGCGTCTGCTGGTTGAAGATAATTCTGCGCTCAAAGTCTATGTCAACGTGGCTAGCGAATGAAACGACGAAACACGGTTTGGAAACACTGCACCACCGGATTATTGCTCTGCTTGGTGGTGGGCATGTTATCGGCCAGCGGTTGCATGGACGACTTTCGCTCGGGTTCACAAAAACGTACCGAGACAGTGGCTGCCAAGGAACTTGAGCCCAACGAAAATTGGAGCGACATTTCCCGCTCGGTACTGGCGGGCACTACATCCGTCGTTCAATTGTCACAAACCCCGATCGACGACCAGCAGTTGCAATCGATCGCGAGTGCCAGATCAGTTGAAACTCTGATCCTAGACTCCGGCAAAATCTCGGATGCGTCCATGACAACGATCGGTTCGCTGATTTCTCTGACGCATCTACGTGTGCGCGAGTCGGCCATCACAGATGCTGGGATCGAGAAATTGGTTGCTGGAGGACTGAGTAGGCTGCGCATCTTTAACTTACCCCAATCATCAATTACCGCCCAGGGCATCCGCCACCTTTTGCGTCTGCCTGAATTGCGCCAGTTGCGATTGGGAGGTCGACAAATTGACGACCACGCTATGGTTGAAATTGCCAAGCTTCCCAAGCTAGAATCATTGCACTTGATTGGCCCCAGCTTGACCGACGCGGCCTTAGAGATGGTGGCCGTCATGCCCGAAATCAGTTCGCTCTACTTGGATGACTGCCACTTGAGCGACGATGCTTGGCGCAAGCTGTTCGCCGCCAAGCCAAACTTGCATGTGCACATCGATCAACAGCATCACGACCGCGACCCTGCCAAACACGGCCACAAGTGATTTTGCAAGTCTTAATTCGATCCAAGTCCTCGATCGATCAAGTGGCGTTCCTCGCGTTCTTCGTTCACAAATTCGTGTCGAAACTCTTGAACATCCTTACTGATTTGTTTCGCCTCGTCATCGTTCCCACTCCACCGCCGAAGCCGGTCAATGATCGATGAGAGTTGAATTGCAAGTCGTTCTTGCCATGATTCTACAGCTCGCACGGAAGTATACAGACTTGGGCAGCGGACCACTGCGTCTTCCAACACGCCTTCTCCAGCGATGCGCACGATATGATCGTCCAGTCCAGCTTTTAATTGATCGATTTTCGCAATACACTCCTTCCACAAGGCGCGATTGCCCAGATCCTCGCGCCACTGGTCCACTGCGACCTGGACGTCGGAGATGCAATGCTCAACTCGCACTTGCGAACAGTTTAAATGGCTGCGCGACGAAGCCGCGTGAAGGGACTGGTGAAACATCTCGTTTCTCCTAGTAACGGTTATGTCAATGCGGCAACTAGTTGGGGACTCTCCAATGTAGTCTTCGCCTTCTTGGCAACTGGGGCGAGTTTTTCAACCAGCACTGGACAATGTGCCAAACGAACGACTCTCTCCGCGACTGACCCCAAGAACAAACGACTGATACCAGTGCGACCATGCGAACCAATCACAATCAGCTCTGCGCCAATTTCTTCCGCCCGATCGACAGTAACCTGACCAGGGTCTCCGATTCTCACTTCCACGTGCATCTGCGCATGCTCCGGAGCCGCTAACGCATCTCGTAAGTTCTCCAGCGCATGTTCAATTCGATGAGCATCGTCAATGGTGGCCCATACGACTCCGGGCTCGGTCGGTACTAAGTAAGGTAACACGTGCAACACATGCACGAGTCGAGCACTTTCCACGATACTTAACGCACGTTTCAACGCCGCACGAGAATGTTCAGAAAAATCAAACGGAACCACGACTGCATTGTCAATTTTCCAGACCATTTTTCCCTCCCCCAATCACAAATCACTCATGAGATTCCGATATCAAAACTGACTTAGTATCGCTCGATAGATAAGCGTCATGTACCCTTTGCGAGGAATTCGCCCTTCGGGTGCTGCGCACAGAAGGTATCTGACACGTATCTGACAAGTATCTGACACTTATTTCTCAGGCATTCCTTAATCTCGTTCAGTATCAAAATCCATGCCAATCTCGGCGATTTGCCGTCAGCCGTAAGCGAGTGACGACGCGTGTTTGCTATTCGGCTCAACGCGATCCTCGTCTACGAGCCCTGTTAAACGCAATACCGTTCAACGAACGTGGGATAAGCTTCCAGCTTGTCAATATCTTGTGCAAGCAATGGTGAAACTCCGCTACAGGTTGACAAGCTGGGAGCTTATCCCACGTTCGTTGAACGGTATTGCTGTTAAACGAGGTTTAGAACAGAAATGGCATTTCTTTGATAATCAGCGAGTCATCGCCAGGTCAGAAATCATCGAAAGGGCAATTCTGCTCACCCTCGAACGTGCACCTGTGTGCATCGTGTCTCGATTCCGCACAGTGTCACGAGGGTTAAAAATCAGAGTGCCTTACCCGATTTGGGCACTCTTGGCTGCCCATGATTGGTTGCCTGTCGCGCCGCATCAGCCAATCAATAGAGAATCGCTGGACTGATCCAGTGGGCGGCGCATGACTCCAGCAAGAATCATCGCACTGAGGCTGGTTGAATGAACCAGCCAGCAACCATCGTTGACCACGACCGTTCGCAATGTCGCTGCTGAAACGATCAGTAAAACGAACAAGAACAACGACTCGACTGCGATGCCAGGATGATTGGGTTTATGCATATAAATCGTAGCAATGGCCCACATGGCTAGCAGCGGTACCAGGACGCTTGTCCACACTACAAATAGCTCGACCAGGGCCTCCATTGTCGATTCCTTTCGAAACAGGGGCAAGCGAACTTGCTAAGTTACGCGACGCATAATGCGCGCTTGAAAACGAGGCGCGACGGCACTGTTCGCCTTCGCCGAGAAGCAATAGGACGTGGCGCAGTCCAATGAGATTACTTATTAACAGTCCTAGAGAATCAAGGCAATAGGCGATTCTTGAATGCTTCTGTGCATTGAATCGCGGATTTAACGAAATAATGGCGAGCGGCGGTTGGGTTCTTAGCTGTACAAGCCCGATGCGCATGCGAGTGGCGGAATCGACGTACGCAAGCGAGTACCGCGAATTGAGGTTCTCGCTCGCGCGTCGGGCTTGCGCGGATGTCCCGTTAAATTTCTATCTGCGGCCCGCTTAGCCGGTTGGATACTCATCAGGCCAGGATCAGTTGTCGAAATTGGCCGTCAGAAAACCAGCACGGCTACTGCTGCGCGGTCGCTGGTCCCAACAGAGCTTGAGCCGCTTTGACGATTTTCTCGCCGCGAACGTGCATGGCTGCTACGTTGCCTTCGCGGTCGACCAAGATTACGAATGGAATGGCAGATATGCCGAACTTCTTTACGATCGGTGTTTCAAAGCCAAGTTCGGATGGGTTGCTGCTGCGCACCGTTTGCCACGGAAAATTCTTACTGCGGATAAAGTTTTCGACGTCTGGGAGATTCTTGTCGTCAAGATTAACGCCAACGACTTCGAAGCCTTGTTTATTGAGAGTATCGTAAGCGTTTTGAATATTGGGCATTTCGTTCAAACAAGGCACGCACCACGACGCCCAAAAGTCGACTAGCACTACTTTGCCGCGATAGGGTGCCCAATCAAATGCCTGGCCGGTGAATGTGCTAAAGCCGGACATGTCGAGCGGTTTACCCAGCATGTCCAATCGTTGGTGCTGCGTTTGAATATGCTTGGCAATCTGTTCCGCAAGCGGAGACGCATTGTATGCTTGGAGTTTTTCCTTAATCAACGCGGCTATTTGTTTGCTCGTGTCGGCGTTACCACTGTACTCGATGTTCACGAGATGATTAGCAAGTTGAACCAGAGTGTTGATCGACGGAAATTTCTCGATCAACTCATTCGACGACGCCACGACTTCCTTGCCGTCGGTAGATTGTCCCGAAAGCAACATTTGCAAAGAGCGGACAAAAGTTTGGAAGGTTGGCGATGTGTTCACTTCGATGGTCCAGGCCATCATGCTTAATTCTTGGTCCGGCGAGTCGCGGTAAACATCGGCCAGCTTCTTGCTCAATGCCGCGGCAGCTTCTTTGTAATTCATGCTCATCAAACGTTGAGCGCAGTTTTGCACCGCCATCAGCTCGGGGTAACCCTTGTCTTCCGGTCGGACAAACAGCTCATCGACGGCCTTTAAAATAGCAGTCGGGTCTTTTTCCTGTCCCTCCTGCAGAGCATTCAGACGAAAGCCCAACATTACCAATTTGCTTTGGTGTGCTAGATCAGCATCGGCTTCCTTCTCCAATTGGGACGCGAGAGCTTGCAGTTTCTTGGCAGCCTCGACATCTTGCAAACCTGTGAGGTTGGACAGGGCTTCGAGTTGGCACAACATACCGGCCTTTTGCTGGTCGGGGTTGGACTTCGAACTTGAGTGAAGGCTGATTGCGGCGTTGTACTTCATAGTACAGATATGTTTGGCCAGCTCCATGAACCGTTCTTTTTCAATCTGTCGATTTTGTGCTGCGATCGTCAAGTCGCGGATGGCTTCGTCGGCTTTGCCAAAATACTCAAGCAGTGCAACAGGTTCGTCAGAAGTATGAGGTGCAAGCGAAGTAAATGTGCGAGCTACTTCTGGTGGTTGGGAAACCGTTCCTGGAGCCGCCTGACCAGCATTCGGTCCAGTGGGCGAAGAAGCACTAACCAATGAGTCCGCGTCGACGATATCAGCGGCGACGGGATTCGGCGCGGCGGTCGCACTGGATTCACGCGTCGGTGTCGTCTGAGCGGGAGTATTCTGCTGCGCAAGATTTGCTGACGAACCCGAGATTGAGTTCTCGGCGGCCGTTGCCGGCGCCTCTGCGTCAGCAACTGCGAATTTAGACTTATCAGCGAGCAAATCATCGGGCTGAGATTTACTACAACCACTCATCGCAAACACAATGCTCGTCAGTGCAATTGTTGCCTGCCAAGAATAAAAACGATTGGTGGATGCTCGCTTGGATCGTACTATACCCTGGTGGGTGCTACGTTTAACCTGCATTTCCCGCTCTCCGTGTTTAGGACTTTGATTTAGTTGGTGAGGCTGTTGTTGCAGAATCGGCTTTCTTTGGGGAATCAGCGTTGGCGGGAGTTGGTTCCGCCACGGTTGGTTGTTCGAAAATTCTCTGCATCAGTCGGTCCAGCTCGGCCCCGCGAGCTTCCAGCGAAATCACGGCACCTTCCTTATTTAGTAGCATTACTGTCGGCAACGTGGCAACACCAAACTTCATGCGCAGCGTGGCCATCGGATTGCTATCACCATCGTGAATGACAGGCCAGGGTAGCTTCGATTTTTGCAGGTACTTTTTCAACTCGTCGAGATCCTCGTCCAAGCTAATTCCCACGATCGTCAATCCACGCGGCCCGTACTTTTCCAAATGTCCGCGCAGCCGAGGCACTTCACCCAGGCAGTGGTCGCACCAAGAGGCAAAGAAATCCACAATCACGAACTTGCCAGAAAATTTGTCCGTCGAAATTTCAGTTCCATCAAGGGCCTTGGCCTTGAGCTCCAGTTTATTACCGAGTAAATCCAAGCGGCGCACGTTTGCTAGCAAATTTTGACGCAGCGATTTCATTTCATCGCGCGCGTCGTCAGCCAGTAAATCAATCATAAGGTTGTAGGTTTCGCGGGCGGGCGTCTTGTTGGGCTGCATTTCCAAATAAGTGGCCACCAACAAACCCATCTGCAGATCCCTGATCGCCAATTCTTTGCGCGAGTTGAGGTATTGGACGAGATCTTTACGAGCTTTTTCGATTCCTTGCGGACCACTGGAAGTCATCAGCGTTACGGAACTGGTTAATTCGTCCAGCTTGGCGGCTTGCGATCGTGGGGAATTCGGGTCCTTCAATATTTGGACCAACATTTTTGAGGCATCTCGAATCGCTGTGTGTACGGCGGTCAACTCAGTCAGAGAACGCGGAGTTGCTTGCTTGGCCAGCTTAATAATTTCCTCAAGCTGTTTCTCGGTAGCGCCGGCTGGTATCGCCAAGATCGGCAATTCTGACGCCGAGATGGCCTGTGACGGTGCACTCGGCTGTGTTTCCTGGCCGGCTGCAACAGTACAACAACTAACGCACACAACAATACAGCTCAGTGTGGGACGCCAATATCGCAAGCCAACTGTTAGAGGGCAGTCCAGGTTTTTCGGTGTTTGCATGTCTTGTTCGCATCTGGGCAAAGAAGTACTGTTTCCCTGATATGTCGGTGCGGCATGAGTCCTATTGCCAATGACAAACTCCAAGATTCTACTCGTCCGGTTAACCGGTAGAAAGCCGCGGGTCGAGGTGCAGTTGCGGATATCGCTACGATTCGACAGGTTTTCTCCGAAAATCAAGCATTTCTAGGAGATGAAAGTGACTTCGGCGGCGCGTCAGAAGATTGGTATTCTCACCGGTGGAGGCGATTGTCCTGGTCTGAACGCAGTCATCCGCGCCAGCGTAAAAACGGCGATCCACCTGGGATACGAAGTCTTGGGGTTTTTGCGAGGATTCGAAGGACTGGTTGATCCGATTCAGACAATACCCTTGGACGTATCCAACACGTCGAATATTCTCGCGCTCGGCGGTACCATTCTTGGCTCGACGAACAAAGGGCGGTTTACCGCAAAAGTTGGTGTGGATCAAACGGCGACCATCAACCCCGAATTGTTGCGCCAAGTGTGCAGCAACCTCAAAAAATTGAACATCGACGGACTGATTTGCGTCGGAGGCGACGGTTCTCTGTCGATTGCGCAGCAGTTGTTCGAAGTTGGTGCGCCCGTCGTGGGTGTGCCAAAGACAATCGACAATGACCTGGGTTGTACGGCGTTCAGTTTCGGTTTTGATAGTGCAGTTGCCTGCGCCGCCGATGCGCTCGATCGCTTGCACACAACTGCCGCCAGTCACGAGCGCGTGATGGTGCTTGAAGTCATGGGGCGGCACGCGGGTTGGATCGCGCTGCATGCCGGAATCGCCGGCGGCGGTGACGTGATATTGATCCCCGAGATTCCTTGGACTTTCGAAAATGTATGCGCGAAAATCGCCCAACGAGCGCAGATGGGCAAACGATTTACGCTGGTCGTAGTCGCCGAAGGAGCTTGCTTGCCAGGTGGTGAACTGGTGACTGCGGATTCCACAGCGAGAGATCGTCAAGTTCGTTTGGGCGGCATCGGACAATTCGTTGCATCGGAGATTCAAAGGCGACTCGAGACAGAGACTCGTTGCGTCGTGCTGGGACATCTGCAGCGAGGAGGTTCACCCACGTACTTTGACCGAGTGCTGGCAACTCAGTACGGAGTCCACGCGGTGCGTCTGATCGAAGAATTGCGTTTCGGCCAAATGGTTTGCTACGATCCGCCTGATATCAAAAGCACCCCGATCACCGCGTCGGTCAGTCGCCTGTCGCGCGTCCCGCCGAGTGGATCAGCGGTGATTGCCGCACGTGGCTTGGGAGTCAGTTTCGGTGATACCCCTGGTTTTGAAAACCCATTTCCAGAATCTCAAGTAACCGCCCAGACCTTTGCCGAGCGCTTTCGAGCTTCCGCGACCGATTATTCGATGTTGCTGAATGACTACGACTAAGTAACGGAATGCAATATCCCGCTTAACGCCATATTGCTCAAGGCGAGCTTTTGATCGGAAAACTCATGACGAATAAACTCAACAGTCAGCCACCTCATGACAAGATTTACCACTTCTGCGACAAAGATTTGCTAGCGGGAAACTCAAAGGTATACTGACACCGGAACATTCAGGACGAGATGTTCTGCACTCTTGCGGTTCGGAAAGGACTCGAGTAGCGTTGCGTAGTGCGATCAGTTGCCCAGTAGAACGCAGATTCCTGATGGGACAATGATGCTGCTGCGATTCCACTGCAGTTCACCGGACTTTTGATCGATGGCAAATACTCCTAGGGTATGCGAATCTTGTCCAGCAACGACCAGCCATTTTCCGGTCGCATCGATATTGAAATTGCGTGGAGTCGCGCCTCGCATGAATTCTCGTTCGATGAGAGTCAGTTTGCCGGTTTGCTCGTCAACTCGAAAAGCGGAAATAGTATCGTGTCCGCGATTGGCGCTGTATACAAATCGGCCACTGGGATGAACACGGATTTCCGATGCGCTGATCGCTTGTTCTTTCGCCTTGTCAGCTTCGGGGACCGTGGGTACGGTATCGATGGGAGTTAGAAATCCTGCTTGCCTGTCAAATTCGAAGGTGGTGATGCTCAACGAGATTTCGTTTAACACAAAGACGAATCTGCCGTTATTGTGAAACTTCATGTGCCGAGGTCCGCTGCCTGGAGGAGTTGCGCCGAATCCGTTCGATTTCAGGCGCGAGGCGGCGGCATCAAACTGGTAGATCATGACCTTGTCCAGACCCAAGTCGGGCACGAACACAAAGCGATTATCGGGCGAGAAACCGGCCCAATGGGCGTGCGAAGCCGTTTGTCGGTCCGGGACAACTTGCGAAGCGCCCTGGTGATCGATCAACTGAGTTCGCTCGCGCAGCGTTCCATCCTCGTTCAAGGCAAATACTGCAACGGAACCGCCGCCGTATTGCGCAGTCACGATGCTGCGTCCGGTCGCATCGACGCTCAGGTGAGCCGCGCCACCATCGCCAACTTCGGCACTATTGAGAAACTGCAGCGTCGATTTCTTGCCTCCTTTTTCAATCGCGTAAGCGGCCACCGATGGCTTGCCGGCAACTGCGCAAACGGCGTACAGTTTGTTGCCACCAGGGTGCATCGCCAAGAACCCAGGACCATCTGCTTCCGCGGCCAAATCTGGCTCTGACAGCTTGCCGGTGGTCGTGTTGAGCGTCGAGTGATAGATGCCCTTGCTCAACGCGGACTTGGCTGTCCCGATCCAAACATCGATAACGTCTTGCCCAATCGTATCGCAACAAATTGAGATGGCGAAAACCAGCGCAAGAGTATTAACCATCATCAGACGAATTTGCGGGACAAGATTCATAGCTCGACTCATTTCAAATGCTAGGGAAGGTTGGCATATTAGGCGAGAGACGGATGGGGATTTACCAAGGCATGAGCGAACACAAGCCCGAAGCGCCGGCGATCGCGTGTCGGGCCTACGCATTCGATGGCGTGCCAGGATTGACGCACTCGCGATTGCACTTCGGGCTGGTAGTGGTAAGCCCCCATTTGCCGCTTGCCTTATTTCTCGACGGACACAAACACGGGACGGCTGGCATAGGTCGTTTTCATCACGAAGTTGATGGATACGTTAGCCATGACCACAATTTGTTGTTTGGATACTTGAGGTGCATTGTCGGCGCACTTGAGCACGATATGTCCCTTGGTAGCGCCGGCGGTTAACAGGGTGTTGCTGGCAGGCGTATCGACTGTGACGCCTTCTGGAAGCGAGTTGCCGTAGATTGTGTTCAGGTGCATATAGCTGACTTCGAGCAGGACATTCTTGTCGAATCCAGCGGCGCGCTCGATATTAATTTCCAAGCGGGTCGATTGACCGGGCTTGAGAACAATTTCATGTCCACTTAGCTCGACTTTGCTAATGTCACTTGTTACGCCAACCGACAGTGCGTGGTTATCGACAGGCCAATGACCTCGACCGCCACCGGGCTGATAGGTCTCTTGGTATACCAAAGCTGAAGATGAAATTTCGGCAGCAGCGTTGATGGGTGACCGCATGGTACCTTTAATCTTGATCGTCGAGAGAACAGGTTTAAGGTCAGGTGCGGCTTGAAACACGATGCAACCATCCTGAGCACCGGCGAGAATGCGACCGCACGAAGCGGTAACGCCAGCAGGCAACCCTTCGACGCCGAGCTGAATCTCTCCGTCGGCGCCACTGCGTCTTTCAGCGCGAACAAACACGACACCGGCCGTGCTCGGCGTCAGCAATGTCTTGTCGGTATCCGCAAACAACGAGAAACCAGGTTCGCTCTTAGATATCTTCAGAAAGTAGGTATATGACAGCCCGCCACGCAAATGCAAATCGCGCACTTCCAAGAAATAGTTACCATCTGCGGGAGCAACCCAGTTTTCGATCGCAGAATCCGCGTAATTACGCTTGCCGATGCGAATATCGTCACTGAGTTGCAGTTGGTTGCCTTTTGCATCCAGCAGTCGCAGATGGGAGTCTAGCAATGACTGTGCGCGACTAGCAAAAACTTCGAACGAAAATGCATTTCCTTTGTGAGCAGCGAACTGAAAATAATCGATATCCCCATTCGATTCCAATCGACCATTGATTCCGCCGGGAGCAACTACTGATTCGGACTTGTCGAGCGAGTCGTTGGGTAACAATGACTCCAATTGAGGCGCTGTTGGACTAACCACGATCGACATCGGACTCCGCGAGCTAACGTCGATTCCGACCGGCCACAATGTGGAACCAAAATCAATTTCTTTGGGCAAAGCGATTTGAGAACTCGCGTCTTCGGCCAGTCCGTAACCGATTAGTTGAACGGGCGTATTGGTTCCAGCCGCCAAACCGAACGGATAGATCGACGAAATGAAGGGACGATCGTTGATCTCGATGGCATAGCCCCAGTAGTTATTACCTTGATAACGAACGTCGCGAATCTCTAGCGTATATTCACCGCCTTGTTCAAACGTGTGGAAGATGAATGGATCGCCCCGAAAGCTGTTGTCCGAGGAAGCGATCGTGGACCCCATCGCGTTGCGAATGACAATGATCGGGTCGGAGTGCTGTTGCAGGTCATGGATGCGATCTTGCAGCCGCATGCACAGCACGTGAAACGCCAGCGATTTGCCTTGTTCGATCGCAAAGCGAAAACGATCGACGTCTTCGGCTTTTTCGATGCGCCCGCACAGAACCGACGGCAGCGTAACGCGTTGTCCATCGGTTGGCTGTTCTGGAGTCTCTTCAATGATCGGGTCACGAACGATTACCAACTGTCCAACTGTGCTGACGCCGTTGGGAGTTGCGATGCGAAAATCGCGCACTCCGGAAATCGCGTCGTTATCGACATTGAAACGCACTCGTAAGGATTCGCTGGAACTCGATTTCGATTTCTCATCCACTTGAGAGTTTGGCGGAACCACTTCTCCATGAACTCCGGTGCCGGAAACAAAGATCTCGTAGGCACTCTGCATGCTATACCGCGACTTGACGATATGCTCGGACGATTGTCCAATTCTCGCGGCCACGGGCTCTACCGACATCAGCATCGGATAGGACGTTTGCGCGATCGTTCGAGACGACAACACCAACAGCACGCTCCACATGGTAATACGGGACGCTGTAATTAACCGAGTCAACATCGATCCTCGTGTCACGTTTGTGGCTCCATTCAATGAACGAACAAGAATTGCTTGGAGTTGATCAAAGCCCACAGCAGATCCTGGTAACACTCGGCTGGATTGGGCGATTCTTTCAACAAGTCTTGACTGGCGGCGAGTTCCTCGCTGGACGGATCTCGGCACAGGGAGGCCAAATAAAGTTGCCTTACAATCTCGTCGTGCGATCGATTCTCGGCCAGCAACTTGGCGATGCGGCCGTTCTTGTCGGCGATTTTCGTGGCCAGCGTATCACCGTTGATCGTGTGCAACGCTTGGGACAAACTCGCGTCTGGAGAGCGTTCGCATTCGCACACACTCGCTCGCCGCGGCTTGGCGAAGGTCGTCAAAAAGTAGTGCGGGTATTCTGCATCTGGCAAATCGATCGCGCGCGTGCCCAGCGGGAGGTTATTAAACTTCGTTTGCACGCCAGTTGCTTGATCGATTGCATCCAACAGCGGTTCGGCACTTAATCGCTTGACCGCAAAATGGCTATGAAAGCGACGGTCGGCGACATTGTCCACCGTGGGTTGCGAACTGAGTTCATACAGTCGGCTGGTCATGATCGTGTACATCAAATGCTTGAGATTGAACTGGTGTTCGACAAAGTCGCGCGACAATTGATCCAGCAGCGAACCATTGCTGGCTGGATTGGTACTGCGCATATCGTCGATGGGTTCAACCAGTCCGTGCCCGAGAAGATAGCCGACGTACCGATTAACGACCGATTTCGCAAAGAATTCGTTTTCATGAGAGGTCAACCATTGCGCGAAAGGTATCCGGCGATCAAGAGGATCATCAATGATTTTTCCGCCAAGGGGAGTTGGTTGCATTTGCTGGCCAGTGCGGGGATGAGATACATCGCCCGTGGGACGGACCATGACCACGGTTTCGCGACCGAACAGTCCAAAGTCCTCGCTGTTCTTGGTGCCAACTCGCGAAAAGAACGCTGCCATACCGTAGTAATCCGCTTGGCTGTACTTCTCGAACGGATGATGGTGGCACTTCGCGCATTCCAGCCGCACTCCGAGAAACAGCTGCGAGGTAGCTTCGGTCAGCGTCGACGAATCACCGTTCACCCTAAAGAAATTCGCTGGTCCATTCGAGTAGATCGATCCCTTGGCAGTCACCAGTTCGCGCACGAATTGATCAAACGGTCGATTTTCTCGGAACGCATTTTTGATCCAATTGTGCATCGACCACATGCCCTGTTCGCCGACCGATTTGCTGTTGTTCCGAATGAGGTCCGACCATTTCAGGGTCCAAAATGCGGCATATTGATCGTTGTAAATATCTTGCGCGGGATCGCCTGTCATCCCGAGCAATCGCTGCACCAGCCGTTGACGTTTATTGGCATCTGAAGACCCGATGAACGATTGCACGAGTTCTGGCGTTGGCAAAGTTCCAATCGCATCCAGGAAGGCTCGTCTGATAAACGTGGCATCATCGCAGACGCCAGATGGTTCTAATCCCAAGTCACGGAACTTGGCGGCGGCCAATTCGTCGATGAAGTTGTTGTTTTTCCAGCCAGCTAATTTTGCGGGCTGGCCGTAGGGGATGACAAAGGTACAGATAGCGGCTTGACCGTCGTACCGAACCATCACGCCGGTCTGCCCCATGCCGGTCGCGCGGACCAAGCCTGAACCGGTAGCGCTTAGAATCCCCGTATCGATCGCGTCATACAGCGCTAGCGCCGAAACATCGCGCTGGGTTCCATCGTCGTAGTGAGCGATGGCTCGCAACTGTTGCTTCATGCCCATTTGGCCAACGCGGGCGGCAGGGTAGACCTCCAGTTTTTCGACTTGAACTTCTCGCTTGTTAGGCCGAGTAGCACCTTGGGATATCCAGTCGCGCACGATGCGATATTCGACGGAATCATGATCCAGTTTCTTGCCACCACCGTGGGCAACATCCATCGCTGGTTTGCTGAGCAACAAACTAGCTTCGGGTCGGCCAAAATTCATGCGACGACCGCGACTGCTTCGCGCGATCGCTTCGAAATCGGCGGGCGGATCGTACCCGAAGACCGATAGTTTAAATCCGCCTTTACCGTGCTGCGATGCATGGCATGCAGCAGCGGCACAGCCGGCCTTGTTCAATATGGGGCGTACATCCTTGATGAAATCGACAGACGTGCCGCTCGCATTTTCCACGGTTACTGGAATCGTCTGCGTTCTGCCACCCACCGAAATACTCAACGTCGTCGTTCCGTCACCCACTGCCACGAATCGCCCAGCCGCGTCGCTGGCAATTACTAACGGATCGCTGGAAGCAAAACTAGCTTGGTTGGTCACATCTTCAAGTCGATCGCTTGAAACTCCCGGCGTCAGTTTTTCAGTGACGACGATTTGAACTCGATCATGTTTGCCGTATAAGCGAATTTCGGACGGTGCTACCGTGAACTCACTGGCTGGCACGCTCGCGTAGCTTGCCATTGAGAACACAAACGCAAGTGACCAAATTAGCAATCGCATCAGGTTGATCTCCGTAAATATCTTGCTTGGAGAGCTAAACATGGGCAGGCAACTGGCACGGGCAGGCAACTAAAGGCAATCGATCTCATTTCTGGGGATGCCAGCGATCACCAAAGTTGGAACCGAAACAAATCGTGGGGTGGGACGGATAGTATAAAGCATAATAGATTCAATTGCGACTTTGCATCAGCCGATTTGATTTGTTAGAATCGGTAAGGGCCGCTCGAGAAATTAAGTGTCAGGTACCTTTTGCGAGGAACTCGCCCTTCGGGTGCTTCGCACAAAAGGTACCTGGCACTTATTTCTCGGCTATTCCTAAGTTGATTTGCCTACCGTCCCCTGCATGAAATCGATATCCCGCCATACCCCTCCAATTTTTGCCTTCCAAGGAGTGCATTTCCGTGTTTGACGTACAACCTCAAAGTCATCGGACCTGTGAAGGAATTAGTCGGCGGCATCTTCTGAAGGTCGGAGCATTAGCGGGGTTCGGAGTATCGTTGCCCACTTTATTGAAGGCCAAACGACTGGCCGCGAGCGAAGGCAAATCGCACAAAGATGTTAACTGTATCCTGATTTGGACCCAAGGTGGGACTAGCCATCACGATACGTTTGATCCCAAACCCACAGCGCCGGTGAGTGTGCGCGGCGAGTTTAATGCCATCAGTACCGCTACCTCGGGCGTGCAATTCATGGACGTGGTTCCGCGCATGGCTAAGGAGCAAAAGCGTTTTGGGCTGTTGCGCGGTTGGAATCCCGAAAATGGCAGCCACGGGACAGCGGATCAATTCGTTATGTCGGGGCGCAAGTTTTCGCAAGCGATCCACTATCCATGCTATGGTTCGGTGGTCAGCTACCACAAAGGCTTTAAGACTGCGATGCCGCCGTTTGTGCAACTGGGTGATCGGTTGGACAAGCGTTTTGGCGGCGGCTCGCCGGGTGTTCTGGGACTGGAACACGGTGCGTTTGAAGTCTTGGCCGATCCGAGCGCTGGAAATTTCAACGTGCGCGATATTACGCCGCCAGCGGGCGTGACCCAAGCGCGAGTCGATCGTCGCCGAACGATCTTGGCGCGCGTCGACCGGCTTCAAAGAAAATTGGATTTGCAGCCTGCTGCCTATGATGCGCTGGACGAGCATTACAAGACCGCGCTAAACATGATCACTGCTCCCGAAACCAAGCGCGCCTTTGCGTTGGACCAAGAGCAAGACAAACTACGGGACGCGTACGGCCGACATCGCTTTGGTCAAAGCTGTCTGCTGGCCAGGCGATTGATTGAGTCGGGAGTGCGATTCGTGACCGTGACCGACGGCGGTTGGGATACTCACCAAAATAATTTCAAGAGCCTCAAGGAGAGTCGCTTACCACCCATTGATCAAGGGCTGCCTCAGCTTCTGATCGATCTCGAAGAGCGCGGCCTGCTCGACAACACGCTTGTTTGTTGGTTTACAGATTTTGGTCGCACACCCATGATTAATTCTGCCAGCGGTCGCGATCATTGGGCCACCGCGGGCTTTGCCATAATGGCCGGCGCCGGAGTGCCTGGAGGGCATGTTCTGGGCGCAACCGACGTCGAAGGTGGAATGGTGGTGCGCGACGAATACAAAACACCTGATATCGCGACCACGATCTACATGAAACTTGGCATTCCGCACGACTTGATCGTACAGAGTCCAGACGACCGACCAATCCGGCTGGTGGAAGGCAAGCCCATCAAGGAGTGGATGTAATCGACGGGCGCATACGTTAATGCTCTTCGTTTTTTCTGCCGACAGGCTGTCCCTACGGGACAAAATACATCATGTTGACGCTGTTCTACCGACATTTCGTCCCTACGGGACTTTTGCGAAACGGTCGTCCCTCTTATTTTCGTTGACTGAGTTCCAGTTCGAATTCCCTCAAGGCCACGCTAGACCCGGAAGTCCACGAGCGCCTTAGGTACTTTGGTATCCACTCAACCAGAGGCAGATTGGGAAAAATCGGACTCTCGCTGCGTTCGACGTAACGGTGGCCATCGAAAACGTAGATAAATAACTGGCCGTCGCCATAGATCCACAATTCGCCGATGCGGGTCGGCGCATAGTCCTCTGGTCGAGTCGCCGAAGTTTCATCGACCTCAATTGCCAAATCGGGCGGAGGATCTTCGGCAAGATCGATCCGTTCCTTCCCCAGAATTGCGTGCCGATTGGCGATGTAAAAGCACGCGTCCGGCTCCAATCCAACTTCGCCAAATCGCTTGAGCGTCACGGGATCGAATCCCTGCCAGTCCATTCCAAAGTGTCGCAACAAGGCTTGAGCGATAGCGGAAAGTGATTGGGAGAGGTTGGCATGCTTTGGCAGAGGAGCCATTAATCGGATCTCCCGTGTGTGGGCATTGTACTTCACTCTCACCGCCGCTTTGCCGTGACGGGAATGGAGAATGGATTCGTAATCGTCCCAAGTCTGGTGACGTAGAACTACTTCACCACCAGGCGACAACTCAACACCGCGGCTGGAGATCGTCAACTCAACCATCGTTTCACTCCAAATACAACGCGATGAACGCATTGACCGACAAACATGAATTTAAGATTATAGTACTCCTACAGGCGCTCGGCGAAGCCTCGAATAACCAACCCGACCAACACGCCGACCAGGAAATAAATTCTGCTGATGCAATGATAGCACAAAGAAATAGCTCTGCACGCAACGACCGATCCACTTCAACCAGTGCCAATGTTGGATTTTTGACGCACGAGCCCTATTGCTCAACGCTCAGCGTTTCCGATTGAGCGACGCGTCGTACTTGTACCAGCCTGAGACCTCGATCGCGAAGCTTGCTGAGGTACACAAAACGCATTGCAGGTTTATCCAGATCGGTTACCGGCAATTCGTCTAGCAGCGTTCGCAATTCCGCGATCGATGTCTCTTTGTGCAATCGATCGGCGCGCAGGCCAAGCCACACGGTAACGGCCGTAAACAACAACAAAGACGTTCGCAAGCTTAGGCCAACGATGCGATGTTGTTTACGCGAACTCGGTATTGGAAAGTCCCGATGGTCTGTTTTGGTAAAACAACGTTGGCGGCGCGATGTCTTTGTCCCGTAGGGACAGCGTGATGGTAGAGGTGATGTAGCGACGCGATTGGTTTTCGATCCAATAAACAACGGGCCGGGCTGCCTGGTTCTCCTCCGCGCAGCAACTGCTGGAGTCTATTCTTTTGCAGGCAGGATTGATGCCAACGTTCCGTATCCTGGAACAGTGCGCAGCGTTGGTCGGGGCAACGTGTTATCGTGGCTGAGAATTCGATGCTCACCTACGAAATAGGTGTGAAATCCGTCGACAACTAAGTTGTAGGTCTCCCGCTCGATTGGATCATGGATTACGTCGCGAATTTCCGATGTGCTGGATGCGCTCCGCAGGATCATTCCCTTTTCCAAATCGCGCGTGCGTAGCCATCCGCGTCCGCTGATCCACCACGGATGCCCACCGGTCGCTTGAATTTCACCGCTATCGAGCACAATTCTCAGCGTCGATTTTGGTGGCCGAACAGTAGTTTGGATGACTGCCTTAAGCGCCAGACCTTTCAACATGTTTGTTTTCGTTTTTTTAGGAGTTTAGCAACGGAGACGTGGCTCCCATTTTTGCATCGTTTTCGTGGGGGTTGTTTTTTCTTAGGACCACGTACGCTTTTGCTATAATTCTTGACGTCTACATTCTTGGCTGTTTGGCGCAAGAAACTGGCGATGCCGCGGTGAGTGTTGGGGGTTTGTTCATTCCACTCGTCATGGT
>SYJV01000354.1 GCA_005798335.1 Planctomycetaceae bacterium | reverse complement strand
GATAATCGTAGCAGCCGTCGAGTAGATGGATTGTTCGACTTTGATTTTGTGTCCTCTTTAATTGGTGTTTTGTTTCATTCAGAGGGAGTTTGGTATGAGAGTCAGTAAGCGTGGATTCACGTTGGTCGAATTGCTGGTCGTGATTGCAATTATCGGAGTGCTAGTAGGTTTGCTGTTGCCGGCAGTCCAGTCGGCGCGCGAAGCTGCACGCAGACTGCAGTGTACCAATCACTTGAAACAATTCGGGTTGGCGTTGCATAACTATGCTGATACTTACAAGAAGTTTCCTGCTGGCTCAGGTGGAACTTCGGCAGGGCATCCCAATGGCAACAACAATCGGATCAATGCCATGGTCGGCTTGTTACCATTTGTCGAAGAGAGCGCTCTATACAACATGGTGCAATCTCCTCAGACGTTTGGTACTTTCAATTTCAATCCGGGTGGATCGTCGCCATGGGATTCGAACTATGAATTGTGGGGTGGTCAATTCCAGGTCAAGGGCATGAATTGCCCCTCCGACAGTCCGCAGGGTGATCTCCGAAACGGTCGATGGGCCGGCGGACGATCTGCGACGACCAGTTATTCCTTCTGTCATGGAGATCATCAGACTGGTATTCGCGATCAAGGAGCCTATCAACGTCGCGGTATGTTCGGTACGCGCAGCTACACCAGTTTTGGTTCGATTACCGACGGCACCAGCAATACGATGGCGATTTCCGAAAGATGCTTTGCTAAAGGCACGCGCAGCGTTTTTGGCCATGCTCTGGAAGGCCTCACCGGAATTACTGCGAATCCCGCGCTGTGCCTGGCTCAGATCAATCGAGCCACTCGTGAATTCCTGGCGTCGGTGCCCAATTGCGGTGCTGGTACTTGCATCTCTGGCTATTTTACCGGCGGAACTCGAGCCTACGACGGAATGCCGATCTATTCGGGCTACAATGCTGTTTTGGCTCCAAACAGCCCATCGTGTTTGACCGGTAACATCAACACTACAGGCGTGATGTCTGCTCAAAGTTGGCACACCGGCGGTGTTAACGTCGTATTCGGCGACGGCTCGGTGCGCTTTGTCAGCGAAACGATCGACGCTGGAAACTCGGGCGCGCCTGAATCGCTGACGGGGCCAAGTCCGTATGGAACCTGGGGAGCATTGGCCACCATTAGCGGCGGCGAAATCGCTTCTGAGCAATAAGACTCTGTTTGATTTTGACCTATGCCCAACTTCACCCTCATAGATGATGGTGGAGTTGGTTGATGCTTAGATCTGGCGCTTTTGATTCAGTTTCAAAGAAGTAGATTTGATGATGCTTGATGTGCGGTGCGTCGGAATCGGTTCGACATTGGTTTTCGCGTTGTTAGTTGGTTGCTCCGGTGATTCCAATGAGAATCCCAACTGGGCAAAGCGGTTTCCGGTCCAGGGAACGGTTACCTACAAAGGAAAGGCCATCGAAGGGGCGGAGGTTACCTTCAAGAACTTCGAGAAAAAGGCAACCGCAATTGGCAAGACGGATAGCAGCGGACGATTCGAATTATCGACTTACACCGATAAAGATGGTGCAGTAAGTGGCCCGCAAGCAGTGACCATCCGCCGCGTGAATGTGGTCGACAAGACGCCCAAGGACGTTGACCTGTCGGCGGGAGGCAAAGCTCTGCCTCCGGAAATTACGTGGATTATTCCAGAAAAATTCTCAATCGATGGCAAGTCCGGATTAACTGCGGAAGTCAAGGAAGAGGGTCCCAACGACCTCAAATTTGACTTGGAGTAGTCGCGTTTTGTCGACATGCATCACCGCAGTGGACGGCTGGTAGAGGCTTCAGTTCTCGAGTGCACGGAGCACTATCGCGTAGCCGCTGTTTGAATCGTGCCGATTTTCTGCGTTGCATGCCAGGGGTCGCGTAGTGAATTCAAGCCTGGAATTGGCTGGTTTGCAATAACATTAGGCCCGGTACTTTTTTTCATTGCGCCGGTCAGGGGCTGGGCTGATAAAAAATGAACCGAATGGCGCTAGCCTCGGGCGCCGAACGTGTGGCGACGCAAAGAACGGAAGACGTTCCAACACCTTATGATTTAGTTCATCGAATTGCGATTCCCGACACAACACCTCCGGCACCCGAGACTAGCACCTTTCGGTTCATTTTTCATCAGTCCAGGGCCAGGCATATTTTCTGCGTTGCGCGAACGGCTAAGCAAGCTACCGAAATTCTGAATATTCGCTACATTGCTCGCATCACAAAAATCGTCGGCCAACGAGTGAGTAAGCAGCGTGCGTAGTCTTCATATTGCGATAGTCGCTAGCGAGATAATTCCCTTTGCCAAAACTGGCGGGCTGGCCGACGTTTGCGGCTCTTTGCCGCGTTGTTTGGCGGGGATGGGGCATCGCTGTAGCCTCTTCATGCCAGCGTATGGCATGGTGTTGCGCAAGGGATTGCCGATCGAAGCCACCGAAGTCGGCTTTACGATTTCAATGGCAGGGCGGCAAGTGGCTTGTCGCTTGCTAAAAACGCGGCTGCCGTCCAGCGATGTCGAAGTGTATTTGATCGATCAACCTCAGTACTTTGAACGCGAGAGTTTATACGGAGATCGCCAGGGGGATTATCGGGATAATAGCGAACGATTTGCATTTTTTTGCAAGTCTGTTGTACACGCGATCGAGCAATTGGACTTGCGCATCGATATCGCTCATTGCCACGATTGGCAGGCTGGTTTGATTCCGGCGTATATGGCCACCGGCTTTGGGCAGTACGGTTGGCCACATCGAGCGGCCTCGGTAATGACCATTCACAATCTAGCCTATCAGGGTCGATTTTGGCATTACGATATGGCGCTGACCGGATTGGACTGGCGGTATTTCAATTGGCGGGAAATGGAGTTCTATGGCGACGTCAGTTATCTCAAAACTGGCATTGTCTTTGCCGACAAGGTCACGACTGTCAGTCCGACGTATGCCTCAGAAATTCGGCGGCCTGAACACGGCTGTGGGCTGGACGGAGTTCTGCGCGATCGTGGCGATGACTTGATTGGAATTGTTAACGGTGTGGACTATGACCAGTGGAGTCCCGCGACCGATGCGTTTTTGCCGAAGACGTACGATGCGAGCACGTGGCGCGATGGCAAAGCGGCTTGCAAGGCCCATCTGCAATCGCTGTTTGGACTGCCAATTGAGCCCTCGACACCCTTGGTGGGCATCATTGGGCGAATGGCCTCCCAAAAGGGTTGGGACCTGATCATTGAAACGCTCCGGCAATGGTTGAACAACCGCGATGTCCAGTGGGTAATCCTCGGCACGGGCCAGCGGGAATACCAGGATGAATTGCAGAATCTGGCTGCGCATGTGCCACATCGACTAGGATTACGGCTAGAGTTTTCAGACGCTTTGGCTCACAATATCGAAGCTGGCGCCGACCTGTTTTTAATGCCGAGTCAGTACGAGCCATGTGGTCTGAACCAATTGTACAGTCTGCGTTATGGAACGGTCCCGGTGGTCCATGCCACGGGTGGTTTGGTTGATACCGTGGTCGATGCCAATACCGACGCGGTTCGAACTGGAACCGCATCGGGGTTTAGTTTTCACGAGTATTCGATATCGGCGATGGAAGATGCCTTGGAAAGGGCGCTCGCGCTGTATCGAACTCAGTCGCAGACTTGGGGCCAAGTCGTGAAAACGGGAATGCAGCAAGATTGGTCGTGGGGTCAGAGCGCGGCGAAATATTTGGCGATCTACGAAGATTGCTTGAGCAAGAAAAAATTGAGTTAGGGATTAGGTTTAGCGATACATGGGCCAGGAATCGTCATCCAACGAACTGCGGCACGATTGGCTGTCGGATCGATGGGTGATATTTGCACCGCAGAGAAGCCAACGCCCGGTCGATTTTTCCGAATATCGTCCACCCGTTGCTGGTTGCGAAAGTTGTCCATTCTGCGCTGGAAACGAGTCTGCGACACCTGCCCCGATCGCTGAATATGCCAGTTTGTCGTCAGCGCAACGCGGGCTCGATTGGCAAGTTCGCGTGGTGCCCAACAAATTCCCTGCCGTCAATGGCGTAGCGTCACTTTCTTGGATTTCACCATCAAGTTCTGCGGGCAAATCCGCTCGACCTGAGCCATCAACGCATTGCGGTACTTGTTCGTCGGGCAAGCACGCCGACTCTCAATCACGTATCGATCTGTTTGCCAAGCGATGTGCGACCGGCGCCCACGAAGTGATTATCGAAAGCCCCGAACATTGTCGTTCGTTCTCGCAACTTGACAAACATGACGCCGAATTGGTTTTTCGAGCGTACCGAGATCGCCTGCGACATTGGGCAAACTGCTTGGATATCGAGTATGCGGTTCTCTTCAAAAACGTTGGCTACGAGGCCGGTGCATCGCTGGTGCATCCGCACAGCCAATTAATCGCCACGAATCTGCTGCCCACCGATGTACAACGTGTAGTTCAGCGAATGGAGCTGTTTCACCGCCAAGAAAATCGGTGTCTTCACTGCCGGATGCTCGAAGCGGAGATCGCCACCGCAACTCGAATGATCGCGATGTCACCGTCTTTTGCCGCGTTTTGCCCGTTTGCCAGCCGATTTCCTGCGCAGGTAACGCTGCTGCCTGTTCGGCATGAGAGCTCGTTTGAGTCGTTAGCCGATGCGGAGCTAAACGAACTATCGGAGTTCGTACAGAGCATCATACGCGCCCTCGAACAGACGTACGCAGATGCATCGTACAACTACATCGTTCATACCGCGCCGAGGATTCAGCGACAGACCACCGCGTTTCATTGGCGCATCGAGTTTTTCCCGCGCTTAACTAAAGTTGCGGGTTTCGAGTGGGGCAGCGATTGCTACATTAATCCCTTGACTCCTGAGGCTGCCGCCAAACAATTGCGCGAACACGTTCAGCCGCTTTATGCCGCTAACCTGGCAGCGATTACGTTCGACAAAAAGTTATCTTAATCGTCGCCGAGTCAAGCTGTTCCAAGGAGGCTTGGTTTGCCGATAATGCTCGTGGACGAGCGCCAAAGCGCGTTAATTTGGCGAATTTACACAAAATAGTTTACTCGCGTAACGGCAACTAACCTATGAGCCATTCCGTAAGTCTGTGCTTGGTCCTTCACAATCATCAGCCCGTCGGCAACTTTGATGGCGTTATCGAGCAAGCATATCAAGACAGTTACCTGCCTTTTCTCGATGTGTTTGAGAGCTTTGATCCGCTGAAAATTTCCTTGCACACCTCCGGGCCATTGATGGTGTGGCTGGCAGAGAAGCATCCCGAGTACGTTCATCGAGTCGCAGGCTTGGTTGCCGCCGGACGTATCGAGATTATCGGTGGACCGTTCTATGAACCTATCTTACCGATGCTGCCCAGCCGAGATCGCATCGGCCAAATACGGCGCTACACTGAGTATTTGAATGCGACTTTTTCGACCAACGTCCTAGGCATGTGGATGCCCGAGCGAGTCTGGGAAAGCAATCTAACCGCCGATATCGCCCGCGCCGGAATTGCCTATACGGTCTTAGATGACTATCACTTCAAAGCAGCCGGGCTGGCCGAAGAAGAGCTGCAAAGTTATTTCCTAACCGAAGACGATGGAAATGTTCTGCGGGTCTTTCCGGGCAGCGAACGACTGCGTTATACGATCCCGTTCGAAGCACCAGAAAAAACAATCGAATATGCGAGTGCGTTCGCGCAAAAGTTTCCCGGATCGGTTTTGGTCTTCGGTGACGATGGTGAAAAGTTCGGCACGTGGCCTGATACTAAGTATCACGTCTACGAACGCGGATGGTTGCGCAGCTTCTTTAGCCTATTGCAACAAAACGCCGGTTGGTTGAAGACGCAGACGCTGTCGGAAGTTGTGAATGAACATGCGCCGCGAGGCAAAGTCTATTTACCCGACTGCAGTTATCGCGAGATGACGGAATGGGCGTTGCCAGTCCCTCAGCAAAATTTGTACGACGAAATTACGCATCAGTTGCATGAACATCCTCGTTGGAACGAAATTCAGCAATTTATCCGAGGTGGTAACTGGCGAAACTTCAAAGTACGTTATGCCGAAGCCAACGAAATGTACGCGCGCATGATGTTGGTCAGTCGCCGACTGGAGGTCGCGCGCCAATTGGGAGAAGATACCCAAGCGCTGAATCAGATCGAGGACCAGCTTTATCGCGGCCAATGCAATTGCCCCTACTGGCATGGTGCCTTTGGCGGCATTTACTTGCCTCACCTACGCAACGCAATTTATCGCGAGCTTATCCAAGCCGATACCGCGCTGGATCGATTGCAACACGGCGACGGAGTGTGGGTGGAAGCAACCACCGACGACTACGATTTCGATTTGCGGCCAGAAGTACGCTTGGCCAATGATCGGGTCATCGCTTTCGTCGCGCCAGCCGTCGGCGGAATGCTGTATGAACTCGATTTGCGCGATGTCTCGCACAATTTGCTGGCGACCATTCAGCGACGACCGGAAAGTTACCATCGCAAAGTGCTGCGCGGCAACAAGCAACCCGAAGGAGCCGTCGCCAGCATTCACGACCGCGTGGTGTTTAAGCAAGAAGGTCTCGACCAACGATTGCAGTACGACCAATTTGCGCGCAAGAGCTTCTTGGATCACTTTTACGACAACGATGTTCCCTTCGAACGCATTGCGGATGGCACCGCCGTCGAACGAGGCGATTTCGTTGCGATGCCCTACGAGGCGAAATTGCGACGCGGTGCCGGCAAAGTCCAATTGCAGCTTTGCCGCGATGGCAATGCGTGGGGAGTTCCCTTGCGCATCACCAAAGCCTTGACGATCGAAGCAGGCGAAGCCCGATTGCAGGTAGCTTACTTGCTCGAAGGTCTGCCGCGCGAACGCCAGTTTCATTTTGCATTGGAGTGGAATTTTGCTGGCATGCCAGCAGGCGCCGATGATCGCTACTTTTACGACGAGCATGGAGGTCGCCTAGGACACCTCGGCAAACGACTTAATCTTGCCAGCAAGCAACATCTCGGTTTGATCGACCAGTGGCAAGGCTTGGACGTTTTCCTATCGCTCAATCGCCCAACTAACCTTTGGGCTTTCCCAATCGAAACGGTCAGCCAAAGCGAAGGTGGATTTGAATTAGTGCATCAGTCCGTGTGCGTGATGCCACACTGGCTGGTACAAGGCGACGTCGAAGGCAAGTGGTCCGTGAAAATGGACATCAACCTCGCACGCACGCATCAACCCAGCATTCTGGCCGAACATTTCGGCCACTCTGTTGTCATGACACCAGTCGCCTAGACTGTCGTCGGGTGTGAAATAGACCGTATGACACGAATGAGTCCTGTAGAGATAATTCGTCGGTAGCATGCGTTGATTCTGGTCGAATCAATGATGCTGCCCGACGTTCGACTCATTCTGATCTCCATCTGCATCTTTTGCTTGCTTGACGGATTTCCTCAGAATTGCCGTTTCGCGATGCTCTCCCGAGCAGTTTTATTGAGGCATCCAAGAGTTGCCTGCATTGGCCGAATCTTCAGTGTGGAAAAAAATTCATTGACCCCTCCCTTATGGAGCGGTACATTGATTTGTTGTTTGGGAGTACTTGGCCAGTCCATCTGGCGGAGCAAGCCTCCCGAAGTGACGAGCATCGCTGTATTGGGTATTGCCGCTCGTAGATTCTAGAATGGCGAAATTCGGCAGCTTTTGCTCAAAATGTCCTAGGCGATTGAATCCATGAGATCTCTTTTCTCACCACACTATTCAGGAGTCGAGAAATGAATGCTAGGGAGTTCTGGTCGAGCTCTATTGGTCGCGTGAGTTTGTCGTTGTGCAGTGTCGGTTTGCTTTTGTTTTTGGGGCTCGCGAATTTGCTCGCAGCCGATTCAAAATCATCTCAGATCGAAAAAGCGAGTCACCGTCAAACACGGGTGATTGAACCCAAGCTGAATAACCGCAGTGTTACGCTAAATACTTTTTGCGTTTCGAGCGAAGGCGAAATTTTGGCTGCTTGCAAGAATGGCAGCGGTCAAGCTGTGGTGCTGGTTTATGACGCCGAGGGAAATTTGACTGAGAATTACGAAGCGCCATTTAACGCGACAGCAATCAATACCTCGCAGGATGGCAAAGTCTTCATCGCGGGCGAAGGAAGAATTGCCAAGCTCTTAAGAGACGGAACTGTTGAGCTAGAGGTGGATTCTCCAAATATTGGCGACGCGGAAGAATATCGCCAACGAGCCTTGGAAGGTGCCAAGCAAATGGCCAAACAATACTCCAAAGTTTACGAAGACCAGACCGAAGCGATCCGCAAGCGAATTGCGGCATTGGAGGAAAAGCCGGCTGACGAACTGTCCAAAGTTGACCAAGCACGCCTGAAGGCTTACCAGCAGCAATTGGTCAGCTACGAGCAGATGACCAAGCAAATGACGTCGCGTTTCAACGTCGAGTCGATGATCGCTTCCTCCAAGCGCATTACTTCCATAGCGGTTTCGGCGAATGACGTTTTTATATGCTGCGGTAATTTGGATGGTCCCGGTTACGCTGTTTGGCGCACCGACCATGATTTCAAAAATGCTAAAGAAGTTCTCACGGGCTTGCGCGGATGCTGTGGGCAAATGGATGTTCAATGCTGTGGCGATCAGCTTGTAGTTGCGCAAAATACGGCTTTCAAAGTTGGGCTGTACGACCGCGACGGCAAAGAGGTCATCAGCTTCGGCAGCGGCGACCGCAGCAGCGAAAATGGTTTCGGCAGTTGCTGCAATCCGATGAACGTACGCACGATGCCCGACGGTACGATCCTGGCCGCTGAGTCCAGCATTGGTCACATCAAACGCTTCAAACAAGATGGGACATTCGTAGAGTATGTCGGCCGCGCTCGGATCGGCGGAGGATGCAAGCACTGCGCTATGGGCTACGATCCTAAATCGGAGCAGTTCTACATGATGCACCAAGACACCAACCAAATTTGTGTTTTGACTAGCCTCAGCTCATCGCCCGAGGGCGCAGAGGAAGACAAGTCCGTCGCTGCGTTGCGCGACAAATTCGATGGCCGGCTGCTGGGGACCTGGGAACTAGGTGAGCAGAAACCAGGCTCGGCAAAGAAATCATCTTCGTCAGGTGTGTTTGGTTTGCTGGGAGGTTTGCTAGGTCGCTCTGCAACAACAGCTAACACACCTTTCGAGTCCATGGTGTTTCAGGCTGACGGCTCGTTAAAGGTCAAAGGAGGTCGTTATGCCACGTATGGAAACAAATGGACTTGGCGACCTGTTGAGGACAATGCAGGTACGCTCGAAATCTCCTTGGAAGCCGATCAAATCGAGGTCAGTACGTTGAAGGTCTCGTTCGGAGCAGAACACCAAGCGAAGTTTGCCGTCAACATTTATGGCTCGAACGTAGGAACCACGCTTGGCCGTCGTACGTTGACCTGCGATGGCAAGAAGTGTGGCGAAGAATGCAAAGACGTTGAACCGGTCGATCTATCCAAAATTCGATAATTCAAGGAGTTCGTCATGGCGAGTAAACCGTCTTGGTTAGCTGCCGTACTTACATGTTTTGCCGTTTTCGAACCGCTATTGGCCGCGGAACCCAACCAGGCTCAGTCACTAACGATGATCGTCATGGATCCGTTGAGCAAACCGTTGTCGTGCGACTGCGTCAAGGGTTACGCGCAGCGGAATTATGAACTGTTGGGCAAGTATTTGACCGACAAGCTCGGGCGACCGGTCAAAGTCGTTTGGAATGCATCTTTGGTCAAAGGGATCGAAGACTCGCGAGGAGCCGCCGATTTGGTCATCGGTAAATATTCGGTGGTCATGCACGACGCAAAATCACTGAAGAAACAGATGCGACCGGTGGCGCGATTGAGCGGTTCCAAAGGCGATCTGAATCAACATGGATTGATTGTCGTTCGCGCAAGCGATAAATCGGCATCTGTGGCCGACTTGAAAGGCTATCGGATTTTCTTTGGCCCTGAAGAGTCCGAAGAAAAATCCGCCGCCGCAATGCGGCTGCTGCGCAGCCATGGCGTGACACCGCCGACCAAGCTGGAGATCTACGACGCTTGCAGCGAAGCGGCAGTGGCGCTCATGAAGTTGCCCGCAGATGCAACTGCCGCAGCAGTGATTTCCAGTTATGCGGAACCATTGCTCGAAGGTTGCGGATCGATCAAGAAGGGTGATTTAAGAATCCTCGGCAAAACCGAGGAGATTCCCTTCGTGACCGCCTTTGTTCCCGGGGACATGCCAGCCGAACTGCGCCATGCCATTACCGAAGCATTGCTACTGTCCGGGACGGAGCAGCCACTGCTCGAGGGATTGGAGACGCTCGATGGATTCGTGAGCTGGGAAAACGAACTGTCGGCTAAAAAAAAGTAACTGAATCCGATCCAGATATTGTCGCTGTACCATGGAATCAATTTCGCGGCCCCAACCGAGACGGACACATCGGTTGGTTGCCGCGACAGTTGCCGCAAAGTTGGTCGCCGGTTTGGCAGACAACTTTGTCCGGTCCCGGACACTCGGGAGTGGTCGCAGATGAAAAGTATGTCGTCGTTGCGTCGCGCGACCTTGAGGATCAACGCGATTTCTATCAGTGCTTCGACGCTGAATCGGGCCAGCCGTTATGGCAACACTTGTCAGAGGCGCCCGGCAATCTCGATTATGGCAATGCACCGCGCGCAACGCCGCTGATCTACGAAGGATTCGTTTACGTAGTGGGCGCGTTTGGTGATGTGATCTGCTTGGAGCTGGAAACCGGAGTTCCGCTATGGAACAAGCACTTGGTTCGCGATTTCCAAGGCAAGTTACCTGACTGGGGATTCTCGGCGTCGCCGATTCTGGTCGACGATCAGTTAATCGTGCAACCGGGTGGCAGCCGGTGCGCGATCGCAGCGCTCGATCCGATCACGGGCGAAGTTGCATGGCAAGCCGAAGGAAATGGAGCCGTCTACGCTTCGCTGATACTGCAAGAAGTCAACGGCACTCAATTGCTGATCGGTTTGGATTCGTTGGGGGCAGGCGCTTGGGATGCCAAGTCAGGGAAAAATCTATGGAAGAGTTCGCCGCGCGTGGGTGGCGACTTCGGTGTACCGAGCCCAGTTACGACAAGCGCAGGTTGGTTGGTAACCAGCGAAAATAACGGAGCGAGATGGTTCCCATTTGGTTCAGATATGAGTTTGCCTAATCCAGATCCGGCCGCAGTGAATGATCGAGCTTCTCCCGATGCGAATACACCTGTGGTAGTCGATGATCGTGTTTACGTCGCTGACGATCGACTCTACGCACTCGACCTATCAGATAAACTGAAAACTGCCTGGCGAATTGACGACCGAGCGTTTCGAGGATATGCCAGCCTAATAGCGTCGAACGATCGCCTGTTAGCATTCACGGAATCCGGAGAACTGATTTTGATCGAATGCCAGCCAAAATCAGGCCGAATATTCAGCCGCCTCCGGCTGACGAATGAGAATGCAAGATGTCTATCCCATCCAGCGCTAGTCGGCAATCGCCTATACATCAGATTCGGTCGAACGCTCGCTAGAGTAGACTTGTGATTCGCTGGCGGTCAGGTCGCCAGTTTCATGAGTATATCGAATCGCTCACATCCCCGAGGGTGGCGACACTGTGCTGGAATACCGCAAGTCGTCCGACGGCTCAGCCACACACATTCGTGACAGAATATTCGCCGACGGCCAATTGCTGTTCGACCATACTTTGTTCCTAGTCGCGGCCATTGCTCATCATTTTTTTGGCGAACTGCTTCCAAATGCTTGGCGCTAGACTGAATAATAGTACCCTGCGACATTCAGTGCTTGAGACGGTTTCATTGCTTTCTTGAACGGGGTTTGTGGTTATGTACAAGTTACGCGCGTTGTTGTGGATGCTGGTGATAACTTGGTCAGCACCAATTGCCAGTTCCTCGGATCAGTGGCTTGATTTGTCTGGGAAGGAAGGGATCGGCAAGGGGCAGCGAATCGTCTTTGTAACTGGGGAAGAATACTATCGCTCGGAAGAAGGCATGTGCATGTTTGCGAAGATTCTCTCGCAACATCATGGCTATGGGTGCACGGTGCTGTTTTCGATCGAGGAGGAAACTGGCAATATCAATCCCAATCGCACTGGGAATATACCAGGATTGCATACTTTGGCTTCGGCCGATTTGATGGTGATCTTTGCGAGGTTTCGCGAATTGCCCGATTCTGCGATGCAGCATATCGTCGATTATGTCAACTCGGGCAAACCGGTGCTGGGAATTCGTAATGCCACCCATGCGTTCCGTTATTCTCCGACCAGCACCAGCCAATTTCGCAACTGGGATTTTCGTTCTCAATCGTGGAGCGGCGGATTCGGTCAGCAGATTCTGGGCGATACGTGGATAGCCCATTTTGGCAAGTTTCAAAAGGAGGCCACGCTGGCCCATGTCAACCCCGCAGAGCGAGGTCATCCGGTGTTGCGCGGTGTTTCAGATACTCTGTTTTGCCATACGGACGTGAACTCGGTCCAACGGTTGACAGACAGCGACAGAATTCTCTTCTTCGGTCAAGTACTCAGCGGACTGAGTCCTACCGATCCCGCTGTGACTGACCAGCGGCACGATGTGCGCATGCCGCTGGCTTGGTTCAAAACCTACACGGCACCATCGGGAAAAATCGGCAAGTCGTTCACTACCACAGCGGGCGCTTCGTTGGATTGGCTAAACGAAGACTTGCGTCGGTTGATCGTCAATGCAATTTTCTCGCTCACTGGGCACGAGCAAGCGATCCCCGCGCGATCGAACGTCGAGTATGTGGACCCGTATCAACCGCAGCCAACAGGCGCATTGTCGGATGCAGCTTGGAAGGCGATGAAATTAACGCCCGGATCGTTCGCGATCAAGCACCAATAACAATTATGGCGGAGGATCAGATCTTACTTCCGGAGCCTTTGGTCAAGGCCATAAAGGCAGCTTCGAGATTGGTTTCTTTCTCGGTAAAGCGATGAACGTCGAATCCTTCGGCGATAAGGTCTCCGCACAGCCTGCTGTACTTGGCGACATCGGCGCGCAAAGTTACTTGAATGTTGTCGCGCACGTTTTCAACGCTGGCGACTAGTTGATGGCATTCCAGAAACTTGACGGCATCGCCGGCCCGCGCAAGCGGCTCGACGGCGATTTGCAAGACGATTTGCGGTCGTACTTCGCGCATCAGGTCGGTGATCGAAGAATTGAAGCCCATTTCGCCGCGGTTGATAATGCCGACCTTGTTACATATATCTGCCAGCTCGGGCAAGATATGACTGCTGACAATGATAGTCTTGCCCATCTCGCCAAGCCGCCGCAATAAATTGCGCATTTCAATTCGAGCGCGAGGGTCCAATCCGCTCAATGGTTCGTCTAGCAGCAATACTTCCGGGTCGTGAAGCAAAACGCGAGCCAGTCCCAGCCGCTGAGTTTGCCCGCGCGATAGAGTGTTGGCGTAGGCATCGCGTTTGAAATCGAGATCCACGATATCCAACATCTCGTTGCATCGTTTGCGTCGTGCCGGGCCGTGAATGCGATACGCGGCTGCGAAGAATTCCAAGTACTCGATAACGGTCATATCATCGTAGACACCGAAGAAATCGGGCATGTAGCCAACCAGCCGGCGAATTTCCTCTGGTGCTGTGTAAATCGAATTGCCACACACGTAGGCTTCGCCATAGGTCGGTGTCAGCAATGTCGAAATAATGCGCATGGTCGTAGTTTTGCCAGCTCCGTTGGGTCCGATGAAGCCAAATAAGTCTCCCTTTTCCAGTTCAAGGTTGATATTGCGAATGGCGTACATATCGCCATATTTTTTGGTCAAGTTTGTCGTCTTGATCATCTTTGGTCACCTGCGATTTGTCTGCGCGACGGGCAATATGACTCGGCACCACGCCCGGCTAAAGCCATCGACACTCATGGGCTGGTCTGGTTGACCAACTGTTAATTTACCCAACGGATGTTCCATACGTCCAAATAATATCGCGCGGTCCAGGGCGATCAGCTTGCTCAGATCAACATGAGGCTGGAATCGGTTTTCCAGTGACGTGTAAGTTGAACCTCCCGCCGCTTTGTGGAACAATAGAATTTCCATGAGTCGATCCGGAGTTTCTCGGTCGGCGGGGTCCCACCGTGTCGCTTGTTCGGAACCATTTACCGCTCGGCGTCGGTTCAACCAGCGCGGAAGATCTTTGGGGACCATATCGTAAGTAATCTCGATGGCTTGACCAGGCGGAATGCGAGTAGCTAATCGATAGAACCAGTTGCGATATACCAATACTCCATCGAGCAAATCGAAGGGCAAGGGATTTACGAGCGTCCCTTCCAATTGATCCACCCCGCGGGGTTCGCGCAGATTCGATTGTGAAGAAATAGGCATCTCAGCCAAGCATATCGTTTGTAAACTCTTTGTACCCGCGCTGGGGATCGTGACTCCACGCATCACGCCGTAAGAATCCTCGCCGATTTCGACGTGGTAACCCGGCAGCCCGCGATCGGTAGTAATCGTCGATTCCATTCCACCCAATCCTCGCCCGGGCAATCCTAACCAATCATGGCGAACGATCGATTGGGCTAATGCCGATTGCTGCGGCATGACATAACGCAAATCATTGCGGCTGGCACTGGCTCGATAAACGTGGCTCCAAACTAATCCTCGCGCAAGTCCATATTCCGCATCCACGTCCAGAACTTCTAGCGAATTCACCATGACTTCCTGAGTCCGAAACCACTGATGAGCCCAAATCAAACCAGCGGATGAGGACGCCACTACGATTGCCGCAAACAGCCAACTCCACGACGGGCGATTCAGCCAGCGAACGCACACGAAATAATCCACTGGTCCGAGCAATATCAGGATGAGCAGCAGGATCGCCGCGAGCTGCCCAAAACTTAGCGCCCGGGCCGATGAAAAAAAGTCGAGCGTGGCTCGCAATTGGCCAACGACATCTTCGTAACCGAGAAAGGACGAATTGCCGATGTTAGTAGAATTGCCCGCCGACTGCGCACCATGTTCCCAACACGTCGACAAGATTCTCACCCACAAGGTGCGATAGTCTTTCCACTCTTGGAAAGCAGAGTCGCCCAAGTCGCTGGCCAGCAATTGCACATAACCGAGGCCAATCGAATAACGCAGCCACCAGGCAAATCGCTTGTTGGAGTCATCCAGCAACGACAGATCGACTACACCTCGATTGACTCTCAGCAGGCAACTTCCGAACCGCGGCAGCGGCGTATCTGTGCTGACAAATGACTCCAGCGGTCCCGGGTTACAGCGCTGTACGGTACCGTCGATCGTTCCCGGCAACAGTTCCATCAAGGGTGCTAGATCGCGCAGTGCTTCCGAGCCAGGTCCCAACGAGATAACGCAATTGCCTCCCTGCCGAATCCAATCGCGAACGGCCCGCCATTGTCCAGCCCCCACAGAACGCAAGAGCGCATGATCGCGACACGGAATCACTATCAAGTCGCATCCTAAATATGCTTGCCAAGTATCGGGAATCTCACTGGCACTGGGCAGCAATGCCACCGAGAAATTTGGATTTCCATTTCCGGACGCTGCGGTGCGCGAAGTCTTCTCCACACCCAATGAGCTACCGAGCGCGACGATCAACGGCTGAGATGCCGGCAACCCCGTCCCTTGCTGTTCCGGCGATACGAGAACCGATTCAACAACTTGGCCACCGGTAAGTAAACGCACTTCGAGAGGCGCTTCCAATCTTCCAATCCGAATCGACACCCAAGCAGTTGGTCGGTCTTGATCCTTCGGGGCGGCAAAATTCAATGGTTGGCGATAGGTGACGGGTACTCCATCTCCATCGACGGTGCTAACTTCCGTCGTCCATGCTTGACCAGCCGGCAATCTCGCATCGCGAGGAACAATTTGGATAGGACAAATCTGCCCCTGCTTCCACATTCCCGCGTAACCGACACGCACTTCGAAACGCGCGCCAATTGAGGGAGTGGCTTGCCCACTAGCGCCCACTGCAGCAGTGGTTGATTGGCTCGCGCCGACGGGTACTTTTATCTCAGGGTCTGGCGGTCGTTGGCTGGTTGGCTGCCCCAATGCGGCTCGCATAGCGCCGCAACTAACAACCATGCCACCCACGAAAATCAGGACGATTAAACGCTGACGGCGCTTCGAAGCAATTACCGACTGAAACAACTGAAGCGCCTCCCAGGATCCAGTTCCCAACACGCGATTGGGAAAACGCCCAACGATGTTGCTTATCGCGACTGGAAAAGTTTACGAATTTTCGGATTGATTGGATCGAGATTTGCCCCAACAATCCCAAATGATTCATCAAAATCCATAGTGGATTTCAGCATAGGCCACGGACGTGGCAGTAATCACGCCACTCTGGTCAAAAGGTGTATGCAGCAAATTCGGCTCGGCAGGAGCCTCGCCCTCCGCTACTCGTATAGGCTTTTTCGACCGACGGGTTACGGTAATCGCCGGACGGAAATATTTCGAAAGTAAACTTTGCTATCCGGATCGTGGGCTTGCAACGCAAACGTCCCTTCGCCAAGCCGTCGTTCGAAATCCTTGGAAAACGCGGGCGAGTCCTTGGGCTGGGTGTAGTCGACCATAGTTTTGCCATTGAGTTTCAGAACGATTCGATTTCCTTCGACAATGATCTCTTGCGTATACCACTGGTCGTCTTTCACGCCCGGATCGCTGACATCTTTCACGCCGTAAAGCCCGCTCGATTTCTTTGGGTCTTTGTGAGTAATATTGACTTGGCACTCGTAACCGAATTTTGGCCAGCCAGTTTCTTGGTACTTGGTATGAAAGTAAATACCGGCGTTGCTGCCAGGAGTCGTTTTTACTTCTGCTTTGAAATGGAAATTCTTGAATGCCTGTGCGTCGCCTACGTAAAACAAATGGCTTCTAGGACCATGACAAACCAGCAGCCCGTCCTCTACTTTCCAGCTCGCCGTATTTTCGCTGGCCTTCCAGCCCGCTAAACTCTTGCCGTCAAAGATTACCTTGCTTTCGTCAGAATTTTGGCATCTCGCAGGCTCGGCAGCGATCAAGAAAACCAGCCAACACGGCAGTATCGCTAGCGAAAAGTTCGTCATGTTTGTTTTGCTCGCAAAAAGTCATAATGCAACAAAAAACCGAGTGCCTCCAAATTGGAAACACTCGGCATATGTTCGTCAACCGAGGCAACTGGCGATTCTTAGACTGAATTCTGGCCTGCCGATTATTCGGCGCCTGGCAACTCACCAGCCTTGATGCGTTGTCCAAAAGTCTTCGCGTCTGCACCTGCACCTTTAGGTTTCTTGTCTTCCAATTTCTTCATCACTTCCTTGGCAGCAGCAATCAGCTTGGCATCTTTGGGAGACTTCTTGAGATCGGGAATCGAAAACTTAGCATCCTTCAAAGCGTCGTGAAGAGCAACTCCATACGGGTTGCGATTTTTCTTTTGAGTGCCAACATGACAAACATTGCACTTCGCATCAGCCACTTTGGCTTTCAGGGCTTCTGACGCTCCGGTGCCACAATACTGCTCCGCGAACGCTTCAGCCAATGGCTTGAGTGCGTACGAAGGCGTTACATACGAGGCAATCATCGCGAAAGCGGCGAAAGCAACAACAAATCTACTCATTCGTTAACTCCTAAACCTCAACAACTAAGAACAGGGGTATTTTTCAGTTCCTGGACCAAGCAAGTTTGCGCAAGTCGCAACAGAAAATCAAGCCTCGTTCAAAAAGTGACGCCAATATCGCAAAAAACGCCGCACCTATTGTGCGGATGTCCAAAATCCTGGCATAAACATACTTTCCTTCAACTGGTAATCTGCGGGAGTTTGCTCGTGAAAGGGCGCGGTGGGTGGAAAAGGGTTCAACCAGCGCACTAAATAGTCATTTCCCCGTTCGCGAAACCAGGGGCTCAACCCGTCGGAGACATCTAGACGTTTTGTTTCGCCTTGCAAAGTGCGAATCTGCACCAAGCCCGTTTCACCATGTTCGTACGCATTGTCTTCCCCTTTTAGCAGGATCAGCTCGTCTGCTGACCCAACTTCGCTTAATCCTTCGAACGAAATGTGACAGTTGGGTTCGCGCGACCAAAAAACGCACGACTGTGCCGTCCGGTTGAGGCACTCGGTAACAATTTCCGAATTTAGCCGAATACGAAACAGTCCCCGGGCACACGCCAGTGTCGACTCCTTCAAAGATATACGCAACAACGGTGAAGTTTCTGCATCAGTCGCATCCACGATAAACATTTGCTCCGCTACCGACAAAAATAACTGTTGAGCGGACAACTCTACTCGGAAACCGCCATCCATTCCCACCAGCGCCATTTCACCTCGCGCCCAACAGTTACGGAACTTGATCGACGCGGGATCGGCCACTCTTAAATCGACTGCCGGACCAGTGGGATGCGTTGAAAAATCGCTAAAGTCAAAAGCTACCGGTTGATGCCCGGGAGCGTCGATCGTAATCGCCCGATTCTCACCGACTTCCGTTGGATCCACAAACGTCAATCGGCAATTAATCAACTCAATTTGCCCTGCAGGCTCGAGGCCAATGATCGCAGATCGGCGCGTCACTGCTTCGACAGGAATCGTCGCAACAATCGAGAGATTTTCAAGCCGCAGGTCATTGCTTCCCACATCGAGCATTCTTTCGATGTCATCTTCCGCGAAGAATGAATTTGGAGCAAATGTAATCTCTGCTTTCTTGTCTGGAGGAACGCGAATCGTCAAACCATGCCTGGAAATTAAAATCCGCTCACGAATCAACTGATCATTGTGCAGTTCAATGAATCGAATACTCGGATTCGCTTCTGCTCTCGATATCGCATCTGCCAACGATCGGCACCACTGCGCGCCTGCGGATAATTCGTGCGCTCCAGCGAGCACTACTAGCGTGTCCGGCGGCACTGTAAGCCCGGTCGGATCAGTCGGACCCAACGGCTCGGCAACGCTTTGGTTGGCATTAACTTCCGGCATGATGAGATTCGTCGAGCTATCGATTTCCGTCGGCGCAATCGGCAAGGTTGCCGCGGAAACTTGATTGGTTGGCAGTTCGGTTGCAGGTTCTCCGTGGTCAGTCCCCGATGCGAACGCGCTAATCGTATCTGCCTGAGTACTCGGTTCTTGAATGATAGAATTTGGCAAAGCCGATGTCACCACCGAGTTATTCAGTTGGTTAGGCTCCTGGACATTGGTTTCGGCGCGCGAGATTTCCGTTGTAGCAGCGCGGGAGCTGAACTGCGGTTGCGGCAGGTCAAAGTTTGCGCCGTTGATTTCGACATTCTGCCATAAGGCGATGCCGAGCAAAAAGGCAAGTGCGACCATCCACGGTGCATTGGCTTCTATCAGCGAACGTTCCGCAGGAGTTGCCGAGATCAAGAACGCCCCCGGCGTTTGGCTGCGCACCAAGTCTTCTGCCTCAGCGACCAATAGCAAATCGTTAATCAAATCGCTGGGCTTTTGGTATCGATCGAGCGGACGTTTCGACATCAGCTTCATCAACACCGCATATAGTTCATCGCTGAGGTCATCTCGAAACTGTCGCAAATCGGGCGGAGCTTGGCTGCCATGATTCAGCAGTTTTTGCAGCGCCGTTCCTTCGGGAAAGGGCGGACGTCCCGACAGCATATAAAACAGTGTGCAGCCGAGCGAATAGAGGTCGCTGCGCACGTCTGCGTCGCGCGGATTTCTGGCTTGCTCGGGTGAAATATAGTCGAATGTTCCCAGTGTCACACCGCTGGCCGTCATATCCCCGCTGGATCGTTCCATCGCCGTGCTGCGCGCCAATCCCATATCGACTACCTTGACGGTGCCTGCAGGCGTAATCAGTACGTTCGACGGTTTGATGTCTCGATGCACAACGTCGCGTTGTTGCGCGTGTTGAAGCGCGTCGGCCACTTGCCGCGTGTAAAAGACGGCGTCGTCGATGCTCAGCGGTCCTTCCATCTCAACCAGATCGCGCAAGTTGATGCCATCGATGTACTCGAAGACGATGTAGTTCCATTTTTCCGATTCGCCGATGTAATACACTCGCGCGATGTTGGGATGATCGAGCCGGGCAGCGCTCTGCGCCTCCATTCGAAATCGGCGAAATGTATCTGGATCTCGATTTGCGGTAGGGACGACCTTGATCGCAACGGTCCGATCCAGCCTCAAATCGGTTCCACGGAACACCGCTCCCATTCCGCCGCCACCGATCATTTGCTCCACATGGAAATGATCCAGGTTCTTGCCTTCCAGGAGGCGCGCCAATTCCGCCAGCGGCATCGAATGCATGAATTCGGCCGGCGGCGCAATCGGACGCCGGCTGATAACAGTCTTTTTCTGATCGGAACTGGAAAAATCCAAATCGCGAGATGACAGGAGGCTCGGTTGGGAATTGCCAATCGACGCCGTCGTTCCACCTGAAACCGCAGGTTTTGCTTCAAAGCTGTCAGAGTTATTTTCCGAAGGTAAATCACTCATCCATGCGCGCCCACAGCAAGAAAAGATTTTGGCTAGCAAGGCAATCCATATTTGACTTAATCCAGAATATCTCCACGATGCAAGAGAGTCAAATTACTTGCCGCATTGGGCATTAGGGTCGCGGGGTCGAAATTCAGAATTGCCGGGCGTTCAACCCATCGGGACGCAAGACGCTACGCACGCCAATCTTGAATTTTGAACGTGTAACCCCTCAATGTTGATCGACCAAGCGACTATTCGCTTGTATTGCAAGGTTGAGGCCGCACTTGGATGAGCTGGCCTACGACGCGAACGGAGAAAGTATCGATCTTGATCTTAGGGCTATCCAGCCATCTGCCATCGTTGACGTCGAAGCGCCAATAATGCCACGGGCAGGCAACCATGCATCCTTCTAGCTGCCCACCTGCAAGAGATGCACCTTGATGTGGGCAAAAATCGTCGATCGCGAAATATTCGTCGCCGCGCCGAAAGACAGCGATTACACGATTGCCAACTTCGTACGGACGGCCTAGTCCGTCGGCAATGTCGCCAATTCTGGCGACGGTGACGTAATCGTCGGCTTCGTCTGGCTTCTCCGCAAACAGTTCCAACTGCTCAGGCATCCTTAGATTCTCACCGGCTCGCCGACCGCAGGCGTCAACGGCTGACTGGGCGTCTGAGCTCGGATGATCCCTGCCCACGCTTGAGCATCTTGCGCGATCGGTGGCCAAGTATTGTAATGCGATGGCAAGACCACTCGGGGCCGCAAGAACTGAGTGGCTTGCACGCTGTCCTCAGGTCCCATTGTAAACAAATCTCCAATCGGAATGATTGCCGCGTCGAGCAATTTATTACCTAGCAATTTCATGTCGCCGAACAGCGCTGTATCGCCAGCGAAATAAATGCGTTTGAGGCCGGTTTCCACCACAAAGCCACCCGGGTTTCCGCCGTACGAGCCGTCAGGTAGTTGGCTGGAATGAAACGCCAACGTCATCTGCACTCGCCCAAACGCTTGCTTGGTGGCTCCGCCAATATTCATTCCCAAAGTTTGTTGTACTTGATGTTTTTCCGAAAACCAAGTCGCGATCTCGTAGTTGGCAATGATCGTCGCGTTACAGCGTCGAGCGATACTAGCCGCATCAGCGACATGATCAAAGTGGCCGTGCGTGATCAGAATAAAGTCAACGTCCAAATCATCGGCACGCAGCTTGGCCGAGGGATTATCGTTCAGAAAGGGGTCGACCAGCAGTTTGTGCTCGCCAGATTTTACCAACCAACACGCATGTCCCAGCCAAGTTAACTCAACACTCACAACCACCTCCCACAATACCAATTTGTGTTAAGCCGTTGATTGTAAGCGGCAGACTCGGATTAGGAAGTACGACGACCAGGATTATACTTCGGGCAAGACCCACGGCTTTCGGTACTCGGAACGTCCGCGCAGCGCATTGGCCTGCGGATCGTTGGCGAAAACTTCGGTTACCGGGTCGAGAGTCAATTTGCGTCCCACGCGCGCGGCGATGTTTCCGGCATGGCACAGTACCGAGGCCGAATGTCCTACGGTTTCCAGATCGCAGTAGGGCTTTTCGCGCGACTTGACGCAATCAATGAAATTCTGGACATGCGGTGCTTCGTGGCTGCCACCTTCGCCCTTGCCAAGAACCTGACCACCTTTCCCGTACGCTGTCCAGCGCTCGTTGCCAATCACAAGGTAGCCTTTATCGCCAAAGACCGCCGAACCTTCGCTTTCAGCTAGGTAACCATATGGCACCCACACGCGCATTTCGTAGGTGAGCAGTTTGGTTTTTTTGGCCGTCCCAAATTCATAATTAACCTGCATCGTATCGGGGAACTCTTGAGAGTCGTCGAAATACCACTTGCCGCCGTTGGCAAAGATGGTCGATGGCAGCCCAATCGGACCATCTCCCTGCGCCTCGGATGCGGCACTTAAAAGCGCAACGGCCATATCCAGTCGATGTACGCCGTCATTACCGAGGTCACCCGTGCCAAAATCGTACAGCCACCGCCAGCGACCGTGAAATCGATTAACGTTGAATGGACGTTTGGGAGCTGGACCGATCCACATGTCGTAGTCTACGCCCGCTGGCACCGGAGAGTCTTTTGGAGTAACCGTTCACGGAGTTATTCAGAGAGCAAGCTGGGATTTGGTTGCTGATTGAGGTGAGCGGCGATGGAATCGTGCAAATAGGTGAAGAAGTTGCGTTCTTGTTTCTTACAAGTGGCAATCGCTGTCCACATGCGTTCGT
>SYJV01000353.1 GCA_005798335.1 Planctomycetaceae bacterium | reverse complement strand
GCGCAAGCGAGTGAATTGTCATAATCGTCGTAAGTTATTCACTCGCTTGCGCTTCGGGCTTGTATTCCGCCAAAGGGGTGGCGCTGTCCAATTAACCTTTGGCTAACAATTCAACGATCTCGGTAAGTATTCGATCGCGATCTTCACCCGCTAATGCGATTGCCAGTTGTGCGACGAGCAACCCATATTTTTCGCCGATATTGTAGCGCACTCCATTGAGTTGTGCGGCGAGATAGCGTTCCGACTGAGCCAACCGGTTCAGCGAACTGGATAGATTCGCCGCTTCCAAGGGCCCAAGATTGGCAACTGCCTCCGACAACAAGGGAAAGATCGACGGAGTCAGCACGTGCATGCCAAACAAACATAAGTAGTAACCCGCACGTTGGCCCGCGACGATCAGCTTTTGTTCCGCGATCGTCGGCGTGGGTTTCTCCAGCACCGTATGAACTTCAAACAAGTTGCCATGTCGCGAAACAGGCACGCCGCCGACTGCGCCAAAGTAAGCCAACTGATTTTCGCGCGTCGGCTGGATCGCCGACACGGCACATTGCTCGCGCTCAGCGACTTCGATCAGTTGCGCGGCGCAACTCTTGTCGCCACGACTGACATACAGATGATCGCTGACCAAGTGCAGGAACGGATCTGCGGCGGCAAATTGGCGAGCTCGCAGCAACGCGTCACCGTATCCTCTAGGATCCGATTGCTCGAAGAAAGTCAAGCGGCTGGCATAGTTTCCTGCTGCTTGCCGGTAACGTTCCGCATCCCCTGGGCGAACGACGATAGCGATATCTTCGATGCCGACGCCAGTTACTTCGCTGAGTACTAATTCTAGCGCAGTGCGCGCGTTGCCCGACCGATCCACGACTGTTTGTAGCGGCAATTGTGACTGGTCTTTGCCGGCCGCGGTGATGATGGCTTTCGATATTTTCATGCTCATTCCAAGCAGCGAATTTTCAACTCAGGTTTCAGATGGCCGACACATCTTACTACGAAAACTACATTTTTGATAAGACGCAGACGCCTATTCCTGTCTGGATTCAACGGACTCAAAGCACTGCCTGTCAGGTTCCAATGCGCGTCAGTCGCTACTAGAATCTTGGATTCGCTACTTATGCAAATTCGTTCGAAGCAAGTTAAGGCGAGCGGCAAATGGATTCCTACCAATACAAGCGCGATGCGCAAGCGAGTGCGTCGAACCCGGCACGTACGTCGCGCACTCGCTTGCGCATCGGGCTTGTATTCGCAGATGGCTCAATTCCTATCTGCCGGTCGCGTAAGCAATGCAACAATAGTCCCGGCGCACTGGGAGCAGCTCTTTCGACTAGGGGATTTTCAACATGACACGCACAATGGTGGTTACGCTTGGGTTGATCTGGGCTGCTTGGTCTTCGCTCGCTTGTGCAGCTACGGTGATTCATGCCGGTCGAGTGATCGATGGGAAAAGCGATACGGTCGGTTCGATGATGACGATCGTAATTGAGGAAGGCAAAATTCAACGCATCTTGCCAGGGTATTTGCCGCCGGGTGCTGGCGACAAACTGGTCGATTTGAAGGAGTTCACGGTTATGCCGGGATTGATGGACATGCACACGCATCTTCAATCCCAACACTCCAAAGATTCCTACACCGAGCGTTTTTTCATGGAGCAAGCCGACTATGCGTTGCGTTCGACCGTCTACGCACGGTTGACGTTGATGGCTGGTTTCACTACGGTTCGCGATTTGGGCGACAATGGCGTCACATCATTGTCGCTGAGAAAAGCCATCGAGCAGAATTGGGTGCCGGGCCCGCGCATCTTTACTTCGGGGAAATCGCTGGCAACGACTGGTGGACACGCTGATCCCACCAATGCCTTACGTGGAAATTTCCGTTCTGATCCCGGTCCGGTGGAAGGCGTCATCAATGGACCCGATGAAGCGCGAAAAGCCGTGCGGCAACGCTACAAGGACGGCGCCGACTTGATTAAACTAACAGCGACCGGTGGCGTGCTCAGCTTGGCCGCCAGTGGCTTGAACCCGCAGTTCACCGAAGAGGAATTACGGGCGGTGGTCGAGACTGCTCGGGACTACAACATGATCGTTGCCGTACATGCCCATGGTTCCGAGGGAATTCGTCGCGCGGTGATCGCCGGTGTCGATTCCATCGAACATGGAACCTATATGAACGACGAAATCATCGCCTTGATGAAGGAACGAGGAACGTACTGGGTACCGACGAACATGGCCAGCGAATGGGTTGCCAAAAAAGCTGCTGAGCCAGGTTACTTCCCGGAAATAGTTCGTCCCAAGGCCGCCGCAATCGGACCGCAAATGAAACAGACGTTTGCCAAAGCGTATGCCGCTGGCGTCAAGATTGCATTTGGTACCGACACCGGAGTTTCTCCGCACGGTGAAAATGCTCACGAATTTGAATTGATGGTTGCCGGCGGCATGCCAGCGATGAAAGCGATTCAGTCGGCTACCAGTGTTACGGCAAAACTGCTGCGCATCGACGATCGACTTGGCTCGCTCGAACCCAACAAACTGGCCGACATCGTCGCAGTCAAAGGAAATCCGTTGGACGATATCAGCTTGATGACCAAAATCTCGTTCGTCATGAAGGAAGGCACAATCTACCGACAACCTTAGGTCTTGCGTTAGTCTACAAGTACATTCCCACAAAGCCACCTGATTCGTCGCTGGCTTTTTGAATGCGTTCGATGCGTTCCTGAGCTTTGCGGAGATCACCGGCAGCAATGTATCGATTGAATTCCGAGACAACCGCATGTTTGACCGTATCGCTCAACCAATCGACGATTGATTGATCCAGCCAGCCGCAGGTTTCTCTTTCGAGCACCACTTCCAAGTCGCCCGATCGAGCCGATTGGTCTCCACTATCTGTCATGACGACACCCTGAAACGCGAATTGCACCATACCCTCGCGCGGGTCGTTGGTGAAATGGAACGTGCAAGACGCGTTGTGCAAGAAGTACGAATTCAGCGTCCCATGCTTCTCGATCGCCGCCTTAACGCGCAACATTTTCGCGGCCAGCCCAGGTGACGCATCCAGCGGGATGTCGGTGCGGTTGACAGTCCTCAGCGGTAGGCAGTCAAACGCAATTTCAACCCACTGTCCGTATTCGGCATTCGCCATCCCATTGCATCCTAAGTTTCTCGGTAGTTTAGTTTTTCGGACAAGGTGGGTTGGCCCAATGCGAGCCTACATTCTCGCCACTGACTACAAAACCCTTGTGGTGCCAATCGTACCAAGTTCGCACGTCCGCAGCGGCATAACGTATCGTCAATCCGCATCTGCGCCGATCGGAATTATTAGCTTCTGATCCATGTAGCAACAAGTCCGAATGCAATGAAAATTGCCCCGCGCGCAGAGTATCGTCCGCCTCGCCAACACCATACTTAAATGGATCGCGGACTGCTAAATCGAGAATAGTGTCGGCTTGGTGTGTCTCATCGTAATCGATCAATCCGTGCAAATGAGACCCTGGAATGAACTTCATATTCCCATTTTGAGGATCTGCGTCATCGATCGCCAACCATAGGGTTACAGTCTTGGTTGGGCTGAGCGGCCAGTAGGTGCTGTCTTGATGCCAAGGGACGCGTTTGCCATCGCGCGGTAACTTGCAGAAGAAATGGGATCCCCAACAAACCACATTGGGACCCAGCAAATCGGCAACTGGCCGCACCAAACGTGGGTGCTGTACCAGTTGATATATTCTGGCGAATCTCAAGTGCGCTGTGTTGATCGAGTAACTGCTCCTACCCATTTCCAAAAAGGCGGCCAATACACCATCGAAGTAATTGCGAAGATCGCGTACTTCTTGCCCGTCCAATCCATCGAAGGGCATCAAGAAACCTTGAGCGTTGAATTGTTGGATTTGCGCTATCGTAAGCACTCTGGGGGCAGGGTTACTGGCCGGCACATACTGCATTTGCCGCGGTAATTCTGCAAGCTGCTGAGTGCTCGGATTGGGAATCTCGTCTGCTTTTACCATTGTTGGACCCGACTGCGCCAATTCTGACTGGGCGAGGGCGACCCTAGTCGTGATCGCGCCCACGAGTGTATCTATCCAAATCGGCTGACATCGCCAAATCGACATATCTTACCCAGTAATTGCATCATAAAGATAACTCGCATCCAACACAACGACCGGCACAATCCATGCGTCACGCGACCGCAACTGCATCATGCAATCCGAACGTTGCGCACGAAAATCAAGCGATGAAGACCGCACAGCCGACAGACCGATAATGCGTATCTCCCATCCCCGTGACCGAAAAATTCTACACAGCGAGGCAACGAATGGCATTTCTTTCGGGCAGCATCGGCTTTGAACGCTTTCGAATCGTCGGCAACCAAGTCAAAGACTTTGGCGAGGCACATTTGGAGACTTTGAAGGAGTTCAGCGCAGGTGCCTTTGAACCATCCTCCGCGGAGTCGACGCAAGTTGGATTCCTCGGAGGAACCCATTTGTTTGACCAGTCGTTTGATTTCGATAAGAACATAATTCACGGCGCTCTCCACTGTGGCGTTAGAATCGATACCAACCAAATTCCCGCCGCGATTCGAAAAGCTTGGCTGCAAATGGAATTGGCAAATATCATGGCGGAGCATCCCGAGCGACGCCCGAACAAGGCGCAACGCCAGGAGGCCAAAGAAGCTGTCGAGCAGCGATGCGAAACCGAAGCGGCATCCGGCAAATACCACCGCATGGCGCAGTTTCCCATTCTGTGGGACGCGCAGTCGAATATGCTTTACTTCGGCGGCTCGAACGGTTCTGCCTGTGGCCACTGCGCGGATTTGCTCGCTCGAGCATTCGAGATCGAATTGGAGCGCGTCAGCGTGGGATGGCTTGCCAGGAGCTGGGCCGAGCGAACTAAACGTGTGGATGCATTCGAATCGCTCAGTCCATCGATGTTCCATCCGGCACATACCGGTGCCGACGCTGCTTGGGCGAACATGGACTCACCACTGCCCGACTACTTAGGCAACGAGTTTCTGTTATGGTTGTGGCACACTCTGGAGAACGACACGGATACGATCAAACTATCCGACAAATCTGATGTCACGATCATGTTCGCCAAAACCTTGGCACTGGAATGCCCCAACGGCGAATCCGGAAAAGAAATGATCATGGCGGAAATGCCCACGCGGCTGCCGGAAGCTCTCGAAGCGATCAGTAGCGGAAAACTGCCACGCAAGGCCGGTTTAATTCTGGTTCGTCACTCACAACAGTATGAACTGACGCTGCAGGCAGAATCGTTTTCCGTCACCGGAGCCAAACTGCAAGCTGACGACGAAGCCGAAGGGCACGCGATACTCGAAAGCAGAATTGATGCGATCCGCAACCTGAATGAGACCCTCGACTTGTTGTTCGAATCGTTTTGTCAGCTAAGATGTTCTTTTGAATGGTCCAAGCGGGTCGAGAAAATCGGCAAATGGATCAGTCCAGCCAAGCCCGGCAAGCAGCGTCCGGCGGCATAGGATTAGCTCGAAGTCTCGGAAGCGTCGTGAATGAAGCGTGCAATTGTAACGGGAATCACCGGCCAAGATGGTAGTTACTTGGCCGAGCTATTGTTGGGCAAGGAATATGAAGTCCACGGCTTCGTACGCCGCAGCAGCAATATCACGCGCCCCAGATTGGACCACTTGACCAGCGACCTGGAACTCTATAACCAGCGATTGTTCCTCCATTATTCTGATTTGGAGGACATGACCACGACGCGTCGCTTGATACTAGCTATTCAACCTGATGAGATCTTTCATTTGGCTGGCCAGAGTCACGTCGGCGCGAGTTTCGAGATTCCCGAATCGACGTGCGAGTTCACGGCGATGGGGACACTGCGATTACTGGAGATCATTCGGGACTGCCCCAAACGTCCAAAGTTGCTACATATCGGCAGCAGTGAAATATTCGGCTTGCCAACCCAATCGCCACAATCGGAAACTACGGCCTTCAATCCGATTACTCCCTACGGAGTCGCCAAAGCGTTCGCGGTACAAATGGTTCGCGTCTATCGCGAGAGTTTTGGGTTTTTCGCGTGCAATGCCATTTGCTTCAATCACGAATCACCCAGGCGCGGCGAGTCGTTTGTTACTCGCAAAATCACGCGGGCGGCGGCGCGCATCAAACTGGGTTTGGAGAAAGGCTTGTCGTTGGGCAATGTCGAAGGCCAGCGCGATTGGGGATTTGCGCCCGATTATGTCGATGCGTTTTGGCGCATGTTGCAAGCCGATCAACCTACAGATTTAGTTCTGTCGACCGGAAAACTGCATCGAGTTCGCGATTGGCTGGAAATTGCCTTCGCTCATGTCGGACTCGATTGGCGGCAATTGATCAAGTTGGACGATCGGTTGGTTCGCAAAGCGGACCCGGCCACATTGTTGGGAGATTCGAGCCTTGCTCGCAAGTTGCTCGGTTGGCAGCCCTCAACCGATTTTGAAAAAATGGTTCGACAAATGGTGGACGCAGATCTTGCCATCGCCCGCGAAGACCTGCATGCGGCACCCAAGAATTGCTAGAGTTGTTTAACGTGTGGAGTCGCGCGTTCGCTAAACAGTTCTACTCGTTATCTTACAAGGCTATGGGGCGAGCAATAGTAAAACAACTCTTGAATGAGACCTAATATGCAAACAGTGGCACACGATATCGTAGTGGTCGGTGGTGGTCCGGGTGGTTACGTCGCGGCGATTCGAGCGGCTCAGTTAGGTTTCAACACGGCTTGCGTCGACGACAACGCGAAGCTCGGTGGGACTTGCCTGCGGGTAGGGTGCATTCCTAGCAAAGCTCTCCTAGAGTCCAGCCACTTGTACCACGTCGCAAAAGAACAGCTCGCTGCGCATGGCATCACTGCCGCCGGTGTACAGCTCGAGTTATCAACGATGATGTCGCGCAAAGACAAGATCGTGGATCAACTGACCGGCGGAATTGGAATGCTGCTCAAACGCAACAAGGTTTCTGCCTACCATGGTCGAGCTAAGCTGGCCGATCCGGAAACAGTCGTAACGCAAACAGACAACGAACCGATTGCGCTGCGCGCAAAATCCATCATTCTCGCCACCGGTAGTCGACCAGCGACCATGCGTGGCGTCGAAGAAGATGGTGTCCACATTGGCAACAGCACCATGGCCCTTGGCTGGCTCGAAGTTCCACCGCGCTTGGTGGTAATTGGTGGAGGTTACATCGGTCTCGAATTGGGCAGCGTGTGGAATCGCCTGGGGAGCCGCGTCACCGTATTGGAAGGTACCGAACGAATTTTACCGGGCATGGACGCAGAGATTGCCATGCTGGCTCACCGCGCGTTCGAGAAACAGGGAATCGAGTTTCGCGTAAAGAGTTGGGTGGAAAGTGCCGTGTGGGACGGATCGCAATGCAGCGTTCGCTGCAAGGGCAATGAACCTATCATGTGTGATCGTGTCTTGGTCGCCACCGGCCGAGTTCCTTGTTCGCAAGATCTTGGACTAGAATCTCTTGGGATCGAAACGGATCGGCGTGGATTCATTCCCGTCGATGAAAATTACCAAACTCCTGTCAAGGGCGTGTTCGCAGTGGGCGACTTGATTGGAGGTGCCATGCTGGCGCATAAGGCGAGCGAAGAAGGGGTCGTTTGTATCGAGCGGATTGCTGGAAAGAAAAGCCATCTAAACTACGACGCGATTCCGGCTGTCGTCTACACACACCCGGAAATCGCCACCGTCGGTAAGTCCGAAGAGCAGCTCAAGGAAGCCGGGGTCGACTATGTCAAAGGTGTTTGTCCGTATGGCGCCAATGGTCGAGCCTTGGCATTGGGAGAATCGGTAGGCCGCGTCAAGATCCTGGCGCATGCCAAGACCGATCGCGTGTTAGGTGTTCACATCATCGGTGCTCATGCAGGTGACCTGGTCGCCGAAGCGACTGCAGCAATGGAGTTCGGTGCAAGCAGCGAAGATATCGCCCGCTGTTGCCATGCCCATCCGACGCTTTCCGAAATACTTCACGAAGCGTCCCTCGCAGTCAGTAAACGAGCCATTCATACCGCCTGAGGTCTGCATTAGACTGACTCCACTATACATTTGATCACTAGCGGTTTAGGATCGGTTTGAGATAAAGTGTCTGCACTAGGGGTCGCGCGTTCAAAATTCAAAATTGGCGGG
>SYJV01000352.1 GCA_005798335.1 Planctomycetaceae bacterium | reverse complement strand
CGAATATGCAGCGACAAGCGGTACCGTTGCTGGTCACCGAACCACCGATTGTTGCCACAGGACTAGAAAAAGAGGTGGCGGCTAACAGCAGCATGGTCGTTCGAGCGCGACGAGCCGGAAAGGTAACCTATTGCGACGCCAGCCGTATTGAAATCGGTGCCGACGTATATTACCTCAAAAAGTATCACGGCCTGAATGAGCGCACGTGCCTCAACCAAAATCCCATCGTCAAGCTGGGCGACAAAGTTGAAAAACGCCAGATAATCGCGGATGGTGCGGCAACTTTCCGGGGAGAATTGGCGCTGGGCCGCAACGTACTGGTCGGCTTTATGTCCTTCGACGGATACAACTACGAAGACGCAATCATCATTAGTGAGGAATTGGTGCGTGCGGATACATACACCTCCCTGCACATTGAAGACTTCGATGTCGAAATTCGCGAGACCAAACTGGGACGCGAAGAGTTTACTCGCGACATTCCCAATGTTTCGGAAAAGGCGCTGCGGAATTTGGACGATTCCGGAATCGTTCAAGTAGGAACTTACGTGCGTCCCGGCGATATCTTGGTGGGTAAGGTTTCTCCAAAAAGCAAGACCGAGCTCACTCCTGAAGAAAAATTGTTGCATGCAATCTTTGGGCGAGCTGGCGAGGATGTGAAGAACGATTCGTTGGAGGTTCCTTCCGGAATTGAAGGTATCGTGATCGATACTCAAAAATTCAGCCGCCGGATGAGTTTGTCCGACGATGAACGCAAGGTTTTTGAAAAAGACCTCAAGCAAGTCGAATCAGAAGGAAACGCGGAGATTTCTCAGACGTTCGGCGTTTTGGTTGAAGAGATCGAGAAAGTGATCGGCTCGAAACTTACCGACGACGATGGCACTCCTCTGTCGGGAGGTCAGGATCCGAAATATATCGCTGAAAGAGCAAGTACCTTCAATTTGTCGCGATTGATCAACAAACTGGCGGATAAGCACCATGCGGAAATCCGCAAAGTTCACAAACAGTTTTGGCCAGCGGTAGAGGAATCAGTAGACAAACGTGATCGCCGCTTGAACAGTATGAAACGCGGAGACGAACTGCGCAGCGGCGTGTTGCAGATGGTCAAGGTATACATCGCGACTAAGCGGGTGATCAGCGTCGGCGACAAGATGGCCGGACGACACGGTAACAAGGGTGTGATTTCCAAAGTGTTGCCGATCGAGGATATGCCTCACCTGCCCGATGGAACGCCGCTGCAGATTTTGCTCAATCCGCTGGGCGTTCCTAGTCGTATGAATGTTGGGCAAATTCTGGAGACCCATCTAGGATGGGCGGGAGCCAAGTTGGGTTTTCAAGCAGTTACGCCGGTGTTTGATGGAGCTACGGAGACGGATATTAATGACAGTCTCGAGGAAGCAGGTCTGCCGCGCCACGGCAAGATCCGTTTGATCGATGGTCGAACCGGCGAACCGATGGAGCAGGAAACGACAGTCGGCTTTATCTACATGCTCAAACTGCATCATTTGGTCGATGACAAGGTCCACGCTCGCAGCACGGGACCATACTCTTTGATCACTCAACAGCCACTGGGTGGCAAAGCTCGATTCGGAGGTCAGCGATTCGGCGAAATGGAAGTGTGGGCTTTGGAGGCGTATGGAGCCGCATACATTCTGCAAGAATTGCTAACCGTCAAGAGCGACGATGTCGAGGGCCGTACGAAAATCTACGAGTCAATGGTCAAAGGCGAGAATACACTCGAAGCAGGCACGCCGGCCAGTTTCGACGTACTCACCAACGAGATTCGTGGCTTGGCGCTAAACATGCGACTTGAAAAACGCCGGATTTGATGGGATCGATTGGCGTCGGGAGGCAACTCGAAAATGACGTTACCTTTCGCGTGCAAGCCTAAGGCATCACCTTTTTTGCAACACTGAATTATTGGTTCGATTGGCAATTCCAATCCTAGGGAGCAGGGTTTCATGTCAACTGGTGAAACAAGCTACGATCGCGTAAACGATTTTACGTCAGTCAAGATCAGTTTGGCTCGTCCACAAGATATTCGCAGTTGGTCGTTCGGTGAAGTAAAAAAACCGGAAACGATCAATTATCGAACCTATCGGCCAGAGAAAGATGGTTTGTTTTGCGAACGCATCTTTGGCCCAGAAAAAGACTGGGAGTGCGCCTGTGGTAAATATCGGGGGATGAAATACAAGGGAATGATCTGCGATCGGTGCGGTGTCAAGGTCACGCACAGTCGCGTGCGACGCAAGCGCATGGGCCATATTGAATTGGCCGCGCCGATTGTCCATATTTGGTTTTTCAAAGCGATGCCCACTCGCCTGGGCGCGTTGCTAGACATGAAGACGTCAAGCTTGGAGAAAGTGATTTACTTCCAAGACTATGTGGTGGTCGATCCCAAGCAAACCGACCTCAAACCGCAGCAATTGTTGACGGAAACTGAATTTCGCGAAGCTCGAACAAAGTTTGGCGATAATTCTTTCGATGCAGAAATGGGAGCCGAAGCGATCCGCAAGCTCCTGCAGAAGCTTGATCTGTCTACCTTGGGCGATGATCTTCGCGTGCTTCTAGGCGATACGAATAGCAAGCAAAAGAAGAAGGACTTGATCAACCGTCTGAAGTTGGTTGAGGCGATTCGGGACAGCGACAACCGTCCAGAGTGGATGGTGCTGGATGTAATTCCCGTTATTCCGCCGGACCTGAGACCGTTGGTGCTGCTGGACAGCGGAAATTTTGCAACCAGCGACTTAAATGATTTGTATCGCCGAATTATCAACCGCAATAATCGATTACGCAAGTTGGTGGATCTCAATGCGCCGGAAGTTATCATACGTAACGAAAAGCGGATGCTGCAACAATCGGTAGACGCATTGTTCGACAATAACCGTTGCAAGCGTCCGGTGCTGGGCAGCAGCAACCGGCCACTGAAGTCCTTGACCGACATGATCAAGGGCAAGCAAGGGCGGTTCCGCGAGAATTTGCTCGGCAAACGCGTCGATTATTCGGCGCGCAGCGTAATCGTGGTCGGTCCGCGATTGCGATTACATCAATGCGGTCTTCCCAAAAAGATTGCGCTCGAACTGTATCAGCCCTTTATCATTCGCAAACTAAAAGATCTTGGCCACGCAGATACGATTAAGTCGGCCAAGAAGATGCTGGAGCGCAAAGACGAAGAGGTTTGGGATATTCTCGAGCAAGTGATTCGCAATCATCCCGTCTTGCTCAATCGAGCTCCCACGTTGCACCGCATGGGTATCCAAGCCTTTGAACCGACCCTGGTCGAAGGGAATGCGATTCATCTGCATCCGCTGGTCTGCAAGGGATTCAATGCGGACTTCGACGGTGACCAAATGGCAGTGCACTTGCCTTTGTCGTTGGAGGCACAGGTCGAAGCGCACACGTTGATGATGAGCACGCACAATATTTTCGCGCCCAGCAATGGCCGCCCGATCATGAGTCCGTCGCAGGACACGGTTATGGGTTGCTACTACATTACGCTGGAAAAGAGCGGGATGAAGGGCGAAGGGATGACTTTTTCTGGCTTCGAAGAAGCCGATTTGGCATTCCAACAGCGCGTGATTGATTTGCATGCCAAGATCAAAGTTCGTTTGCCTAGACACCGCCGAATGAAAACCGAAGACGGCAACGCCAAACTGGGCGCAATTATCGAAACGACATATGGACGCATCTTGTTCAACATGATGTTGCCCAACGGTATGGATTTCTATAACCAGTCGCTGCGCAGCGGCGACTTGGCATCGGTCATCAGCGACTGTTATCAACGCTTGGGACGTAAAGCGACGATTAATCTGCTGGACGATATGAATCAGCTTGGCTTCCGCGAATCCACGCGCAGTGGATTGTCCTTCGGTACCGACGACTTGGTGACACCTGAATCCAAGACTCATTTTATTTCGGAAGCAGAAAAAGAAGTTATGAAGTTCAAGAAGCGGCATGACCGCGGCTTGATCACTCAACAGGAACGCTACAACCAGGTGTTGGACCTGTGGACGCACGCTCGAGAGAAAATTACCAAAGACATGATGCAGGCGATGGAGCACGACGATCATCTCGGAAACTGGTATGTCAATCCGGTGTTCCTGATGGCGCACTCGGGTGCTCGAGGTGGTATCGAGCAAATTCGTCAATTGGCTGGCATGCGCGGTTTGATGGCCAAGCCTACCGGCGAGATCATCGAGACTCCGATCAAGGCGAATTTTCGCGAAGGTCTTTCCGTTTTGGAATATTTCTCCAGTACGCACGGCGCTCGCAAGGGATTGGCTGACACCGCGCTCAAGACTGCCGACTCGGGTTATTTGACCCGTAAACTGGCAGACGTTGCGCAAAACGTGGTAGTTACGTTGAACGACTGCGGCACGACGCAAGGCATCACCAAGGGAGTTGTCTATCGCGGCGAGAAAGTAGAAGTGCGCTTAGCCGACGCAATTAACGGTCGAGTGTCGCGACAGAATATCGTCGATCTAGTAACTCAGGAAGTAACTGTCGCCGAAAACCAAATGATTACGCTCGATATCGCCCGAAAGGTCGAAGAGATGGGGATCGAGAAGATTCAAGTGCGCAGCCCCATGACCTGCGACGCTGCGCTGGGTGTTTGTCGATTGTGCTACGGCATGGATATGTCTACCGGAGCACTCGTCGAAGAAGGCATGGCGGTCGGCATCATTGGTGCCCAATCGATCGGCGAGCCTGGAACGCAGCTTACGATGCGTACTTTCCATATCGGTGGTGCCGTGAATCGCAGCGTTGAAGAAAGCGATATCAAAGTCAAGAAAGGCGGTATCGTTAAATTCGCTCGCCTGCGAGTGGTTAAGAACGACGAAGGTCGCGAAATCGTTTTGACGCGCAATGGTGAAATTTCCATTCTCGACCCGAAGGGTCGCGAATTGGAGAAATATGACATCCCCACGGGAGCGAAGTTGAATGTCGTTGAGAATCAGGAAGTCAAGAAGGGGGACATTCTCTGTGATTGGAACCCGCATAAGATTCCGATTCTTTGCGAAGTTGGCGGTAAGATTCGTTTCGACGACGTCGTTGAAGGCGAGACGATGCGCATCGAACGCGATCCTAGCGGTGGAGTGCGTCGTGTGATCATCGACCACAAAGGCGATTTGCACCCGCAAATCGTTGTCGAAGATGAAGAAGGCAAACCACGAGACGTCTATTACCTGCCCGAGAAAGCGGTGATCACAGTACAAGAAGGGACAACAGTTGCCGCAGGCCAGGACTTGGCGGAAACTCCTCGTGAATCCTCTGGCATCAGCGACATTACCGGCGGTCTGCCTCGAATCACGGAAATCTTCGAAGCTCGTAAACCAAAAGACCCGGCGGTGATCGCTGAAATCGATGGTAAAGTAGAAATTCAACCCACCAAGCGCCGCCGCCGATCTACCCTCCGCGCCCGCGTCCAAAGACGCGGCGACCCGAGGCTCCGATGACGACCACTCCAACGCGACGCTACAAGACCATTCTCCTTTTCGGCGCTCCTGGCGCTGGCAAGG
>SYJV01000351.1 GCA_005798335.1 Planctomycetaceae bacterium | reverse complement strand
TCCGAATTGTCGCCTTTCGCTCCGCGAAAGGACGCACTTTCGCGGAGCGAAAGGCGACACTTATTTCTGCGCCGATCCCTAGCTGATTCTTGCAGCCGGATAGGCAGGAAAATTCGATAACCACTCGCTCGATATCAGAACTAGTTAGGCATTCTATGACCGACGATTATGATTCAGGCGGATGCAAGACTGCTAATTCACCTTCACAGTGCCGACGACAGATTTCGACGGCAGACACATTACCCGTTTTTGGGAATTCTGTTCTAGGAGTGAGTGGTGTGGCACTGTTGGCGGTGGCGTTATGTGCAGCAGTTCCGATTGAAATATGGTGGCTGAATTGGATTCCACGGTTCACTGCAGTCGCTCCGTGGATTCGAACTTTGGTTTTTGTCATCCTGTTTGCGCCACCCGTAGCCACCCTTTCCCTGTTGGGTTTGGTTCTGCCGTTTCGGCAGCGAAGTCTATCCCTGTCATTTCTAACGCTGATTTGCCTTATCGCGCCAATAATTATGGTCACTGCGATCTCGTATACTTGGATTGGCAGCCGGCGTTTGTTTCACTCGCCAATAAATTTTGGGTTTGCCGTGAGTGTTGGAACGCTAGTGCTCGCTTCGGTGCTTGCAATTGTGTTGGTAGCAATTCTCGTTCGATTCTTCACGCAATCGAAAGCGGTGACAACGCTGAGCGTCGCTGTTTTGGTGTGCCTTCTCCTTCTACTGAGCACTCCGCTGGCAAATTTGTACTTTTCCACATTGACGAACTATGGGCTGAGTTCGGACACCCTTTGGCCTATTTGGCCGATCGCTTCATTTACGTTGGGAGCTTGGCTCCTTTCTATGGCTCTGCAAAGTTCGTCGCGCTGGCAAATTTTGACCAAGTCGGAAGTTGATTCCACGCGGCAATGGTCGATTCTAGCGATCATGGAGTTGACCTTTGTTGTCGCGGGAATTTGTGCGTCCGTAAGGATGATTGGTCTCAGCAGTGCCGGAGTGGGAGCAACTTGCGCAATGGTCGGCGGTGGAGTCGTGTGCAGCCGCATTGCGTTTAGCTGCTGCAAAGCCTTGCTCGTGCCTCGCAATGAGAGGCGAGTGTTGCAATTGGCGATTGCATTCTTAGCATTCGCGATTGTAAGCTGCGCATTGGTCTCATTTACGACATCCCTGCAATTCGGTTTTGCACAATTCGGTTTCACTCTGATGATAAGCATGCTCTCGGGGTTCGCGGCCAGCCTGGCCTTTACGAGTACGCAAGTGGTGGGCATCCTATGGCTACGCCGTTGCGGATGGCAGTTACAGTACGTGCCCTAAACCATTGTTGCTCTCTCATGGTCGAGTTGCAAGACTGTAGATCTTTCTGTCCTCAAGTGTTCCTGGGCCAGGAGTGATTAACGCATTGGCACCAGAAGCGTAAGGCGAGCGGCAGACGGGAATTTACCCAGGCCTAAGCGAATACAAGCCCGAAGCGCAAGAGAGTGCGTCAATCCTGGCATACACTCGCTTGCGCTTCGGGCTTGTATTGGTAAGAAACAATCTGCCGCTCGCCTAACACAAACGTGACGCTATCCAACGAACATTCGAGACGAGCTGTTCCACATTTGCGCCGCAATGCGCAAACGGTAGATTTTTCGATTTCGGTATTAGTTGCGACTAAACATTTTCAGCACGGAACTTGGCCACGGGTAACTGCCGGGCTTGACGGTGACGATGAGTTGGTCGTTGTTTCTGGGAACCAAACTCACGATTCCTGGAGCTAGTCTGTCGACAACTGTGAGCGTTTTCCAATCACTTGCTCGAACGATTGCCGATGCGGTCGCTCCTCCCTCAATAAACATCGACCCAATAGTGAGTTCGTTCTTTACGCGACGAACTAACTCCGCGAGATTCGTTGAGCCAAAGTTGCCCAAGGTTGTCGCTGGCAGCGGTACGCTGCTGACCGCCACTGCGACGATTCTATGTCTGTCGAATTGTTGGGCAACACGCGCGCTCATCAAATCGAGTTCAGTGGATGTGCAACATCGATTCATTCCGATTTCTTGCATATCGACAAGCGGAATATCGAGACGTTCGAAGCACTCAATCCTATCTTGCCAGCCAGCCGACGTTCCACAAACGATCAAAGCGGCTTGTGTGAGAGGCACTGTTGGCTGAGGAGTGCGAATGGGCGCTGCATGTCTTAACAAACCGCCAAAATGGACTCGCAACGTGGCCTCAAAAAACTCCACTCCGCCGGCGGCCAATGATCGCTGGTCCACTTGCCCTGACCAGTACTCAAGGTCAGCGGTGGAGCTGGCGTTGCCAACGATTAGTTTGGTGTTCGGCAAGTTCTCGTCAGGCGATCCGACGGATGCTTGTTTCTTGTCGAGATGCAATAGCTCGATCACATTGGAACTGAGCGCGGGGTGCTCGGGGTCGATCGCGAATGGCGTACGGGCAACGGGGATTCCATCTACCCAAATTTCGCCGGCGACAACTGTCCGATTGCGACTTGGATTGGCAGGGACCAAAAGAATGCTCTCGAAGGGCCAGCAGTCAGCTATCGACAACAGTTCATTGGCCACGGAACCTCGCAGGACGGAATCTATTTTCTTGAACAACCAGGTTGGATGACTGGCGTGGATGATGCGAGTCAGCTCGCCGACCAACTTGGCGGCTATCGTCGGTGATTTACTCCGGGTATTGGTGTCGACAACGACCACATCGGTCGACGACGACGCATGAAAATCAGTCTGCACTTCGCTGGTTAGGCCCATCGCATGTGCGGCGCCAGCGACCTCGGCAGCTCCGGAGAAATCGTCGGCGATGACCACAATCATCTTTGGTGCTTTTCAACTCTAGGCTTGGACGAAAACCAGGAAGTAGTTTGTCAGAAAATAGTTGGACAGCGCCACCTTTTGGCGGAATACAAGCCCGAAGCGCAAGCGAGCAAATTGTCATAATCGTCGTAAGTTATTCACTCGCTTGCGCTTCGGGCTTGTATTCCGCCAAAAGATGGCGCTGTCCAACTAGGGTAAGCGTAAAAATGTCCACTATTCATTGACGAGCTACAAGCTCTCATTCCACGCCCCGTCCACTCCTGTCGATATTTCGTACAAGCAACGCTACGGTACGGAGATACCTCGGCGTTTGGCGAGGGCGCGGAGGGCGAATTGGAAGTAAGGGAATGGAACGCGGGGGTTCTTTTCCAAAGCCCAGGTATAGATCAAATTGATCATCGCGCGCGGAAGATGGCCTTGTTCTACCAAAGCCGCGACGGTGCGCACGTACTGAATCTGCTCGGGCGTAACAGCGCGCAAACCGTTCTTGAGCTGATCCTCGAGGTTTGTCAGATGTTGGTCGGCATTCCTGCCCGCCGAGTTGGCATCAAATCGGTCTTGGCCGAAGAGCGAGATTCCTGTCAACGTAAATACACTGCTGGCTAGCAAATGTTTGAGCCAGAAACGTCTTGGAAATATCATTCCGAGATTCCTTT
>SYJV01000350.1 GCA_005798335.1 Planctomycetaceae bacterium | reverse complement strand
ATCAACTTAAGGAAGCGTATCACTTATCGCAGCTTGCCGAAAAACTATCGGGACCCGCGCGCAAGAAGATCGTCGATAATCGCGAGCAGGTATTGCAGGAAATTGCCGAAACGATTGCGCATGTGCATACCGCCGCAGATCAACTACGGCAGCTTGGCAAGTCAGAGGACAAGACCGATATGGCGACGTTGCGCGAGGAATTGGCGTTAACGATGCAAGTTGCCAAACGAACGGAACAACGCATGCGAGAATTGGATAATCCATCGAACCGTGAGTATTTCACCGGAGAGTACGAAAAGAGGAATTGAGCTATGTTCAAAGCGATCAGCAAATACGTCCGAGCAGTTTGGTATCTCATGACTTCTCGGATCGACAAGGCAAGCGAGACACTCCGTCTCAATCCCGGCGTTATTTCCGCTAACTACGATCGTATCATCGAAGAGAAGCGCATGCGGCTGAACCAATACAAGGATGCGGTCAGTGCCATGATCGCACAAGAGGAATCCAAAAAAGAAAAACTGCGCGCCGTCACCGAAGAAATCGGCAAACTAGAAAAATTGCGCGCTGGTGCGGCAGCGAAAGCCAAGAAACTGGTGGAACAGTATGGCGGCAATCCAGAGGCAGTCAAAAACGACCCCGAATATCTCAAGTGCCAGGCAGCTTTCAAAGATTTCTCGAGCACTCTGGCAGAAAAGCAAAAGCGCGCAAACGAAATTGATGACGATCTCAAACAGTTGGTCGCCAACGTAAATGGCCACAAAACGCAAATTCAAACACTTATGCGCGACTTGGACAAAATCAAAGAAGAAAAACACGACGCCGTCGCCGATGTCCTTTCATCCTCCGAGGAAAAACAGATCGCCGACATGATGACCGGATTGTCGAACGACCGCACCAGCGAGGAACTTCGCGAGCTGCGCGAATTGCGACAAAAGGCTTCAGCAAACGCACGCGTCAGCCGCGAGCTAGCCGGAATGGATACGCAGCGCGCCGAAAGCGAATTCATGGAATATGCACAGGCCAGCGAAACCGACGATGAATTCGACGCCTTGATCGGACTTTCGAAAAAGGAAACCGCGACGCCCGCGCAGCAGGAAACCAAGATTCCCGAAGCATAGTTGTCTAGAAGAATTTGATGTGCTGTCTGCTGGGGAACACTATACCGTAAACATAAGTCAGAGTTGGCATCACCTAATTGTGAGCAGTAATCTATGAGTCGTATTGCGTCGACAATCGTTGCAAGTTTAATGTGCTGCATCGTGTTTAGTGCCGGCTGTGGATCGGGTGCGAATAGCGGCGGTTCATCGAGTTCGTCCGGTGGGGCTGTCGGTGGCGGTGCATCTAGCGGTGGTGGAGCACCTGACGCCAGCGGTCCAGTGCCGAAATTCTCGTTGGCCTGGAGTGAATATCCTTCTTGGAGCGTTTTCGGAGTCGCTGACGAAGAAGGGATTATCAATCTCAAAGAGGGCGAACTCGGCGAAGTCGAAAAGAAATGGAACGTCGACATCGTGCTCAACCAAGCGGACTACGATACGTGTATTCAGCAATATGGAAATTCGACCGCTGACGCAGTCTGCATAACCAACATGGATATCTTGGCACCGAGCGCGTCTAGGCCAGCCGTAGCGATCATGCCAACTTCGACCAGTGTGGGTGCCGACGCTTGCATCGCAGTCGGAATCAGTAGCATTGATGCGCTCAAAGGAATTGCTACGCACGGACTGGAGAAAAGCGTATCTCAATACTGCTTTGAGCGCGTACTGGAACTCGAAGGCAAGAAACCAGCGGAATTTCCTTTCCAAAATATGGACCCAGGAACCGCCGCGACCGGCATGCAAGCGGCGCAAGCCGATATCAAGTCGATCATGGTTTGGAACCCTTTTGTCATGCAAACATTGCGCAATCGGAAAGATGCAATAGTCCTGTTCGATTCCTCCAAGATTCCCGAAGAAATTATCGACATGGTGGTGGTTGGCAAGGACTCTCTTGCCAAACCTGGCGGCAAACGATTTGCTTACGCAGTGCTCGATACTTTCTACGGCGTCAACAAATTGTTGTCTGACCCCAAAGAAAGCGACCGAGTCTTGGTAGCCCTGGGCGCGAAGTTCAGCTCTCTGCCACTGGAAGATATGAAACAAGTTGTCAAGCAAACCCTGTTTTACAAATCACCGGACGACGCATTGAAATTGATCGAGGGTGACAAGTTTCGCAAGGAAACGATGACTCAGGTTGTCGATTTCTCGACGTCGCACGGTATTTGCGAATCGAAGCCTACGGTCGGTTTTGGCGATAGTTCAGTTCAACTGAATATTACCTCCGAATTCCTGATAGGACTGCGCGACGGTATCACGCCCGACAAAGTCCAGTAAGGCGAGCGGCAGATGGGAATATACCAGTACAAGCCCGAAGCGCAAGCGAGTGAGAGCCTGGATTGACATACGCCTGGATTGACGCACTCGCTTGCGCTTCGGGCTTGTATTGGTAAATTTCCTTCTGCCGCTTGCCTAAGAGCTGATGCGAAGTGCGCAAACAGATCGAGCCATAGTGCGATCGCTTTCCAAGTGATGCACATCTGGTTAACTGCAGCGACATGCTTAAAAATTAACCTAGATTCCTAGCGAGTATTGATGATACGTCGTCCCATACCTCGATGGTTGATCGCAGTGCTCGGAGTTGCCGGGATTCTCTTGGCTATGCTGGTGTACGGCGCCATGTCGAATCGCCAAACACGCATCAATCCGGACCAGTCGGTAGTCCCGGGCATGAAAGCGATGGGCAAGGGACTGGAGATGGTCACCAAAGTTCAAGGCAGTCCTAAGAACCCAAAACCGCGCTGGTTTGTCGAGGATTTGACTGCTACTTATTGGCGCTTGCTGCTCGGCTTGCTCGCCGGAATCGCGCTCAGTATTGTGTTTGGCATTGGCATGGGAGCGTACATGCCCGTCGACGCGTTTTTCAGTCCGATTGTGACGTTCCTTGCAAAAATTCCTCCGACAGCCATGCTGGGCGTGTACATGATCGCGTTTGGTACGCACCTGCAAGCCTATGTGGCACTGGTCGCGCTGGGGATCTTTTTCACCATGGTCCACGCAATCGCGCAAGCCGCAAAAAAAGATGTGCACGCCGACTTGATCGATAAAGCGTACACCCTCGGTGCATCGGAGCTGGAAATAATTCTCGAGGTAATTTGGCGTCAAGTTCTCCCTCGCGTTATCGAGAACATTCGCCTGCAAATCGGACCTGCTATGGTCTTTTTAATCGCTGCCGAAATGCTGTTCGGTAGTGAAGGAATTGGCTACCGCATTCGACTGCATTCGCGGCTGATGAACATGAACGTAGTTTTTATCTACTTGATCGTCCTGGGGCTGAGCGGACTAGTCATCGATTGGCTGTTGGTCCGAACTCGCCGTTGGCTGTGTCCGTGGTTTGGCGAATAATTGCCTGCAGAACGGGCCTCGCCTAGCCCGGATTATTCATGCCGAGGTGAACGTAGTGGTGGATTGTTTCGTACAAGTTGTTAGCTAACAACGACTTTCAACGAAACAAGGAAGCCAAGGATGTGTTTGCAGTCTGCGCAGCAATTTGAGTTGGGGTTTTGTCT
>SYJV01000349.1 GCA_005798335.1 Planctomycetaceae bacterium | reverse complement strand
CGCCGCTACTCCAACGAGCCAAGTCGAATCTGAGCAGCGACACAGTATCATGAAGAAAGGTCGCTCTAAAAAAAACGAACCATCCTGCTAAAAGAACTAGAATTCAGAATCCTCAATCCCAGCAGTTAAGCGGGCTATTGTTTCTTTTTCCTTGAGTTCGTTCCCTTGTGCGCCATTCGGGTGTTTTTCGCGTTACGGCCTACTTCTCGTATTCTATCCAGCTTTGTTAGCGAGTGCTTGTCCATTCTTTTTTCTCGTAGAGCGGGCGAATGACTTCACTCTTAGATAGACGGAGCAAAGAGACGCTTGGGACGCTTGGGGACACAGCACGTTGGGCTACTAGGACGCTTGGGGACAAAGCACGTTGTGCGCTCGTTCGCTATGGGTGTTTACCATCCATACAATAGCAACGTTAGATCCATTCGTCGTGATCGCTTTCAAAGATGTGTGTCCCCAATCGCTCTTTCATAGTCGCCAGCGTCATCAACGGTACAAGATACGCAGCCGCGCTCGCGAGTTGCTCACTGCATAGGTGTAGCATCACGTATTGCACCGGGCCTTCTTGAATGAAGAGACATTCCTGCCTAACGGTCTATCTATTGCGTGCATTATTCTGCACTTTCGAGGCTTTGCGACGCCCATTTCTCCGCTTTTCTTGATGGCGACGATTCCGATGGTTCGAAACCTGCGTCGCTGACTTCCCTTTCCATCTTGCCACCGATGAGTTTGCCTGTGTCCCCGGCTGCTCCTCCCCCACTGTGTACCCCGTTGGCTTGGTCGCATCGACAAGCAACGCGCCTGGGTAGCGAATGAAATTTCGATCAGGTGTCCGATCACCGTTAAGGTCTGGTCGATCCACAATCATCGTCGTCGCCAACTGCTGATTCAAAACCGGCCATCCTCCAACGACATCTTGAAAAAACGACTGCCCAGGTCCAAGTGTGTCGAGGTCAAAGACTAAATTGTCTTCGCTAAAGATCGCATTCAGGGAACCATCCGCAAGAACTGTTTCGAGGGTCGTCTCGGCCGGCAACGGTGTTCGCGAAATCTCCCTAGCCGCCAAGTCCGCTGCCCCTTGCAAACCGATATGGTGATCAGTGATTAAGAGATTGGTTTGACAATTGTGTCGAAAGTTCCGTCTATTGCGTTGCCAGCTTTCAATGTAAAGGTCGTCCTGAATCGCTAAGTGCCGCCAAGAATTCTTGAGTCGCTTTGGGCGCTCTTGGTAACGATGCTGCGAGCGAGAATTCCTGTCGAGCTGTGGCTTCATCGCCGCAGTCGATTGCGATGACACCTAAATTGTGATGCGCTGCGGATTCGCCTATTGCTGGGACGAGTAGGGTAAGAGCTTCTTCGTAACGTCGTTGTCTGGCCAGCATCAGTCCTAGATTTACGCGGGCATTTTCATAGTGTGGATCAATCGTCAATGCGCGACGAAACTCAGCTTCAGCAGAGACTGCGTCTCCTGATTCCATGATCGTGTAAGCGAGATTGCCTACTAACGCTATGTTTTTTGGGTCATCCTTGACCAAGCGGCGGTACCGTTGGATTGATTCAGGAAATTGCCCAACACCGGCTAACGCTGGCGCAAGCTGAGCGTCGAGCTTTGGCTTTTTAGGGGCCATCGATTCGGCTTGGAGATACAAATCGACTGCCTCGCTCCAATATCCATGCTTTGACATTTGGTCCGCAGCGATAATCTTCAGCTCACGGGCATCTCCCGGTTTCATCGCTGGCAGGGCAACTCCAAGCTGCGACATGGGTGAATCACTTGACGCCTTAGGTGGTTTGGATTCAGCGGAAGAACGCTTGATCTGTGGAATTGCAGAGCAACCGCACGCGAGGACGATGAGGAGCAGGGGAAAGTGGAAACGTCTCATTAGAATATGCCTCCGCCGCCAAAGCCGCCTTGACCACCACCTCCGCCCATGCCACCCCCTGAACCACTTCCGAAACCACCGCCGCCACCTTGTCCTTGGCCACCACCCTGGTTGCCGTTTCGGCTTGCAGCGCGAGCGACTTGTTGGGCACGATATCCCTCCAGACCGAGAGCAGGTGGATTCGCAATCTGTATTTGGTCCACCGACATTGGACTGCCAGCGGCGGCAAATGCAGAGGCGAGCATTATTGTTCGCGAGGCGTCACGTTGTGAGTCGTCGCTAGGTTCCAATATCAACGGGACAGTTCCAATTGCCCCCTGCTGGACTAGACGTGCGACCTGTTGCTCCGCGGCAGGACTTAATCGATCGCTTTTGTCAATAAAATCAGCTTGATAGAAAACGCCAAGATCGTTGGAAGCCGATCTGACTTGAGCTTGTTGCCATTCGCATAGGCGACTTCCTGGCTTACCTGGAATCGCTCCGCACGGCACATTGGCACATCGGTCTACCTTGCATATTCCTTGTCCAGTATGGCACCCAGAAAAAGATGCCATCGACATTCCGATCACACTGCATATTATGAGGTTTGACTTTGTCTTCATCGCATCACCTCGTCGGTAGCCGCTCCCTGTGGGACGAAAGTTGTAGGTTGTTGCCGCCGAGGGCTTGGACCGATTGGTGTCTAACTGGAATTGGTTGATTGCAGCATCTGTCCGTTGGCCCGTTCGATCCAATAATGAAGCGGTCCGGACAACACTTATCCGGAACGCGCTGCTTGTGAAAGTCAGTACGAACCGGGGACCGGAAATCCTTTGAACGTCGGCTTTCGAGCCGATTGCTTAGGAAGAACTCAACGTCTGTCGGTTCGTAGACGTCATTGCCTGGTAGTCCCGGGGTCGCACACGAGTCGACCGGTGCAACAAGTTCGGGCGTGACAAGGATGACCAGTTCTTGCTCGGCTGCACTCGTGCGATTGACTCCAGACATTGGGCCGATGAGTGGCAGGTCACCGAACCAAGGGACGCGATCACTGCTTGCACCAAAGTTGGTTTGCATCAAGCCAGCAACTGCAAGGGTTTGTCCACTGCGAAGTTCCACTGTCGAGGAAAAATTGCGGCTGTTGATTCCGGGAACGGCAGTGCCACCACCCGCTCCTCCAATGTTTGTTCCAAGGGCTTCATCTCGTGTGCTCACTTCAGCTCGAATCTGCAAACGGATCACGTCGCGATCTTGAATGATTGGCAAGAATTGCAACTGCACACCAAACGGTACGAACTGCACTCCTTGAAGATTATTGACAGCACCACCGGCAGAGATAACGGGAATGGGGAATTGACCGCCAGCTTGAAAATTAGCCGATTGTCCATTGATCGCGACGAGGTTCGGTTCAGCTAGAGTGCGAGACAAACTCAATCGTCGAAGTGCTTCGATGCGCAGTCCAATGTTTCCACCGTCGAGGATCGCACGGATGTTGCCAGCCACCGATCCGGTTGTGTTGCTGAAGAAATTACTGTTTTGAATCGCATTGAAATTCAAACCGAGACTGCGAGCCGCGCTTCGATTTACTTCCGCAACTGTGACCCGCAACATCACCTGCTGTTCGCCTGGTACACGCATTAGGTTGATGATACCTGCTTGAGCAAGAGCAACAGGATCCAGAAGAGACCTGTTATCTGCCTCTTGTGATTCAGCGTCGAGGGGCTCATTGTTGTTGAAGTCAATGAAGCTACTCGCGGTTCTTACCGGTGAGACGCGGCGCACGCCAGCGGCTACCCCTCGCGCGCCCACTAACACTTGCAGGATTTGAGACATTTCGATGGCGTCACGTGCTTGTCCACTCACCAT
>SYJV01000348.1 GCA_005798335.1 Planctomycetaceae bacterium | reverse complement strand
GGCGAGGCTCCCGCCGAGCCAGTTTGGCTTTTTTGGGAGACAAAACCAATGGGAATTGGCTCGGCGGGAGCCTCGCCCTCCCGGTGCCGGTGACCAAGTTATGATCGACGCCCTTCAGTGTTTTTGCAGCATTTGAAGTCGAACGATCAACTGCGAACCAAATTCGCTTAATCCTGAAGATCGCTAATTCGGAGGCGCTGGTGCAGTAGAGACGGTTTTGGAATTGTTTTGGACGCGATAGTTAACGTCCATTTCAACACTCTTTTCACCCTCCAAGTCAGTGGTTACTTTGACCGACGATTTAATGTCACCTTCCTTCGTCAAATCGAGGCTGGGAGCGATCGTCACATTGAGGAACTGAACTGGCTTTGATTCGAGAGTCGGGTCAAATTGCACGTCCATGTCCTGCGACGTCACGTCCGTAACTTTGAAGGGCTTGTCACTCTTGAGCAATAGCCGTTTCTGGACTGGCTCGCCAAGTTTCAACGCGCCCAAGGCGACGGTTTTTGGACTGATCGTCAACGGCGGCCGCACGTCGGCGAATAACCTGAGGGGCACAGTCATCAGCCGGCGATCATTGGTGCTGAGAATCAAATGATTCTGCATAAAGCCAATCGGCGCATGGCCGCTTAGCTTCACCAAAATCTTGTACCGCACTCTGCCACCCTCCCGCGACACTTCTTCCGCCGTGGCTGAGATTGATTCGTTTGGAGTGGACACTTTGGATATGGCCCAGTCCGACCTGCCCGCGTAGTCCAGATAGACCTCTGCCTTCTTAGCGTCTCCCTCGGCAACCACTCCAAAGTTAATTTCACCGGGAGTGAACACTACGTCGCTGCGAATGTAGCCCTTGACGTTTAACTGAACCTCGGTAAACACGGGCTGATCGATGGTGACGGTGATCGTGGCACCTCGTTGGCCAGTATGAGTACCGGTGTTGAATCGAGCGAGAATCGTCCCTGCTTGGCCCGGCTCGACCCACTCGTTTTCAATGATCGGAGTGGTGCATCCGCAGCTCGTCCTAACGCTACGAATGTGCATTTTCTGTTGGTGAATGTTGCGGATTTCGAACCGATGTTCAGTGGCCGCAGCACGCGCAACGGTACCAAAGTCGTGCGAACGCTCAGCCAGCGGGATAGCTTGCTGAGTCCACGACTGTGCCCACAAATGGGGCGACATGGACGCTGTGAACGCCCATGCAATCAAAAAGGGACGCATTTGGAAACTCCACGGTGGATATGGGTGCTGGACTGCCATGGTCAAAGAAAGTCGTGCACCGGAGAAAGTTTGGAGCGGTCTCGGCGCACGCATTTACACGACAGTCGAGGATGGGTTGTCCTCCGACATTGATTATCTTACTGAGGCGAGTCAAAAATCCTAGGGATATTGAAAAAAAGATAGCGATCTCCAACAGCGGGTTGCAGTTCGGGCAAAATCACAAAAACGGAAAAAAGCAATCCAGGTTGCCTGTCTATTCTGCAGAGCCTTTACCGGCAAACTCACAGGGCTGCTGTAAGCTGAAATGTGTGTTTCGAAAAGAAACAGGAACCCTTACTCTCGACAGTAGCGAGTCGATATCAACCATCTACGTTTCGGTGATCTTCAAGCCGGTCTGGTCATCCAACCGCGTGTGGCAGCTTCCATGATATGTTGCTGAGTTACTTCGCTGGTCACAAACTCGGCGGCAAGTCGACCTTCGCTGAGCACCAGAATTCGGTCACTCAGTACCAGCAATTCGGGTAGTTCGCTGGATGTAACGATGACTCCCAACCCGTCGCGACATAGGGCACGTATCAGCCGATATAGTTCGGCTTTCGCGCCCACGTCAACTCCCCGTGTGGGATCGTCCAGCAACAGCACAGTCGGGCGAGTAAGCAACCAGCGTCCGACGATAGTTTTCTGCTGATTGCCGCCACTGAGACTAGTGATCGCGGCAGACAGTCCAGCAGCCTTGACGTGAAGTTTTTCAAGCATACCTTGCGCGGACGCTATTTCCGCTCGACGATTCAAGATTCCACCGCGCAGTGCGTTGCGCAAGGAACAAATCGATAAATTCTCACCGACATCCATTGCTGGGAAGATACCCAATCGCTTGCGATCTTCCGTCACCAGCGCCAAACCGGCTCGACGAGCCTCTTCGGGATGGTTTGGCGAATAGGAAATGCCGTTCAGAAACATTTCGCCGGTCGGCCGCAACGCTGCTGCGCCGAACAAGCACTCAAGCAGCTCGGTACGTCCAGCTCCCATCAGGCCCGCAATTCCTAACACCTCTCCCTGCTTTAGCGAAAACGAAATGTCCTTCAAGCGAAATCCGCGTGCATGTCCCGGCCATGCGAGTGACAAATTGCGAACTTCCAAGACGACTGGTCCAGCAGCTTCGCTCGCGTCCAGTTCCAATGATTCAATTTCTCTGCCCACCATCAAGTGCGTGATTTCCGCGGCACTTGATTCCACCGTTGCAAGCGTTTTGATCAGCATGCCGTCTCGCAATACGGTAATACGATCCGACAAATGAAATACTTCGTCCATCTTGTGCGAAATGTACAAGATCGTCGTCCCGCGCTCGCGCAATCGAGCAATGACTCGGTAAAGCCTGGCTACTTCGCTTTCCGTCAACGCACTGGTCGGCTCGTCCATGATCAAAATGCGGCTGTTGATGTTTAGTGCTTTCGCGATTTCGACCAGTTGCTGATCGCCGACTCGCAGCAAGCCCGCCGGCGTACGTGGATCGAATTCGCATTCCAGTTCCTTCAGCAGAGCCTGCGATGCGCGCTGCATCAATCGATCATCGCGCAGTCCCAACCGCGACCTTAACTCGCGGCCAAGAAAAATGTTGGCGGCAATCGATAGTTGTTCGACGAGATTCAATTCTTGATGAATGATGCTGATCCCAGCCGACTCAGCATCGCGAGTTCCCGAGAATCTTGCACGGACCGAATCGACGACCAATTCCCCTTCGTAGTCAGTAATTACGCCCGAGAGAATCTTCATCAACGTACTCTTGCCAGCCCCATTTTCTCCACAGATCGCGTGCAACTCCCCCTTGGCAACATCAAACGTAATGTCCGCTAGAGCTTGTACGCCCGGGAAACTCTTCGAGATTTGTCGCAATGAGATCATTTTTGCAGTTTGAACATTGAAATGTGAAGTTTGAAATCTTAGATTTGAAATTTGAGATATGAAATCAGTCAACGAACAGTGTAGATCAATCGCTATTCGGGAGAAAGCTATTCCAGCGTTTGGAGTCGCGCGGCCAAAATTTATTGGCCAGCGCCACTTTTTTTGCGGAATACTAGCCCGAAGCGCGAGAGCGCATGCGAATGAATAACTTACGAAGATTACGAGAATTCACTCGCTCGCGCTTCGGGCTAGTATTCCGCAAAAAAACGGCGCTGGCCAATTAATCTCAATACCGTTCAACGAACGTGGGATAAGCTTCCAGCTTGTCAACCT
>SYJV01000347.1 GCA_005798335.1 Planctomycetaceae bacterium | reverse complement strand
GCGCAAGCGAGTGCCGAAACCACGCACCAGTCAATCCAGGCTCTCACTCGCTTGCGCTTCGGGCTTGTATTGGTAAATTCCCATCTGCCGCTCGCCTTAGTGCCTCTGGTGCCGCAGCCGCCGCAGCCTAGATGGACAGCGCCACTTTCATTTGCATTGGAAAGAACAATTCGTTGCAGCGAAATCGTTTAACCCGCAGCCGCTAGGCGAGGATTGGGTTGAGTTGTCGAACTTTTTGCAAAGCCAAGCTCAACCCAATCCTCGCCTAGCGGCTGCGGGTTAAACGACGAAATGGCTAGGACCAAAAGCCATACCTTGCACACAAAATGGCGCTGTCCAACTAGCCTGTGGCGGAGTGGTGGACGTTGGGCAGCACATGGAATGTGCCTGATGCGCATTTCTTGATTTCGACCAAATTCGTTGTTTTTTTGCAACTTGTGTGGCGTCCAGTGCGTCCAACCGTTGAGAAAACGCAACATCTTATCGAAGCTGGTTGACCCGTTGCGCGCGCAACTCTTTATTGGATAACAACTTAGGTCAAAACGCCACCGGTGAATAAATTCTTGGTATCGCCTGTGCTTTTCTTCCATGCATCACTCAAACGCGAGCCGAACGGTTCTCAAACGAACTGAGCGGCCTCACCAGCAACTAGCTTTCGCAACAGTGAGGAATGCCATGAAGAAGGGTTTTCGAGGTCGCCGAGCCGCTGATGATCACTTTGAGAACGAATTGGAAGTCGAAGGCGTGGTTGCAGAAATCGATGGTGACGTGCCAGGCAAAATCTACAGCCGGTCGTTGCGGGAAGACGAAGATCTGTCTGAGCTGGATATGAATGGCGACACGATCGACCTCGATTTGTTGGAAGAAGAGGAAGCCGACGAAACCGACGAGTTGGTTGAAAGTACGGACGATCCCGTGCGCATGTACCTGATGCAAATGGGACAGATTCCGTTGCTGACTCGGCAGGAGGAAGTCAGCTCGGCTCGGAACATCGAACGAACTCGAGCCCATTATCGCCACTGGATGCTCGGGACCGACTTTATGTTGCAGGGTGCCACCAAGCTACTTGAGCAAGTGCGCGACGGAAAACTTCGCTTGGATCGTACGATCGAGGTCAGCGTGACCAATGCGACGGAAAAGAAGAGCTTGATGCGCCGGATTGGTCCCAACGTTCATACACTGCGTAATCTGTTGCTGCGCAACCATCACGATTTTTACATTGCCATCAACCGGAAACTGGACAGCCAAACGCGTCGCGACGCTTGGAAGCGACTGATCCGTCGTCGCAATCGAGCTGTGCGTCTGGTCGAAGAAATGAATCTTCGCACCAATCGCTTGGAACCTATCTTCGCGAAACTCGAAGACATTTCCGCTCGCATGATGACCCTGAGAGCGCAGATCGAAGTCGCTCGCGAGTCCGGTTTTGTGGATGGACAATCGCTGGCGCAATTGAAGGAGGAACTGCGATATCTGATGCGAATTACTTACGAGAGCCCCGCAACGCTGAATCGACGAGTACAGCGAGCCGAGATGCATCGCGTGCAATATGATCAAGCCAAACGCGAGCTGTCGGCTGGAAATTTGCGATTGGTCGTGTCCATTGCCAAGAAATATCGCAATCGCGGACTCAGCTTCCTCGATTTGATCCAAGAAGGTAATACCGGTTTGATGCGAGCGGTCGACAAATTCGAATACCAACGGGGTTTCAAGTTCTCGACTTATGCGACGTGGTGGATTCGGCAAGCGATTACGCGAGCCATCGCCGACCAAAGCCGAACGATTCGAGTTCCGGTGCACATGATCGACACGATGAGCAAAGTGCGCCTGGTCACCCGTGAATTGGTGCAAGAATTGGGGCGTGAACCGACGGTCGAGGAAACTGCCGAACGAGCTGGATTGTCAATCGACGATGCTCGCGTCATCGTCAAAATGGCTCGCCAGCCACTGTCGCTGGATCAACCTGTGGGTGATCATGACGATAGTTACTTTGGCGAATTTCTGGAAGATCATCGCGACGATGATCCATTGTACGAAACCAACCACGAGTCGCTGAAGCAGCACATCAACGAAGCGATGCAGACTTTGAACTATCGCGAACGAGAAATCCTGCGACTGCGATACGGGCTTGCCGACGGCTATGCCTATACGCTCGAAGAAGTTGGACGCATTTTCTCAGTGACCCGAGAACGAGTCCGGCAAATCGAAAGCAAAGCCGTCCGCAAATTGCAGCAGCCTTATCGCAACAAAGCACTGATGAGCTTCTTGGATGGTGTCGAGCCAGTGATCGAACAAGCTCAAGAAACCGCCAACTAATGGCAGTCTCGTAACAACGCGGGGAGCTGAGTCTCGAACTAGATTGGAGACTCAGCAAAACGGGGATCGCCTCTCATCTCGTAGCGAAATCCGTCAAGTCTCGTAGCGGAATCCGTCAAGGATTTCGTCGTTCTATCGATTCTCTGAAGGGTTTCGGTGCTAAAATCGAAACTCTTGACGAGTTTATCGTTCTAATCGAAACTCTTGACGAGTTCGGCTACTGGACAGGAGTCGAACTTCCGCAAGTCCACGCTTGCGGCGTATCCAGTCAAAACTCGCTGTTCGTCCTATCGAATTTGCATCCCTCAGCAGGCAATGCGTGAAACTACATGAGACGATTCTGCACCATGAGCCGATTCTCAGTATTTCTGTTTTTCTGCCTTGTAGTCGCTAACTCGATAGTCCTAGCTGGTGATCTGTCTCTGCCGGGCAATCATCCGCTTACTCAGACTCAGGCAGGAGAAGTATTGATATCTGAGCTGCGCTGTGCGGCGTGTCACAGCGGGATCCAACCAGGCTCTGTGCCGGAAAAGACGGCGCCTGATTTGACTACGGTCGGTGCGCGCGTCTCACCCGAATACCTTCGACGATTCCTCGCGTCGCCCACATCGGCCCAACCGAAAACCACGATGCCGGACGTACTGTCGTCGCATCCGGATTTAGAACGCGATCGAATTGCAGAAGCCCTGACGCACTTTCTGGTCGCTATGTCGAAGGCCGTTTTTCCAACTGAGCCACGGGAGTCAAACGATTTTCAGCAGGGGAGCGCTCTGTATCATTCGGTGGGATGTGTGGCTTGCCACGGCCCGAAGGAAGCGCCACCGCAGGTAACGCCACGCAGAGACGAACAGGACGAGGACCAGGACGAAAGACTTGCCGCGAAACGGGCCATCCGGCCAATGTCCATTTCGCTCGAACACGTCGCCGCCAAGTACAGCGTGAAGTCGCTCGGCGAATTTCTGTTCCAGCCGTTGCTGGTCCGAAGTTCTGGACGAATGCCCGACATGAAGTTGACTCCCAAAGAATCCCTTGCCATCGCCGAATATCTGATGGGACCAAAATCTCAAACCGCAAAGGCACTTGTCCCGCAGGAGTCGCTGATCGAGCAAGGAAGAAAGCACTTTCAGGAGCTGAATTGTACAGCGTGCCACTCACTGCCGGGGTTCGCGGCGGCACCCCGGATCGGTTTACTGAAGAATGCGAAACTGACTGGTGGCTGTCTAGCCGCAACCAGCGACCGCAGTCCCCATTTCTCGCTCGAAGACGACCAGCGCACAGCAATCGTCGCGGCGCTTCGTGAGGAGCCCGCCGCCGAAACGGACCACGTTGTTGCAGCAAAATCGTTGACCACATTTCGTTGCATCGCTTGTCACGTTCGCGATGACTTCGGCGGCGTTCACGAAACACACAGCCCATTTTTTACTTCCAGCGAACTGAGGCTGGGAGACGAAGGTCGCATTCCGCCGCCGCTGACGTTGATAGGCGCCAAACTGCAACCGGCATGGATGAAGAAAGTGCTCTTCGATGGCGAAAGTGTTCGTCCGTATATGGCCGCTCGGATGCCGCAATATGGCACGCCCAATCTCCAGCATTTGCCGTCGGTATTCAGTCGCCTCGATTTTCTGAAAAGCCCGGACATGAATATCCCAAGTCCCGAGAATCGTTCTGAGCCTGAGCGCCAACGGGAAAAGTTGCTGCGCGCGGCGGGACGCGAACTACTGGGCGACAAAGGAGTGAATTGTATCACCTGCCACACGTTCAACGGCAAAGCAGCGCCGTTGAATCAGGGAATCGACTTGATGACGAGCTACTCGAGACTCCAGCCGGGGTGGTTCCACAGCTTTCTGCGAAACCCAGGCGCATTTCGGCCGCGGACCGTGATGCCGACGGCCTGGCCTGATGGAACCGCTATGCACAAAACGATTCTCGAAGGTGACACCAACAAGCAGATTGAAGCCATCTGGTATTATCTCTCGCTCGGTACGTCCGCGGCCGATCCTCCCGGCCTACGTCCAGTGAACACGAGATTAGCGATCGAGGAACAGGCCAGCGTACATCGCGGTCGTAGTCAAATTGCGGGCTTTCGCGGTATTGCTGTCGGCCTGCCGAAGGGACTCAGTTATGCGTTCAATGCCGAAACCGGAACACTCTCGGCTATCTGGCAAGGCGAGTTCATTAACGTCAACTGGAGCGGCCAAGGGTCAGGCAACTTTAACCCCGCCAGCGAACCAGTCACATTGGCTCAAGATGTGTCGTTCGCGCGCTTGGCGGATGAAAATACACCCTGGCCACTGCTGCCCACGATGACCAAAGAGGCTCGCACAAATCCAAATCCGCTCTATCCGAAGAATGTTGGCTATCAATTTCGAGGTTACTACTTGGGCGAATCGTCGATTCCCACGTTTATGTATCGCAGTGGCACGATTGAGATCGAAGATCGTTCGACGGTTGCGAGAACTGACGAGCACCGACAGCTCAAGCGCGTTGTGCAACTGGATTCTCCGATGCCGCAAACTGTGTGGTTTCGTGCGCTCACCGGTAACATCGCTCAAGAGTCAACACAAGTCTTCCGCAGTGGCCGACTGCGACTGACAATTCCCCGCATAGAAACGAATCTGAGATCGCTGTCCGACGGACTCACGCAATCCGAGTTGCTATTGCGATTGCAGCTACCCAAGGGCAAGTCTACGCTGGAGTTCCTCTATGAACCACTCAAGTAGTCGTCATCAACGCGACTTGTGTTTACTGGTGCTTAGTATCGCTGGAGAAATGAGTGTCAGGTACCTTTTGCGAGAAACTCGCTCTTCGGGTGCTGCGCACAAAAGGTACCTGACACTTATTTCTCGGCTATTCCTTACTATTACGACGACCCTGGGGGCTCTGCGCGCCGAAGAGGTCGGCCAGCGCTGGGGCACTGAAGAGCGAGAGCGCGAATATTATCCGATCGTTAACATACCCTTGCCTAAAGATACGGTCATCGAGGCCGGGGCCTTCACCGTGCTGCCGGATCAGCGAATCGCCGTTGGAACGCGGCATGGTGAGATCTATGTAATTGACGGAGTCGATGCGGCGAAGCCCATCCCGACGTTTCATAAGTTTGCGATGGGGCTGGACGAAATCTTTGGACTGGTCTGGCATGATAACGCGTTTCGCGTCACCCAAAGCTGCGAATTGACTCGCGTCCGCGATGCCGACGGCGACGGTGTGGCGGATCGCTTCGAGACAATTTCGGATGCCTGGGGATATGCGAATTATCACGAATACGCGTTCGGTTCTAAACTCGATACGGACGGAAACCAATTCGTAGCGCTGGGCCTTTCGGAGTCCTATCACTCCTATGCATTGAACCGTGGCTTCATTATGAAAGTCGCGCCCGACGGAACAGCCAAGGCGCTGGCCAGTGGGCTGCGCAGTCCAGGCGGAATCGGGTTCGATGAACACGGAGCGCTGTTCTATGCCGAAAGTCAAGGTCCGTGGAATTGTTCCTGTAGTCTCAAGGCGGTCTCACCAAGCAGCTTTCACGGTCACCCGGCGAGTTTTGATTGGTATCCGTTTGCTAGCGAGTTGGGACCTGTGCCGGAGTTGCCTAAGTCAGGAACTCGCATTGCAACTGAGAAAAATCGGGTCAAGCAGTTAGTCCCCTACGCCGTCGTATTTCCTTACGTCCGCATGGGGCGATCCATCACGGCGTTCAGCGTGAATCGGACTCACGGGAAATTCGGCCCGTTTGAAAACCAGATGTTTTTGGGAGATTACACGCAATCGATCCTGATGCGTGCCACGACCGAGCAAGTCAACGGTGTCTGGCAAGGAGCGTGTTATCCGTTTCGCGAAGGCCTGTCCACTGGAATTCTCAATGTCGAGTTCACGCCTGGCGGATATTTGTTGTGTGGTGGTACTAATCGCGGTTGGCCGGTTCGCGGGATAAAATCATTCGCGCTCGAACGGCTTCAGTGGAGCGGCAAGATGCCATTCGAGATCAATCGCATTACGATCAAACCCGACGGGTTCAACGTCTCGTTCACTAAACCCGTGGATGATGCCACCGGTCGCTCTCCGGATTCCTATGTAGTTTCCGCGTTTACTCATCCCTACCACGCAGGTTACGGCGGACCGGAAATCGAACAACACCAACCTAGTGTTAAAGCCGTAGTGCTGGCCGATGACGGCCTTTCAGCCAGAATTGTTCTTGCCAAGCTGGACCAAGGATATGTGTACGAGCTGGACCTTGCACGCTTGCGTTCACGCGACCACGAAGAATTGGTGCATCGCCACGCGTTCTACACCGTCAACGAAATTCCCGCGCGATAACGCAGCCCGCTGCATGGCGGAGTTTGTCCAGAATTAGTAAAGTAATGCTGCCGGTAGCAACAAGCGATTTCGCAACTTCCCTCAGATATCCAAAGCAAAGGAAACGTATCATGGGTATTGTTCACACAATGAATCGACGTCAATTTGCGATTGGTGGGGTGGTTGCTGCAGGGGCATTAACGACGATCGTTCCAGGTCGCGTGTTAGGTCTCAACGGCGCCACGGCACCGAGTGAGAAAATCACCTTTGGAATCATCGGTATCGGTCCCCGCTGCACTTACGATGTCAAAGCGATGTTGCCGATGGCCGATGTGCGCTGTGTGGCGATTGCCGATGTGCAAGCGAAACGCCGCGACGCGGGCAAGAAGTTAGTGGACGAGCATTACGGTAACACGGACTGCAAACTGTATCGCGACTTTCGAGAGTTGCTTGATCGCAAAGACATTGATGCTGTTTTGATTGCAACAGGAGATCGTTGGCATGCAGATGCATCAATTCTGGCGGCCAAGGCGGGCAAGGATGTGTACAGCGAAAAGCCTTGTGGGATAACCATCGAACTTTGTCAGCAACTCGCGGATACGATGGCGCGAGAAAAGCGCGTGTTTCAAGCGGGAACGCAACGACGGAGCGTCCCGAATTTTCAGCAAGCGGTCGCATGGGTGCACAGCGGCAAGCTGGGTAAATTAAAAACCATGCACGCCTCTGTTTATTTGCCGACACTCGATAACACGTGGTTGCCCGCGCAGCCTGCCCCGACTCGCGACATGGTTGATTGGAATTTGTGGTTGGGACCGGCTGCGTGGCGACCGTACAATCAACAGTATTGCGATGGGAAGTGGCGAGGCCAGTGGGATTTCGATTCGGGAGCGCGATTGTTGGATTGGGGAGCACACACAGTCGATTTGTGTCAATGGGCGAACAATTCCGATACGACGATGCCTATCGAGTACGAGCCTGCCAGCGACAAGATCATCTGTCGTTATGCGAACGGCGTTGAGCTGATCATCGATTTCCTGAAAACGCCTTTTGGGGATCGCTCGCCTCACTACATAACGCGATTAGGAACCTGCCCGGTTCGGTTCGTCGGCGACGAGGGCTGGGTGGAGACCGGTGACGAGGGTGAGATTGTGGCACAACCAGCAGCGCTATTGAAGGATATCCCTGAAGAAACGAAGCGCGTGCGTGGTTTGGATGTTTCCGCTCATGCACGGAACTTTTTCGATAACATTCGCTCCCGAGGTAAGACAGCGGCAAATGCGGATGTAATGCGTCGATCCCATATCGCTAGTCATGCCGCTGCGATTAGTTGGATATTAGGTCGAAAGCTGACCATCGATCCAGCGAAAGAAGAATTTGTCAACGATACGGAAGCGAATCTATTGCGCGGCCGAGGCGCCCGAGTTTGGGCATAATCGTCCGATTTAGCGAGATTTGTTTAACGCGATTTGTTCTTTTTCTGTTTGACTACGGTTGCGCCACGGCCGGTTAGAACTCCAGTCTTCTCGCAACCGAGTCATTGGCGAGCACTGCTGGTGTTATGTCGGAGGGCGAGATGTCGAAGGCGTAGCCAGGTTGACTATCGCGCAACAGCACCAGCGAATTGAGAATTAAGCCAGCCTCGACTCCTGATTGTGATTTAGCCAGGCAGTCTTTAATGACCGCTTGCGGAGGTTGGGCACCGATCAGTCCGAGAAACTCGGCCGCGCGCGTACGAACCAACAGGTTGTCATCGGAAGCGGCCAGGCTACTAGCTCGTTCAATGAATGCCTCGGCGCGTTTGCCAAATCGACTGCATACAATCAGACCCCAATAGCGATTAGTTGAGTCGGGCGAATCCAAAGCCCGCTGGATACCGCTGCTGGCAGAATCGAATTCAAGCAATTGCAGATCGGCGATATCGACCAGTTCAGCGATCTGAGCTTGCCGCCGTTTTCCAAACTCAACAGGATTTGTAGCGGCCTCTACGACCAACACGCTCTCTGGAAAAAAGCTCAGATCTGGCATCGACTTGACGCGTTGCTGCATGCGTGAGCGCATGTCAGCCAATACATGTGCCAGCGATGGTTCGTGAGCGAGGTTTTTAGTCTCGTGCGGATCTGACTCGACATTGAACAGCATCTCCGGTTCTCGATGTTGAAAAAAAATTCGCTGTGCAGCGTCGAGTTTTGCAGCCGCATTTAGAGAACGCCATTCCTGGTAAGCGAGCATCTGATAGCGATAATTGTTATGCAGACCATCGTAGTTGAACGGTTGGTAGTTGCGGACATACTCGAATTTTCCTTTGCGCAGCGTGCGAACGAGATCATACTTCTCGTCAAATCGGTCAGCGTAACCAAACGCTTCGTCACGCGAGTCAACTTCTGCGGCAGAAACGCCGGCGCCCAGAAAGGCTCGACCGTCGATGCCCTGCGGAGTTGATGCACCCGCCAGTCGCTGTACCGTAGCGCCGAGATCTACGTGGCTGACAAATCCAGTAACTCGCGAACCCAGCGGCCGATCGACCAGATGACGCCAATTGGCGGGAACTCGCACCACCAATGGAATGTGCAATCCGCTTTCGTACGCATATCCTTTGCCGCGAGGTAGAACACCGCCATGATCTGCAAAGTAGAAAATGAAAGTATCTTCCAGCAACCCATCCTCGGCGAGCTGGTTTACTAGCTTGCCAATCTCTTCATCGACCTTGCGAATTTGGTCGCGATACCGTGCGTGCGTGTAGCGAAAAGTAGGCGTATCGGGATGGTACGGCGGCATGACTACAGACTGCGGGTCAGTAAGCGGCGCTTGGGACGCCATGGACGCTGTCGTGAAATGGAGGCTGCTTTCGTGTGTCGTCGTAAAAGTTTGCTTGTGAAAAAACGGTTGGCCGGAACGGCGATTTCGCCAAGTAGCAGACGGCGAGGATTCGTCCCAAGCATCTTTGTCCAGGACCAGGTTGTAATCGGTCTTCGAATTATTGGTCGCATAGTAACCGGCGTCGCGCAAGTATGCCGGGAACATACGGACACCGCTCGGCATTGGAACGGCGACGTTGCGACGATGAAACTGAGTAAAGATTCGTGGGCCGTAGCACCCAGAGATCAGCGCCGAACGCGCCACCGAGCACACGGGTGCCGTGGAAAAAGCAAACTCGAAAAGGAGCCCATGCTTGGTTAGCGATTCAATTGCAGGAGTCTCGGCACCGCCTTTGTGATACAAGTTCAAGTAATGAACTGAATTGTCTTCAGAAATGACCCACAAAATGTTTGGACGATCAGCCGAAATTACGTTGGCGGAACAAACAAAATTACTCGCGAGCAGTCCGAATGCAACGAACAGTTTGTTCATGCTGGGTTTCCTTTGACTGAGACGTGCCTGCCCATAACGGACAATTCTCCGGTGGCGATTGCCTGGATTGTGGCTGGATAAAGGCCGCATTCGAGTTCGAATACTCGCGCTTGCAATGACTGTGGCGTATCGTCGTCCGCGACCGGGCAAGCAGCTTGGGCAATGATGGGACCATGATCGAATTGATTGTCCACAAAATGAACAGTGCAACCGGAGAGCTTGGCGCCATATTCGAGCACGGCTTGGTGGACGCGCAGCCCATAAAATCCTTTACCACAGAACGCGGGAATTAGCGACGGATGTATGTTCACAACGCGATTGCAGTAATCATCCGGAATCAGCAAGTGGTCCAAGTATCCTCCCATAACGACTAAGCTCACACCCAATCGACGGCAAATATCGAAGATCGCATCCCGATGTTCGTCTGGTTTCCGGCCCTTGCGCGAGATGATGTGCGTTTCGATACCCGATTGATCTGCGAACTGAATTCCACGCGCATCGGCGCGACTACTGATAACCGTTCGAAAGTCCACCGACAAATTCCCTTGCCGGTGCACACTCAAAAGGTTGTTCAAGGTTGTCCCGCCTCCTGAGATCAGGACAGCGATCGGTAGCTGCGCCATTTCGGCTACTCCAAAGTACAGTCAAACCCTCAGTATTGCCCTGGGCAAAAAAAGTGAGCCGTCGGCGAGTGGAGCAACGAACAAGGGTGCTTCATTCTGGCGTCGGCGACAGGAATTGCAACCTACTTCGCCAGTGCTGGGCGAGTTTCGCGCTTTGAGAAATGGATCCGTTGCCATTTCGTTCTGTCAACATGTCAAGACTTGCCTGCATATTTTGTTTTGACATCCTTCGGCAGTGGTCGTAAAGACGATCAACCGCTGTATGACCGACTCTGGGGAGCTGGCTTTCTGCCGTCGAAACATCAGGGCGTCAAATTCCGAAATCAAGGTGACGCGGTTTTGTACTTGTCCAACCCGCCCGGTGTGTCGGTTGAATCTCGGCGTGGAACACTAAATCGCATTAGCGCACTGAATGAACAGCATTATCGCGAAATCCGAGATCCTGGGATCCGTGCTCGCATTGCACAGTACGAGATGGCTTTTCGAATGCAGACTAGTGTCCCCGAATTGTTGGACACGTCGAAGGAACCCAAGCACGTTTTGGAAATGTACGGACCCGATGTGACGCGGCAAGGCAGTTATGCGGCCAATTGCCTGCTGGCACGTCGATTAGCGGAACGCGATGTGCGATTTATCCAACTGTTCCATATGGGTTGGGATCACCACTTTGGCTTGCCCGATGCGCTGCGAGGCCAATGCCAGGATACGGATCAAGCAACGGCCGCCTTGATCAACGATCTCGAACAAAGAGGATTGTTGGATGAACGTTGATCGTTTGGGGTGGAGAATTTGGTCGTACGATTTATTCCCAAGGACAATTGACCGAAACCAATTATGGACGCGATCATCACCCGCGATGCTTCACAATTCTACTGGCGGGTGCCGGTGTCAAAAAAGGATTGACCGTTGGCGAAACTGACGAGTACAGCTACAACATCGTGCGCGATCCGGTTCACGTTCACGATTTGAATGCAACCATTTTGCATTTGCTGGGAATTGACCATCTGAAGCTGACCTTTCGCTACCAAGGGCGAGATTTTCGTTTGACCGACATCCACGGAAGTATCGTCAAGAGCGTTTTGGTCTAGATTCGCCGTCGGCCTGTCAGCCAGACCGAACCCAAGCCGGTACAATCTGTCATTAAAACCAACGCGATGCATAGATCAATGTTGAACTGCTAACGTGGGATCAGCTTCCGGCTTGTTGTCAACTGTGCAAGCTGGACGTTGGTCGCACGTTTATCTAAGGAGCTTGTTTGCATGACTGTTTCTGCAGCCGATCTTATTGAGAAGGATGAAGCGCTGGCGATTTTGCCAACCGGTGAGCGCACGCCTGCCATTACTGTGGTTGGTACTCGGGCGATCCGAAAGACATTTGATAGTCTCTGCTTGCAACAAGCGATTAACTCGCGTTTGGCCCCAGGAGTAACCGATTTGGTGCTCAATCCCGATGCACATTGTGGCTATGGTGCACCGGTAGGATGCGTACTTGTGTCGCCGACTCATATTTACCCGGGGCCAGTCGGAGTCGACATCAAATGTTCCATGAGCCTGCTGCAAACTAATATTCCCGCCGAGGCGATCGACGATCGCCGGGTGCGTCGAGCGCTCATCGAAGCGATATGTGAACGGACTCCGACCGGTACCGGAAAAGGACAACGCAGCGCCAAGAAATCCCGACGCGTCGATGAATATCTGGGACGGCAGGTGGCGGTCGAAGGAGCCAGTGCACGCGTGCTCGAGTCGTTGGGTATTCCTACGCATTGGGCGGATCGGTGCGAGGATTCTGCGCACGTTGGTCATGATGGAACGGTTCGTTCGCTTGAGTCCCGGCTCGATCATCTGCGGGAAACAAGTACGCTAATGTCAAAGTTCGCCGAGAAAATGACGCAGCTCGGGTCTTACGGTGGCGGCAACCACTTCGGTGAATGCGAAGTAGTCGAGGTCGCTGAGGATGCTAGTGCCCGCGCGACTGCCAAAGTGTTTGGACTGGACTCGGGCAAGGTGGCGTTTCTATCGCACTGCGGTTCACGTGGATTTGGTCACAATTTGGCCAGCGGCCAATTCAAAGCATTGCAAGGCAAGTTTTCCGCTTGGAATATTCCATTGCCCGGTTCCGACCGTGAATTGGTGTATGCGCCACTTGGTACGATCGAAGCTGACGCCTATTTGGACGATATGGCTTTGGGCGCGAACTTTGCCACCGTCAATCATCTGCTGATCAATGCTTTGGTATTGGAAGCTTTTCAAGAAATCTTGCCGGGAACCGAAGGAGAGTTGGTGTATTTCATCAGCCACAACATCGCGCGACGCGAATTCATCGACAATCGCGAGTGCTGGGTCCATCGCAAAGGCGCGACACGAGCGTTTCCCGCTGGGCATCACGCGTTAAAGACAACGCCGTTCTATGAAACCGGACACCCGATATTGCTGCCGGGAAATCCTCAGGCCGGTTCAGTGGTCATGGTCGCTGCTGACGGAGCAAAGAAGAGTTGCTTTAGCGTGAATCATGGTGCAGGACGTGCGCTAGGTCGCAAGGCGGCCATTCGTCAACTGGATCAACGCTCGATTGACGAGTCGATGGATCAGTCGGACATTCTCAGCAACTGCCGGTTATACCCCAAGGACGAGGCTCCGGCAGCGTACAAGGATTTCAATGAAGTGCTTGCCAGTGTTAAATTGGCCGGCCTCGCAACGGAGGTCGCCCGACTGCGAGCGCGGTTCGTAATTAAAGACGCCAGTAAAGCGGACGACTGAGGACTAATTCCACCACCAGTTGGCGCTCTTGGGGTTAGCACCTGCTCGCGTCGCACCGATGGCTTCGGAGGGCTGGGTGTTTTGACTGACGACTTGCCATGGATTGATTTCTACACCACCGCTGGCGGTTGATACCCATCCGCGGGCTCCGCGAATAAAACTGCAATGGGGTGGAATCGTCTTGGGAGTATGCCACGAACCGGTTTCTAAATTACCTGACAAACCACGGATGACCGACAAATCGCATCCAGCAACTTTATCGAGCTGATGTGCGGCGATAATAGTGGCGACGATATTCATGTCCATGACGTTACGGAGGTCGCCGAAAGCGGCGTTCTGGATACATAGTTCGTCGTACTTCTCAGTAAATAAATCAGCCCATTTCTGCGCGGTGCGATTTGCTTTCCCGGTTCCAGTCCGAACGCCGTCCGACGTGACGAGATCTTCCTCCGTCATGTCTTTGACACCTCGTCCCGACAATTTCCAAGCCAGCGCATCATCGCTGCGGAAAATCGCCTGATAGTCACACGCCAGCCACCATCGTTGCTGTTTATCACTGGCGCCATTGCGTATCATTTCCAAATAACTCGGCAGACCCGGCACTGGGCTTGGATCCAAATTCATGGACAACCGCTTCATGTGGTAATCAGCGGCAACCAAAGTATGTGCCATACGGGACTGAGTTGAGATCGTGGTGAATTTAACCAGTTGAGGACCGAATGCTTCGCGCATCGCTGGTTCAATCGATTGCGGCCTGAACCCTGGGCCAGCAACGACTTTGTCGAGCAATTGCTGAAGCCGTTTTGATCCTTCGGCAGTTGGTTCGATCGATACGGAGATCGGCTGATGCCTTGCCGCATCGACCGTCCGAAACGCCGTCAGCAGATCCTCTAACTGAACGACTGGCCGAAGGCTCTGTTGACCGACCACGCTTGCATCGGCGCGAACTGTCCAGGGTTCGGCTGGTCCTGCGATAACAATGTCCGATTGATCGGGATAAACGAATAAGTACTCGATTCGTTGGAGTCCGGCCAAATAGAGCATGTCTTCCGACAATGGTTTGTTCTCGGAAGTCGACTGCATGATGGCGTCCTGCAATCGCTTGAGCGAAATCATACGCATGGCCGCAGGTTGCCGCAAATCGCCCATCGCTCCAGCGACTCGACCCCGCAGCCCCTTTAACGATTGTTCACGTTCCTGTTGGGTGGCAACTTGGACGACGCCGTCAGCGTCAACCTTCACACCACCCACCGCACCCGTACTGAAACCGAGTCCACCGACATTCTGAGACCAGGAAATGGTGGGGAGTGAACCGATCACAATCGCCAAGGCACACAGAAATGGGCGGCAGAGTGTGGAGGTTTGGTTTACAATACTCTGATCGTTCATTCGCGTGCTCCGGAGTAGATTCGCGCCTGGTTAGGGCGTAGCGATTAAATCGGTTAAAGAGATAACCACTAGGATACTTTGCAGGTGTCGCCATTGCAACAAACTTCCAGCCAGGCTTACCTGGTGATCCGTCACGCAGCGCGGTGGACGGACGTTTTTCGATTGCAGCCGGGCGACAAGATCGCAATTGGTCGTTCATCTGACAACCAAATCGTCATCCGAGACGATCGAGTTAGCAGATTTCACGCCGAAGTCGCCCAAACCACAGGGGGGTGGGGTGTCCGAGATCTGGGATCTCGCAACGGTACCCAAGTCTGTGGTGTCACGATTGATGGCGTGCGCCTGCTCAATGAAGGGGATATGATAGGGGTTGCTGACTGCCTAATGACGTTCGCGATCAATTTGTCGGACGCTTTCGGATCACCTCCAGTTTCATTTTCTTCAAGAAGTTCGTCGCAGATTAGTGGTGAACAAGCCACAGTCGAAATCAACGATGCTCCGTTGATAGTCAATCGCAAGCGGTCGGCCAGGTGGTTGAAAGAATCGCCCAAGTCGCAGCGCGATGAATATTCAGATGCAAGATTCCTTTATAGTTTGATCGCGGACCTCGTTAAATGCACGACCGTCCCTGCGGCGGCGCAGACCGCGCTTGACCGCTTGTTAGACCGCATCGGCGTTTCATCGGGCGGAGTGGTTTTATTCGATCAGCCGGCGGAGCAAGACAGCGAAACGATTCCAACGATGGCGGTCATCGCTGCTCGTCAAGCAAGTGGTCGCGCTTACCATCGTGCCAGTGATTTTCTGGTCGCCACCGTTTTGAAGGAACGCCAAGCTCTGCTGGCTCGCAACGTACGCGAAGATGAAAGCCTGTCGCTGGCGCGCGCATCGGGTCAACGTGAAACGTCCAGTATCATTTGTGCTCCGCTGCGAGATGGCGACGATTTATGTGGCATGCTGCACGTCTATTCGACGCTCCAGGAAGAGATGTTAACTGACGACGATTTGGAATTGGTTATTGGGGTCGCTGATAACCTTGCTCTGACGTTGGCCAGCAAGCAGGCCGAACAAAAATTATCGAGTTCACTCGCTACTAGTTTGCAGCAGATCGATGCATTGCGTCGTGAACTGGGGCAACAAAGCGAGATGGTCGGCGATAGTGTCGAGATCGAGCGCGTTAAACAAAATATCGCTCGAGCGGCTCCCACTGGGGCCACGATTTTGATTCGTGGCGAGAGCGGTGTGGGCAAGGAGCTGGTGGCACGGGCGATTCACTTTTCCAGCAAGCGACGCAGCGGACCGTTGCTGTGCATCAACTGCGCGGCGCTCGCGCCTTCGCTACTGGAAAGCGAAATATTTG
>SYJV01000346.1 GCA_005798335.1 Planctomycetaceae bacterium | reverse complement strand
GATTCTGGATTTAGCGGCAACGGTTTCGGTTCCATTGGCACTGCTGTGCGCTTTATGGGTCTTGTTTTCAATCTTACCCTACTACACATGGCTGGCCGGAGTTCGCGGGCGAAAACGCACAATTGTCGATGCCGCAGCGGCCAGCGCGCCAGAAATTCAGTCAGATAAATCGCATGAAATTGCTGTGGATTCTGAATTACGCGAACGCAAACGCGATTTGCGTTGGATGATTTGGGGAGTTGCGGTAGGGTCGCTGGTGTGTTGCGCGATGATGACGTTGACCGGACAGGCTCTCGACTTGGACGCCATGTTTTTGATGTGGATTGGGGCGGCTGTATTTCTGTGGGCGATGTTGGGTTGGATACACGACGGAAGTATGTCGCTCAATTTACTGCGCAGCGCGAGTCTGGCGATGATCGTGGCCTTGTTTGCAAGTGGATCATGGCAAGCAAGTGGTATTGCAGTCCCTCTGGTGTGCTTGCTGGCCACTGTCCAATGCGATCGAGAGAAGTTGCACCAAGTCACCCGCCAGACAACGTCCGGCTGGGCAAGTTGGACTGCACCGAGTGTGATCGGACTGTGTCTGCTGGTATTTCTCGTTCAAACATGGCGACCCGTTTCGGCGAGTTGGACACTATTCCAACAGTCTGGTCGCGCGAGAAGCTACCAGGAGCAACTCGAATTGATGCGGCAAGCTGCCAAGGCAGACACATTAGATGCTGGTCCTTTAATCGGTGTTTGTCAATTGCTGAACCAACAGATTTCTGCGGCCCAGTTTTCGTCAGAATTGGGGAATTTGGCCGATTCTCTCGACCTTGCGATCAAGGAAATGCTCAACAGTGACTCGGCTGGCCAGTTGAATTGGCAATTGGCAGGCGATGCGATGCTGAGTCTTGCAGGGGCGCGTCGAAGATTGTCGGTTGGCCAGGACGGAGAAATCGAATCGCTGGAAAAGGCGAGGGAGTTTTACAGCGAGGCGATCGCTCGGTATCCTGGCAGCGTTCAATTGCACGTTGAAATGGCAGTGGTCGACGCCTGCCTTGGCCGCTGGGACTCAACGCTAAGATTTGTCCACAGCGCCCACGAGTGGGACCAACAAGCGATGAACGATGATCAGAAATTAGTCAATCAACTGATTTGGCTACCTTACGTACCGGAGAGAATTTTGGATGCGGCCGTTGTGCGACCAAGCTTTCGTTCACCATGGGCGCAGGCCGAACCGTTGGTAAACTGGATGCGTACCTACAAGAATGCGCAAACGCCGGAGCAATGAGTACGTCCTTGGGCTGGCTGTTGGGGATGTTATTGGTTTATTCAATGATTGAGTTTCGTAAGGCATTGGAATTATGACAAAAATCGTTATCACGTCGGTACTGGCCCTGATTTTGGGTTCGTTAATTGGTTGGTTTCAGCATGCGCTGACCTACACAAATTTAAAGGAGCGGTTCTACGTTCCCGCGACTGCCGCGTCGAATGTCGCATCCACTGCCACCGCGTCCGCTGAGGCAATCATCAAGGATGGTAGTGATCCGGCAAGTGCCGTCGTCAAAGATGGTGCTCCGCGCTTAGAAATCAAAGGGGGCACCACGTTCGATTTTGGATCGATGACACAGGGAGCCACGAAGGACCATGCGTTCTTTGTGCGTAATATCGGAAATGCACCGATGAATTTGGAAGTGGCCGGTTCGAGCTGTAAATGTACGATCGGCACGTTGGATAAATCTTCGCTGATGCCGGGCGAGGAAACGGCGATCAATCTGAAGTGGACTGCCACCGGCGTTCTCGATGAATTTTCTCAAAACGCAACGATCAAAACCAACGACCCCGAGCATACCAGCGTGCTGTTAACGGTCAGAGGAATTGTGGCTCGCACGATTCACTTCGATCCCTCGGAATTGATCTTGGGCGAATTTTCCGCAACGGACAAACTCGAGAAGAAAATCATGATGTTTTCTTACGCCAGCACGCCGCTGTCGGTAGATAGTGTTGTTTGGGCGGATCCCAAGACTGTTGATCGAGTGTTACCACAAGCGAAAATGGTACCATTGGATACGACCAAATATCCCAGACACAATGCTGCGACTTCTGTCGCCGAAATTACCGTGTCGATTCGCCCTGGTATGCCAATTGGACCAATAAACAGCAAGCTACAAATTCAGACAAACAATGAGAATTTGACGAATCTGGAAATGTCAGTTTCGGGAAAGGTGGGAGGCGATTTGCACTTGATCGGTGGTCCGTCGTTCAACACGGATACCAACATTTTGAATATCGGAAAAGTGAGCCGTCTCACGGGAACTACCGTAAAGGTACATTTAGATGTCCGCGGGGCGGATCGCGAGTCGATTGTCCCGAAAGTGGAAAGCGTCATTCCCGCTGAATCACTGAAAGTTACAATTGGAGAACCTACCACTACAGGCACGCGCCGGTTATATCCGATCATTGTCGAAGTACCCGCAAATGCTCCGGCAGCGAACTATCCGGGTACAAATTCGGCCAACTACGGAAAAGTTGTCATCAATACCAATCACGAACATTTGCGGTCGATCCCCATTTATCTTCGAGTTGTTGTTGAATAGCCAGCATTACTACCTCTGCGCACGAGAACATTCGGAGGGAGCCAACGAAATGTGCTTGCCTGCTAGCGTTATGGGACGACCTGCGAGCGAACTTCGACATTTAGGTGAGCGGCAGGTGGGAATTTACCAAGGCCTAAGCGAATACAAGCCCGATGCGCAAGCGAGTGCGTCAATCCTGGCATACACTCGCTTGCGCTTCGGGCTTGTATTGGTAAGCAACTATCTGCCGCTCGCCTTACCACCAGCGACCTTAGCTGGTGCAACCGATCGCAATGCAAGTAAATTTTCGCCTTGGTCGATGAGCTTGTGGATAGCGGGACTGGCGATTGCCAGCATCAGTAGTTTTGTCGGATGTGGGCAACCGGCCGTCAACACTGGTCCTCACTCAGGCAACAAACCTGCCGGCAACGCCACCGCTAGTAACTCGGCAGCTAGCATCGAAATTGGTGTGCCCTCCGTCACCGAGCAAGTACCATCGGAACAAAAGGCGAAGGATGCGGCGCCAAAAATTGCCGCTGACAGTGTCGATTCAAGCGGAAATATAGTGCTCGACCCTGCGCTGGCAGCTCCCGTAACAAGTAATTCGCAAGGCCCCGTTGCCGTCAGCGACCTGGTGAAGCAACGTTCGAAAGGACTGCCCGTTGAAGCAAACGTTACAACCGATGATGAAAAACGCCAGAAAATAGCGGAAGGTTGGGGTAATCCCAAAGCGGTGTTTCTTATTAGTGGCCAGCAGAACGGGTATCTCGAACCATGCGGCTGCACCGGGTTGGATAAACAGAAAGGTGGCATCGCGCGGCGAGATCGACTGTTGCAAGATCTGCTCGCCAAAGGTTGGGACGTGATTCCCATCGACGTAGGTAATCAAGTCCGTCGAGTGGGTACTCAGCCGGAAATCCAACTGCAAACGACTTCCGAAGTATTCAAACTGATGGGCTATCAAGCGGTCACGTACGGAGTGGCCGACTTGAAACTCTCCAGCACCGAGTTAATGGCTCATACCGTGCCGGATTCCAATATCAAGACACCTTATGTTTCCGCGAACGTGAGTGTGTTGGTGCCAGATATGCTGCCCAAGAGCAAGATTTTCAGCGTGAATGGGAAGAAATTTGGTGTCACTGGAGTTTTAGGAAACTCCTATCGAGACGAAATCAAGAACGCCGAGATCGAGTTGCTGGACCCCATCCCATCGCTGAAACCAGTATTGGCGGACTTGCAGAAACAAGGATGCGATTTCAAAGTGTTGCTCGCCTACGCGTCGCTCGAAGAAACACGCGAAATAGCTAAACAGGTACCGGGCTTTCAATTGGTTGTGTGTGGTGGCTTGGGCGAACCCGAGCATGAACACGAAGTCGTTGAGGGTACTGCCACTGCCCTGGTGCAAACGGGTGTCAAAGGCATGCACGCGGTACTACTAGGAATTTTCGATGACCCGAATAAGCCAATTCGATATCAGCGAGTCGCCTTGAGCTCTCAGTTCAAAGATTCACCTCGTATGCTCGAACTGTTCGCCCGATACCAGGAGCAACTCAAAGGCTTAGGATTCAAGGACTTGGGGGCCAATCCGATGAATCATCCGTCCGGCAACCAATTTGTAGGCAGCGAATCGTGCGGTGAATGCCATTCCAAGGCGTTCGAAGTATGGAAGGGCACGCCTCATTTCGAAGCCACGTCGCACTTGGTAGATCCTGGCGAGCGAACGATGATCCCGCGCCACTTTGATCCCGAATGCGTAAGTTGTCATTCGACGGGCTGGCATCCACAAGAGTTCTTGCCGTATGTCAGCGGTTATGAGTCCTTAGAAAAAACTCCTCTGATGACAGGCAGCGGTTGTGAGAATTGCCATGGACCGGGCTCGAAACATGTCGCCGTTGAAAATGGAGACCTCGAAGTTACCGACGAGCAAAAATTGCAGATTATCGCGGAAATGCGCCTACCTTTGGCTAAAGCGCACGACAAGTGCATTCAATGCCACGACATTGATAACAGCCCCGATTTTCACCACGACGGTGCGTTCGAGAAGTACTGGGAACAAGTCAAGCACGTTGGTAAAGATTGATCGCATTTACTGCAATCGCCATTTGCGTCATGACTTGCGCAGCTCGTCCAGCTCAGCCTGCAACTGGCGTACTTGCGCTTCTGCCACCAGCCTAGCTTGCCGCTCCTGTTCTTTGGCCAGTCGCTCTTGTTCCCGGGCAACTTGTTCCTTTTCTTTCGCTTGTCGCTCTTGCTCCTTGGCCGCGCGCTCTTGCTCTTTCGCGCTACGCTCTTGTTCTTTGGCTCGCCGTTCGCGTTCCGCCTCCCGCGTCTGGATTTCTTCACCGGTCAAGACAAGTTCTCCGGAGTCCAAATCGGTGAAAATCAGATGCTCGTTGCGAGCAGCGATGTGCATTCCCAGAACGTCCGATTGCAACTGATGGTTCTTGGCTCGCATCGCGATCGGTTTTCCCTGCTCGAAGCGAAAGCCTTGCAGACTTGGAGTAAGATATTCCTGCAATGGGTCGAACAGGAATAATTCCTTGACTCCCATGGCTCCGTAAGTCTTCGGCTTGAGTGTCTGATCCTTGCGCGCAGTCGATAGCGATGTAATCTCGAATACTACGTCGGGAACTCGCTGTTCTTCCCAGGTCTTAAAGGTCCGGCGATCTTTCTGCACACAATCCATTACAACGAAAACATCGGGCACCACAAATCGACGAGGGACTCCCTCCTCGTAGTAGACTAACATATCACTGCCAACGTAGACTGTTTGCCCTTGGTACCGATGCATCAAAATATCGCGTAGGCGAATGATTTCGTTGATGTGCCAATCGGTTTCGCCCATGGGTTTGCCATCGCTCTCCGGGTAAACAATTTCAATTCCAGACGATACGCTGGCCATGGCCATACTCCCAGCATTTCCACTTTCGAGATTACTCGATTTTCTCGGTCCAATTTCCGCACGACACCACACGGCTGCACGCGACTGAACGACAGCATGCACTTTAGAAATTATAGCAAGCGAACGGGAGTGGTCTCAATTCATCGCTTGGTGAAACTGTACAACGCGTCTTGCGTGCGGAAGTACATGACCCCATCGTCGATTACTGGCGACGACGTAATTCGCTGACCGAAATCATGCGAGGAGAGAATTTTGCCATCGCGACCAGCCTGCATCACGGTTACGACGCCGTTCTCGCTGATCATATATACTTTGCCGTCGCCAGCGACCAGCGAAGCGTAGTAATTACCACGACCCTCGGCACGTCCTTGATGCACCATTTCTCCTTTGGCAATATCCAAAATTGTGACAATGCCGCTGTCCTTTACCATGGTCAGGTAGCCATCGTAGACGACCGAGCTGGGGACGGTGGGTAGTCCGCGAGTGTATGTCCACTTGACGTACTGAGGCGCTAGGCTGCCGCGCGTGCCGGGTTCCAACGCTACTGCAACGTTTTGAGCTTGCTCGAATACAATCGCGTGGCGCTTCCATTCATCCTCTTCCAGGTTTAGATTTTGGTTGAGGTCAATTCGAAAAAAACGGTCCATGACAGGCGAGCCGGCAGGCAATTCGTCCTTGGCGATCATGTTGTTTTTATTTTTGTCGTAGTTGGTAAGTGCTTCGGAAAACGGTTCCATCGAAATTCGTTCCCCGGAATCGCCGCCAGGTGTCCACGAGGCAACGTAAATCAAACCATTGTGCACCACTGGCGTGCAGTCGATAATTCTCGATAGGCCGTTGAACCACCACAGCTTTTCCCCGGTCGCGGAATCGTAGGCCGCTAACTGCAACGAACCGGCGATGAGAATTTCTTTTTTGCCGTTGCGGTCGAGCACCAGTGGCGTCGAATAACTGCGCGTGAATTCCGGGCGAGGAACTTTCCACACGGTCTCTCCAGTGCGCTGATCGATGGCCATGATAAAGTTGTCGAGATCGTGGTCTTCGTTCAAAATAATCTTATCATCCAGCAGAATCGGAGAACTTGCCGCTCCAAATTCGTCCTGGAAGGGCCCCATCTTCTTTTCCCACAGCAAGTTTCCGTCCAGATCATAACACAGCATTCCATAACTTCCGAAGAAGGCAAACACCTGCTTGCCGTTACAGGCGGGAGTCGCCGAGGCCGGGCTGCCGGATGCGTGCACTGGCTCGATCGTCGGGGCAGGTACAACTTTTTTCCAGCGTATTTTTCCGGTTGCACGTTCTAGTGCAACGGTGGCCAATTCCTTTTCCTCGGCACGATAAGTTGTCAAGAAAATAGAGTCGCCGCAAACACACGGAGTCGAATGCCCCGGTGGTAGCGCAGTGCGCCAAAGTAGTTTGGCGTCCTTTGAAAAATCAGTAGGTAACGGATGGTTGCCTTTCGCGACTCCATGATCGTGCCGAAAGTACGACAGCTCCTGTGAATGTGCGGAAAAACAAGTGGTCCAGCCAAATACTAAAACAGCTAAACAGGGCAGCAGTCGGTACATCACATTCTCCATCAAAATCTTCAAGAACAGTGGCGATTATTCTGAACCATTGCCAACGCGAATTCAAGACTTGGACCAAATGTTGTCGATAGGCTACTTTTTGGTCGCCGATTTCATGACAGGGTCAGACTTCAGCGGCAGGGCAACTGGCTTGCCAGTTTGGGCACTCTTGTAGATCGCCAGAATCAGTTCCACACTTCGTCGCCCCTCTCTCCCGTCGATCGCTGGCGCACGATTGTCCTTGATGGCTTTGAGGAAATCCTTAAACAATTCGGCATGCGCATGGTGGCCGATCGCAGCAGGATCGGAGGCGCCGCCACCAGTTTTCGTGCGTCCCAACATCTCTTCGCGCAGTTTATCGTCCTTTTTGGTACTCTTGGCAAAATCCCACTTGATGATGCTCTCTTCTTCCAGAACGGCCGAACCTTCCGAGCCCGATAGTTCGATCTTCTTCAATGAACCCGGAAAAGCCGCCGTGGTTGCTTCGATAACACCCAGCGCTCCGCTCGCGAATTTGACTGTCGCAGTGGCCACGTCCTCGACTTCGATGCGTTCATGTGCCAGCGTTGTAGTGTACGCGGATACTTCCAGCGCTGGTCCCATCAACCATAACAACAAGTCGACGCTATGAACCGCCTGATTCATCAGTGCTCCGCCGCCATCGAGTTTCCAGGTACCGCGCCAAGCACCGCTGTCATAATACTGCTGCGTGCGAAACCATTTCACGTAGGCATCTCCCAGCGCCAGCTTACCAAACCGACCTTGATCAACCGCTTGACGAAGCAGTTGACTGGATTGGTGAAAACGCGAAGGAAAAATCGTGGCCAGTTTTACTCCCGCTTTGTCACACGCATCAATAATGGCATCACAACGTTTCAGCGTTACATCGAGCGGTTTTTCGACGATTATGTGCTTGCCAGCTCTAGCTGCGGCAACCGCTGGCTCCATATGCGCACCACTGGGAGTGCAGATAGTGACTACGTGCAAGTCCTCGCGCTTGAGCATCTCGTCGAGGTTCGAATAGGCTTGACCGCCAAATTCTTTGGCAATCGCCTCGGCTCGATCCGCCGCAACATCAAAGCAAGCCACTAACTTGGCACCCTTGGTGTCGCGAATTGCCAATGAATGAAACTTGGCGATCATGCCACAACCAATAATGCCAAAGCCTACAGCCATGTTGCAAATCTCCCTGTAATAGTCAGTCGCTTCGAATTCCGTGTCGCACCGCATCAATGACGCGCCAGCGCTCATTTGAGCAGGCGATAATGAGGATAATTTAGGTGCACCGCTTCGATTCAGCAATGTCTGGCAAGTTAGGAATAGCTGAGAAATAAGTGTCAGGTATCTTTTGTGCGCAGCACCCGAAGGGCGAGTTCCTCGCAAAAGGTACCTGACACGTACCTGACACTTATTTCTCGCGTGATACTTAGCTGATGGATAAAAACTCTAAGGAGCTTTATTCGAGACGGTACGGCGGTGCATCGCATAAAACCAGGGGCATATCGTCGAGCGGGTTGTTAACTCGTAGAGCTTTCTGGCCGGAGAAAATCTCGTACAGTGGCTGCCCAATCAATTCGCCGCGCCAACCGGCCAACAAGCTCGGTAGTGGTTCTTGGTCACTGTCGACGTCGTTCAACCAGTAGGTGATCAACTCGCGCACGTCGTCGGAGGTGCCGACAATTGAAGGAGCAATTCTATTGCAACGGCACAAATAGGCCATCGCTGCGTTGAGAAATTGTTGTAGCAGCGGTAACGGACGATTACGTTTGGAATTCCCCAACCACGGCAATCGGAGCTCGTCTGCCGCTAGGCCATTGGCGACGCAGCTTGCAAGATCGGGAATCATTCGCTGCAAACCGGTATGATGAAGTCCACGAATATTGGCGATCTTCTTAGGGTCCGCGGAACCTCGCTTGGCCAACTCGACGATCAAATCATCGCGCAGAACTCGGCGCGCTGGCATATCTCGCTGTTCCGCAACACGTTCGCGCCAGCGCCACAATTCCCTGACGATTGCCAATTGCCGACCACGCATCGACTGGATGCCACCAATCCGCTGCCAACCCTCCGACAAGTGCGTGTCAATCAACTCTCGTTGCCGGCGCTCCAAGTCGTCATGCAACCATTGCAACCGACCGAGCGATTCGAGTTCGTTGACCAGCCTGGTATGCAACCTTGGCAAATCGAGAACGTCCAGCGCAGCATAATCGAGCTGGTCAGCGGACAACGGTCTACGCCGCCAATCGGTACGCGTCTCACCTTTTTCTAGGTTTACGCCCAGTATCCGATTAAGCAGATTGGCGTATGAGGCGGGATACTCGCCGCCGAGTATTCCCAAGGCCACTTGAACGTCAAACAATCTCGGAATCGTCTGGCCAGTTTGTCGAAACACAAACAGGATTTCTTCGCGCCCGGAGTGAACCACCACTGTTCGATGTGGATCGACAAACAGGCGCCAAAACTCGGTCAATTCAATATTCGCACGTGGATCAACGATGAATACCGCGTTTTCCGTCGAGACTTGAACCAGGCACAGGTCGGGTCGAAAGCAATCCTCTGCCACAAATTCGGTGTCTAATCCAACTACCGTCGCAGATTGAATCGCAACCTGTACCTGCGGTAGTTGGTCCGCATTATCAATCAGACAATACTTCACGCTATCCTGTACATTTCCACTCAAGGGAGCCAGCAGTGCTCCGATTCCTGTTGATACATCCTATTTTTCTTCACCGGATACGTAATATTTACAGGGCGAATTTCCTGGCACTCCGCGAGAAATCAGTTCGAACACTGCTTATATTTAGTTGACATTAAACATGCTGGGGTGTCCGCTGCCAAGTCCCAGCAAAGGTTGTCATAATTCATAGCATCCGTCCGAATGCCACTATTCTACTTCCGTGCACGATTTGGCTGGTTCTACCTTTGTCCCTGGATCGACAAGTATGCAACTCATGAAATCGAACAGTCGCTTAGTCAAGTTGACGATTCGCGCCGCGACACTCTTGCTCGTCGTGCTGGTCTGCCCATCGAGTCAACCGAATTCGACAATCGCTGTGGAAGGGATGTTCCCAATCAACGAAATTGCGTCGCTCGATCTGGGCTCCACCGGACTAAAATTGTCGGCCGATCAAGTCTTCAGTACGGAGAAAACATGCTTGGTAGACGGCATCTGCCGAGTCAATACGTGCACCGGTTCCTTCGTGTCTGCTGACGGACTGATCATCACCAATCATCATTGCGCCTACCGAGCCATCCAAACGGCAAGCACAGCCGAACGAGATTACTTGGCGGACGGCTTTCAAGCGCGCAGTCGCGCCGACGAGATTCCATCGAGAGGTTACACCGTACGTATCACCGAGTCATTTCGCGACGTATCGCAAGAAGTGCTGAGCGCGGTGACAAGTAATATGACGTTCCTGGACCGCACTCAAGCGATCGAAAAGCGACAAAAGGAATTAGAGAAATTCGCCGAGAGTGAGAATCCTGGACTGCGCGCCGAAGTCGCGGAGATGTTTACAGGCAAGTCGTACATGCTGTTTCTCTATACTTATTTGAAGGACGTGCGGCTGGTCTTTGCGCCACCAGCATCGATTGGCAACTTTGGTGGCGATGTGGATAACTGGGAATGGCCGCGCCATACCGGCGATTTCTCGTTTATGCGAGCTTACGTATCACCCGATGGTGCCTCCGCAGAGTACTCGCCTAATAACGTGCCGTACAAACCCAAGCGATTTTTGCAAGTCGAAGCTTCGGGAGTCGGCGAAAATGATTTCGTGATGCTGCTCGGTTACCCCGGTCGCACCGCGCGCCACAAAACCTCGCATTTCCTGCAATACGAACGGGACCAGCGATTGCCTTTTATCGTTGATTTGTATCAATGGGAGATCGGCGTCATGCAAGCCGCTGGGCGCGATAATCGGTCGCTGGCCCTCAAGCACACCAATCGCATTCAGAGTTTGGCGAACGTTGAAAAGCGATCGCGCGGACAATTGAAAGGACTTAATCGCGCGCAATTGGTCGAAACTCGATTGCAGCAGGAATCGGCTCTCCAGGATTACATCAACAACGATCCGGAAAGAGTGCGGCGTCACGGGCGACTGCTGCCAGACATCGGCAGAGTATATCACGAGCTGAGTACCCAGGCGCCGCTTGAATTAACACAAGCCAATCTGGTCATTACCTGCCGTAGCCTCGCACTGGCCTTCACGATTTATGATGCCGCCCGCGAACGAGTCAAGCCAGATATCGAGCGCGAAGTCGCATACATGGACCGCAATTACGAATTGACGGTCCAGCAACTGCTGCTCGCCCATCAGGATCTCGATTTGCCAACCGACCGGATCATGTTGCAGGGAATGCTTGAGCGCCTAGTGAAATTGAATGGCAATCAACCTGCCCCGCCATCGAAAACGCAATCGGACTCTATATTGGATTTCGTACGCGGTTTTCAAGACAAACAAGCATTGAGCGATTTCGTAGTAGCCTATGTTGCCGGTACTCGCATTGGCGAAAAGGAATCTCTGCAGAAATACCTCCAGCTCTCACCGCAAGAACTTGATCAGTCTCCGGACACCGCGATCCGGTTGGTTGCAAAGTGCTATCCTCGGTTGATGGAACTGCGTGCAATCGACAAACGGCGCGAGGGAGCGCTCAGTCAACTCTATGGCGAGCTGCTCAGCGCGAAGCAGGCGTTTCTCGCGGATAATTTTGTACCCGACGCGAATTCGACGCTACGGCTAACGCATGGAACCGTTCGCGGTTTTTCGCCCGAGGATGCCGTGTACAAGAGTCCAATCACAACACTCAAAGGTGTTGTCGAAAAAACTACTGGCGAAGCTCCTTTCATTATGCCTCGCAGAGTACTTGATTTATTCCAGCAGCGAGCATTCGGTCGGTTCGCGCATCCTGTGCTCGGCCAAGTACCCGTTGCGCTGCTCTACGACACTGACACCACCGGCGGCAACTCGGGCAGTCCCATTTTGAACAATGAAGGCAAGCTGGTAGGTGTCAATTTCGACCGCGCCTTCGAAGCGACCATCAATGATTTCGCCTGGAATCAGAACTATAGTCGTTCCATCGGTGTCGATATTCGATACGTTCTGTGGATCACCGGCAATGTCTTTGGCGCCACACAACTGCTGGAAGAAATGGAAGTTCCGTCTCGCTAGCACTATGGACGATGGTCTACGGGACCTACGGGCGAACTTGGTGAAACAACTGAGCCATGTGTTCGGCGTCCACTAGCCAGTTCTGTCGGTGGGCATCGGGTGGCGACCAGTCCGATGGTCGACATAGCATTTGCATGGCGAGCAGCAACCTGCTAGCGATTAACTCCTTTTGAAATGCGTCAGGCGAAGTCCAATCGAATTTCTGTGAATCGCTGAGCGCTGACCAGTAGGCGTCGATGATCGCGGCGCGCTGGGTTTCATTCCAATTTCCACTGATCAGCGCCGCCAAATCTATCAGACGAGAACCCCAGCCTGCGGTTTCCCAGTCAATGGGACAAATGTTGCCAGATCGGTCTCGGACCAAAATATTGGAAGCGTAAAATTCGCCGTGGACCAGCGTCTGACTGCTCGCCACCAGCGTATCGATGGCGGCTCTGAATGTATCGGCAACGGGTCGAAACCGTTCAAGTGCTCCTGAGCCAAAGGATTCTCCGTCGGCCAATTGAACCTGGGCTATCTCGAACAAGCGTGTGAAATTGACGCCGTCCCAAACTAATGGTTTGAGGGCATTGTAGTCCAGCGAGAAATTCGCACATTCTCGCTGGAAACGAGCCAGCCAGCGCGCTGCCGCTTGCCATATTTCCAGTTCACCGAACTGGTACAGCTCCCGCCCAGCCACTTTCTCAATGAACAGCCAAAATCTGCCGAGGTCATAATCCACGGCGGTCGCATAGAGCTGGGCGGTATCCAGCATAACGTTTGAGAGAAATTCTGAATACACACCGATTTCACGCTCGGCACAATACAGAAAATCAGGCCGCGCGCGGGCAATTTCCGGTGGGACGTTTTTCGCGCTAAGATCCTTCAAGAGCATCGGCAATTGGGAGCCGTCGTCGAACGATACGGTTAGCTGCTGCAAGTGGTAGCTCGATCGAAAATCGTAGTCCTTGCGGTCGAGGCCAACAATATTTTTCGAGCATGCGTGATTGATACGTAGGCCGGTCGCAATAGCTTCAATGATCTCTCGCTCCAGTGGGTCTTTGTTAGCCATATGCGCCTCGCACAATGTGCAACACATCCGGACTACGGAAAGACCGCAGAACAACTCGCTGCGTTGCTGTCGCGGCTTTGGCGTCCGGAGAGCACAGCGAGTTTACTTCCCATTGACGTTCCACCGAATAGTCGCTCTCGAAATCCTGATCTAGTCCGGGGTGACATGCCAACTCCGTGATGCCGAGTGGTCTGGTGTCAATCACTCGCTTGAAAGCCTCGACACTAACTGCATCAGGAGAACTCTGGCCAGGGTAGGGTTGACCATAGAAATCGCCGCAGTAGCGAATCGCCCTGTTGCAGTGCCGCAAGGGAATCTGCAACTGATTTGCCAGGTCGTCAGCAACTCGCAATACTAAACCTTCGCGATGAACGTGTTGGTGCGAATCGATGTGTGTTGGATCGCCGCCGATCAATCGACGAAACTCGTCCAGTTGGCGAACAATCTCGTTGCGAACCAGCCGCTCGTCGTCCAGCGGAACGACGATATAACGAGGTTGCCAATGACCACCAAGAAATTGCCACTCTCCCAAATCGATATGTAGGCCCACACTTAACTGCGGATGGCTGTTCGCGTATTCAGCCGCTTCAGCCGCGAATTCGCCGCGCACCATCAAACTTGTACTGGTAACAATTCCGTCTTCTATCGTACGTATTATGCCCGCGTTAATTCCCCTGCTGAGGCCAAAGTCATCCGCATTGACAATCAGCAGACACTGCTCACTCATAAATGGTCAACTCTCTAAGTTGTTGGGTTAGGTCGCGACGAGCTTGGACAGTAGTTGAGGCAATACTCGGTTAGAATCAAAAAACTCTTCAGCAATTGCACGCGCCGCACGCGCATGCACCGCGTAATTTGCGAGCAAGGACTCAGCACCGAGCCGCGCTCCGTCAACGTCCGAGAACGCAATGATCCCTTCCGTACTGGGCAGGAAATCACTAAAGCCCGTTTCTTGCGCAAGTACGGGTCGTCCGGATGCCAAGTAACAAGCGCTTCGATCACTGAACCAACCGCAGTGCGAAACAACATATCCGCTTTTGGCGATGCCTAACTCAGCCCATGACTGCTGAACAAATTGTTGATAGGTCTGAGGTGTTCGCGCAACAAGTTCGGGTGGCTGAATCTTCCATCCATTGGCCTCTAATGCAGCGAGATCCTTGGTCTCGTCGGGATGAATTGCCAGCGCTGGCATGAACGCTGCAGAGGTCCGACCGGGCAGTGGGAACAGGTTTCGCCACGAATGCGCTTTCTGGCCGTAGAATTTGCCAGCATGGTCGATGGAACCATAGCCGCGCCAATTACCAATCGTGGTGAAGGCCGGCGGTGTAGAGTCATTCATCACGGGCCAGAAATCAAGTATGACCGGTTGCAATGTTTTGATCCAGGTCAGTCCACACGTTGGAATATCACACTTCGGGGTCCCAATATTTTGGCCGATAGTTACAAAGTGAGTGTGACCGGCGAATCGCATGTCGACCTTTTGAACATGATGCCACAGTTGTATGAATGCCGGATCGAGATCCAAGTAAGCGCGAATCGGAATTCGTTCGAGCAATTCCTGATCCTGAAGCATGCCCGATATGTTGATCAGTATGTCGCTGCTGGCGGCGATTTCCACCAATTGCCGGTAGCTGAGTCCAGTAGTTTCTTGCGATTCTTCGTCCAATAGCGCAGCAGAATGATCCAAGCCAAAATCGACCGCTACTTCCCGAAAATAAGCCGCAGTTGTGGATAGGCCAAGCGGGCAGCCGGTTGGCGTTAACCGCGATAGTTGCACAGGTTCAATAAAGTAGACTTGATGCCCCAACTGGCGAAATCCGAGCAAGTATTGCAGCACAGCCCATGTCGCGCCACCCTGAAAAGGGTCGGACGCAATCATGCCGCTGACTATAATTCGAAGCATAATGCGCCGGCTGATTCGTTTAAAAGTAAGATAGGCAGAACTGTGTCGAAGATCCCTGCCGAGAACATGAATTGTATTACTCGATAAATATGTTAACGAGAAATTCACTTAGTATCGCTCGAGAAATAAGTGTCAGGTACCTTTTGCGAGAAACTCGCCCTTCGGGTGCTGCGCACAAAAGTTACCTGACACTTAGCTCTCGGCTATTCCTTATGGCGAGCTTGGTGATTGGACTTTGCATCCATTCCCAGGCGCATTGCCAAACAGATCCGCTGCGCGAAATGCAGGACCAAGCCATCGTTTCGGGACAAGCGAAATGGGGCTATTGGGGCACAAGTTCCGGCGGCTACTACGATTGGTGCAATCACTCAAATCGCCTGATACCCGTCTATACCTTTGGAATGAACCTTGACACAGTCAAGAAACTTAGCAGCGTCTACCGTGATCAAGCGGCGCTCGAAAAAATGTATGGTCGCGTTCCAGAAGGCACGTTGAATCCAAGCGCCGAGTATTTCGACCAAACCGATTTGTTTCGATTGCAGCTTTCCGCGATCGAAGCCGGCAAAAAGTACATTGTCGTCATTATTTTCGACGGACTCGATTGGCACACCACGCGTGCCGCTGCGATCTATCGATCCGGCAAAGTCGGTTACGACGCAGGCCGAGGAACTGGGCTAAGTTTTCAAGACTATCGCAACACGGAAACCGATTTTGGATTTTGTGTTACCAGCCCTCACAATGAGACCACCGAATTCAATGTGGATACTCAGACTCTAACCAAGCAAGTAGTCGATTCAACAGGAGGATACGATTTTCAACTTGCCGGCGCAACTCCATGGGAAGTACCAAGGGATATGGGATATCTGATCGGCTGGAACGAGCGACGCTATCATCCGATCACCGATTCGGCCAACGCCGCGACTGCGATTTTAACGGGTCGCAAGACTTACAATGGATCGGTGAATCTCGCCCCCGATGGCCAGCAGTTGCAAACTGTCGCGCACATTCTGCAGCGCGAGCGAGGTTTTGCGATAGGAGTCGTCACCAATGTTCCGATCAGCCATGCGACTCCAGCCGCCGCTTATGCACACAACGTCAGTCGTTTGGACTACCAAGACTTGTCGCGAGATTTGCTGGGCCTACCATCGATTTCCCATGCGACAGAACCTCTTGCCGGAGTCGACGTGTTGCTCGGGGCGGGCTGGAGCGACGATGCGGCGACTGATACCGACCAAGGGGCGAACCACCGCGCAGGCAATAAGTATCTGACGGATATAGATCAATTGCGATTGGAAACACAACAGTCGGGAAAATATGTCGTCGTCCAGCGCCAAACCGGTACAGCCGGAATAATGGTGCTCGACCAGGGTGTGCGTCAAGCAAATCACAACAGCCAGAAGTTGTTGGGAATTTTTGGAGTGAAATCGGGTCACTTGCCCTATCGAACCGCGGATGGCGATTACCAACCGACCACTGGAGTTGCAGCCAAGGAAATTTATTCCACTGCAGACATTCAGGAAAATCCCAAGTTATCGGATCTCACCAGCGCGGCTCTACAGTGTCTCTCACGCAATCCAAACGGTTTTTGGCTGATGGTTGAGGCCGGCGATGTCGATTGGGCAAGCCATGATGTGAACATCGACAACACGATCGGCGCAATTCTCAGCGGCGATGAGGCGTTTGCTACAGTCACTGAATGGATCGAAGCCAATCAACTCTGGAAAGAGGCGGCGGTGATTGTAACCAGCGACCACGGTCACGGATTCGTACTGACCGATCCCTCTGCGATCAGCAACGCAGGAATGGTGTCCAAGACTCGTTAGCAGCGGTGCTACGGTTCAACACCAATCTTGCGCATCAATTGGTTGAGTACTTTATCCGAGTCAAAAAATTCCTCCGCGATCGCGCGCGCGGCTTGGCAATGTCGGCTATAGTCGCCGACGATGTTTTCTGCTCCGGCGATGGCTTCTTGCAGACTTTGAAATGCGACCAAGCCACAGCTTGCCGGAAGATAGCGGGAAAAACCAGTATCTTGCACCAACGCTGGTTTGCCCGATGCCAAGTAGCGAGTGGTCCGGTCGCTGAACCAACCGGAATTTGTTTCCACGTAAATGCCCTGTGCGACCGAAAATTCAGCCGACGAGTCTTGGATGTACTGGCGATACTTCTCAGATGTATCCGATTTGGCACGTGCGTCCAATAGTCGCCATCCATTTTGTTCCAGCGAAGTCTTGTCGTGATGGTCCGCTGGGTGAATGTTCAGAGCCAGTTCAAAAGTACTGGAGACGGTGTGCGGTAATTGAACGACTTTGCGAAACTCGTGAGCTTTTAACCCGAACGTCTTGCCGCCGAACCGTACCGATCCAAATGCACCTCGCCAATTCGCGATCGTAGTAAATCGAAATTCCTTGTTTGTTGCAACGACTGGCCACATGTCCAGCACCACCGGTGGGCGCGTTGGAATCCAATCGATCCCGTCGGTCGGAATCGGACAGATTGCGTTTCCCAGGTTCTCGCCGATGGTAAAGAACCAATCATGTCGAGAAAATTGCGGACCCAACAGGCCATCGATATGCCAATACTGCGTATAACCTGGGTCGATATCGATTAAGACTCTCTTGCGAAATCTCAGCAACAAGGGTTCGATGCTCAAGTGGCCCGAAATGTTCAATAAGGCGTCGGCCGCATCGGCAATATCTATCAGTTCACTGTTGAGTTGTACTTCTTCATTTGGCGGGACTGGAATCAATGCCGCACAGTCCGCCAAGCCAATTTCGCTTGTCAAGCGATTGAAATAAGCTAGGTTTTCTGAGTGCTGGAATTCACAAGGCTGACCGGCAGCATCGACACATGCGTCACCAGAAATCTGCTCCAAAAAAAACACGCTATATCCCAAGCGACGTAGTCCAAGCACATAGCTTAGGCGTACCCCTGCCTCGCCACCTTGATGCAGTTTGTTAGCGATGGCTCCACTGACCACGATTAAAGACAAACTCAATTCCTCTCAGCATCGACAATGGGCAAAGCGAATTTGCAGCGATCTCGCGCGGGCCACGTTTGGAGAAGTATCGCAACGTCGGATGGCTACCGGATAGCTACTCGTGGCGCAAGGCTTCGATCGGGTCCATATACGCAGCTCGGCGGGCAGGATACAAGCCGAAAATCAAACCCACAACCACTGAGGTACCAAACGCCATGATCGGTGACCAATATTGGATCATGGTGGCGATTCCTGCCCAGCGTGTTACTTGTTGTGACAGAGCCAATCCGGAGATTACTCCGAGCAGACCACCTGTGCTGGTCAGCACCAGAGTTTCAATCAGAAATTGATAAATAATGTCGTGCCTGCGAGCACCCAATGCTCGTCGCAGCCCGATTTCTTTCGTGCGTTCGGTAACCGTCGCCAACATGATATTCATGATGCCAATGCCGCCGACCAACAGTGAGATGCATGCAATGGCACCCAAGACAAGCGTAAAAATTCGCTGCGTTTGTTCAGCTTTCTCTAACAAGTCGAGAGGTACTGTCATGATCGTATCGCCGTTTTTATGATTGGCACGCAGACAATCGGCGACTACTTCGGCAGTGCGTTTGACGTACTTGGTATCCGCAACGGTCAACGTAATCTGGCGTATTTCCAACTTTTCCGGTGGCAAACCCATGGCTCGATCAAACGCGACGGTTTCGCCAAACCGAACGCGATCGGTCTCAAATGGAATGTAGACATCCAGGTTCAGATCGTTTGCTGGCCCGCCATCGGCTTGCTCGGCGGAAACAGCTCGAGGTTCAACGACGCCGACTACCTGGTAGTATTGTTCCTCACCCAGTCGCACAATTTTTCCGATCGGACTGCCAAGCGGAAACAGCGACTGTGTGACGCTTGCTCCCAAGACCGCTACTGGCGTCGACCTTTGCTGATCCAGCACCGTAATGAATCGCCCTTCTCGCAAACGAATTCCGGAAACATCTTGATACGTCGGAGTCACGCCCACGACCCGTCCGTCGATTCTGCGATCATGATTGGACATCCAGCGACGATGATCACGCACGGCGGTCACGGCAGTTACATTCGGTACGGCGTCGACGATGCGGCGCAGGTCCGCTGCGGTCAAACCATAGCGTACCGCACCTCCACCCTCTCCTTCGGCGCTCAGCGTAGTTGGTTTAACGCTGCGTACGATGATGTTGCTCGCCCCAAGTTCCTTGATTTTCTGCACAGCTTCGAAGCGAATGCCCTCGCCGATAGCCAGCATGATAATGACGGAACAAACTCCGAACACCACGCCCAGGATAGTCAACAGGGAGCGCAACTTGTGCAGTCGCAAGCTCTTGACTCCCAAACGAATTGCCGCGATCAGCCGCATGGCGCTACCTATCTAATTTCCGGCGGCAGCCAGACCGACTAACTTTTCCGTTTCCGGGGCAGCTTCACTGGCAGATCCCGACTGGACATCGGACAGCAGCCGTTGACGTGCGTTCATCACCACGATCTCACCTTCCTGCAAGCCTTCAGAAACTTCTACGTGGCTTTCCGTATTATCGCCTAGCGTTACTTCGCGCCGCACGAATAGTTCACCTTGAACGATGAAGCAAAAATATTTGCCTTCCTGGTCTGCGACTGCTGTGAATGGCAACACTAGAGCGTTAGACAATTGTCCAGCCTTGATTTGCACGTTTGCCGACATGCCTGGTTTAGCCGACATCTTCGCCGGGACTGTGTCGATTTTGATTTTGGTGGCATACTCTTTGACGCCTCCCGAGGTCCAGTGACGAACCGAATCGTAAAACGAGTCGATCGATTCAATCGTGCCGGTCAACACGTCGTCGGGAAAAGCATCGATGCGGATATCTGCCTTTTGTCCAGGCTCGATGCGACGCAGGGCCGATTCATGCACAAACGCCTTTACCTGCATTTGTTTCATGTCCGGCAAGCTGAATAGCTGTTGCTTGAAATGGACCGTAGCACCCAATTCAACGCGTTTTCCTTCCTGTTTGGCATACACGACCACCCCATCGCTCGGTGCCTTAACCTGACAATTTGCCAGTTGGCTCTTGAATTTTTCCAACTGAGCTATTTCCCAACGATGCGTTGTTTCTGAGGCGGCTAAATCACTCTTGGCTTTACTGGCAGCGGATTTCGCATTGGCTTCCAATCTTTCCAACACGCGCGCGGTCTCGATAGCTTTGGCAGATAATTCCGCGCTCTGTCGAGCGAACGTGAAGGACTCCAGGACTCGCAATTTCTCTTGATCCCGCGTCAACGAATGCTTCGCGCGCGCTAGATCTTGTTCCTTGGCACGCATTTGTTCCGAAGTCCGAAAACCTTTCTTGACCAGTTTCTCGTAGGCTTCGACCATGACTTCTGCTTCGTGCAAGCCAGATTCAGCCAAAGCGATTTGACCTTTCAGATCGCTAATCGCGATTTTGTGCTCGCCTTCCAAGTATTTTTTTCGGTCCAGTTCCGCGAGAGTCTTGGCCAATTGCGCGTTGGCTAGTGACGTGGCGGCTAGATTTCCCTGAATGTTCACTTCTTCTTTCGCAGTCTTTACGGTGGTATCGGCCTTCATGACGCGAATTTCTTGCTCGGACAATAACCGCTTGACTTCTGATGGATCCAGCGACATGACGATTGCACCTGCTTTGACCAGAGTGCCTTCAGGAATCATCGTGACGATCTTGATCTGTTGTCCTTCGACCTCGCTGAATACGTCAACAGTTGCAGCGGCCTCCAGTTCTCCTCCGGCAATTACAGTGATGGGCAGCGTGGCCCTTCTCGCCACAGTCGTTACCTCAGCTTGAGCAGACGACTGAGGCAAGAACCAGTTGCGTTGCTCGGCGAATCGGTACCCGGCAACGCTCGCAGCGATCAAGAAAACTGCTAATAGTAGTCGTTGAGTGATGCTCCAGAAACGTGATGGACGAGCGTTTGTCCATTGCGAAGTTGCGAGTTTTGACGAATCGAGAGTCATGGCGGAGATTCGGACGCTGGATTAAAAAAGAAATCCGCAGGCTCGCTGCTGGGATCGGGCTGCAAGGCTTCCAGATCGAGCAAAAGCTGCACGCGAGTCGTTTCGTAATCAACCCATATACTAATGAGCGCATTCTTGGCCTGCAACATGCTGCTGAGCGCATTGAGGGTGTCTTGCGTATGGCTGGAGTCCGATGCTGGGCCTGGCAGCAGCAATTGATCGCGTGCTTCTTCGACCTGTCGTGCCGCCGTAATTAAGCTTTGTCTGGCAATCTCGAAATTTACGCGATTTGTTTCCAGATCGCGCAAATCGCGGCGAACTTCGCGCACAATTTGATCCTCCGCCAGCATGTATCGACGTCGCGACTGCTGATATTGGATCAGTTGGGCGCGATACACGTTGCGCTCCGCTTGCCGATTCAGCGGGCCATCAAATCGCAATCCTGCCCGGTAACCGGACGCGGACGATGAAAAATCGAAGGGATTGTCGCTGTCCGGGTCCGTCGCAATGTCGCCATTGACCGTAATATCCAGAAATCCCTTGAGTCGATTGGCGGCGACCTGAATCTGACGCCACTCATCGACTACTCGCGCACGCTGATTTAGCAGATCCAAGCGATTCTCCAGCGCGATATTGATCGCGGCTTCGGGCGTTAGCTCGACGCGCTGCAACTCAACATGATAGGCTTTAACCCGAGTTTGCAGTACGTACATCTCGGAGACAATCGCCAAGTATCGACGAATGATCTTCAGGAACGCTTCGTGATCGGACTTTAGATGTTCGTTGGCGATCGCTTGCGACGCTGATTTCGAATCCCGACTGAGTTTGTCCAGCTCCACCTCCATCTCGGCAATACGCATTTTCGCCTCGGCAATCGTCGCGATGCGGTAGTCGGTCCATTCACGATCCATTCGTTGCGAGCCACTTTCATCGGACTCTGTTGCCCGCTGGAGGTCTTGTGGCGCTTTGCTCACCAGCTCCTTCACACTGGCATGATACCCAGCGAGTCGGTCATAGCCTTCGAACAATTGCAGAGCGCTGGGCAGAGATTTCTGCTCGCGATATTCGGTAAGAAATTGAGTGAGCTGAATCTCCATCTGCTCGACGCTCGGCTCGGCAAATCGAAATGGCGCTAACAGGCCAGACCTTTCAACATGTTTGAGAATCTGCTAAATCCTTGTGGAACATGGAAGTTTCATGGATTTGTGGAGATTGATAGCTATGTCAGGGAAGACAAATCTGGATCGGTTTTCGGTGAAGTGTCCGTTGGCGGTTATG